>NZ_JAAKOE010000001.1:0-435543 GCF_049171255.1 Aeromonas sp. 603757 | reverse complement strand
CTGAGCTCGCCTTTTTCAATCTGCTCGACCAGTGCCAGTTTAAAAGTCAGTGAGTAATCGCGCTGTGTCCGTTTCACCCCTTGTCCCATCGGGTTCTCCATGTATTGGGGGGAAAGGTGTAAACCATATTCAGGACGGGACACCGTATTCAGGAGGGGACATGAAACACAAAAAAGGGCCCGCAGGCCCTTTATCGAATATGGTATTGGCATTTAGCCAAACAGATGATGGCTGACGATGAACAGGCCGCCGGAGAGCAGCATGGTCAACGGCAAAGTCAACACCCAGGCCATCAGGATGGTCTTGATGGTCTGGCTCTGCAGGCCGGATTTGTTGGCAATCATGGTACCCGCCACCGCAGAAGAGAGGATGTGGGTGGTGGACACCGGCATACCGGTCAGACTGGCGACCCCGATGGAGGTTGCAGCCGTGATCTGGGCCGCAATGCCCTGGCTGTAGGTCATGCCGGTGGTGCCGATCTTCTCGCCCACGGTATGAACGATACGACGCCAGCCCACCATGGTGCCGCAACCCAGCGCCAGCGCGATGGAGACGATCACCCAGGTCGGTGCGTATTCAGCGGTCGCGGTCAGATCCTTGCGCCATTTGGCCAGATCAGTCAGCTCCTTGGCTGGCAGCGGCAGCTTGGCAGCCTTGCGGGCGGTGTCATCGATACAGAGCAGCAGACGACGCACTTCGCGGCGGTCGGTCAGGCTCATCTGATCATAAGTTCGCACGGCACCCAGACGGGCATCCAGAGTGGCCATCGCCTGCAGCACGCCATCGGCGGAGCAGTGGGTCATCAGCTCTTCCTGAGCCGTTGCCGGTGCAGAAAAGTTGATGACGTCCGAGAGGGCGGACTGGTTGCGCTGGTAGATCTCCATGATGCGCTGGTTGGCATCCTGGGTCCGGTCCAGATCATAGGCGCGGCTGTTCATGTCCAGTGCGAAATAGGCTGGCGCCATACAGATCAGCACCAGCATCACCAGACCGATTCCCTTCTGGCCATCGTTGGAGCCGTGCACGAAGCTGACGCCCATGGCCGAGGCCACCAGGGTCAGACGCGCCCAGAACGGCGGGTGCTTCTTGCCATCGACCAGCTGACGCTCTTCCGGCGTTTTGTGGATCTTGTTGCTGGTCCAGATGCGCTTCATCGCCAGCAGCAGCAGCGCCGCGATGATGAAACCTATGGTGGGAGAGATGATGAGGGAAAGCATGATGTCGATCGCTTTGCCCACGTTGATCCCTTCTGTCACCGGTTTATGGGTGATCCAGGCATAGGCGCCGCCTACCCCCAGAATGGAACCGATCAAGGTATGTGAACTGGAGGCCGGGATCCCGAAGAACCAGGTGCCCAGGTTCCACACGATGGCGGAAAACAGCAAGGAGAAGACCATGATCAACCCTTGGGTGGAGTCCATCCCAAGCAGCAGGTCGATGGGCAGCAGATGGACAATGGCATAGGCCACACCCAGTCCACCAAACATGACGCCGAAAAAGTTGAAGATCCCCGATGCGACGACCGCCAGGTGAGCTGGCATCGCCTTGGTATAGATAACCGTTGCTACCGCGTTGGCGGTATCGTGAAAGCCGTTGATAAATTCATAGGCAAGCACAAAAAAAACGGCCAATACCAAACCGATTGACCACCACAAACCCAAACCACTAAACATTTCAAACATAAAAAAAAGCCTGTTTATGAGTTGCGGCGGATTATGCCAGATGGCGGCCAACACCATAGCCACCATTGAAATATTTCAGCCATAAAAAAAAAGAGCTTTTTGGAAAAAAATATCCTAGAGCCAGTCATCATGCGGCTTGCCATCGATTAATTAAAGCCGCCAATGATTGCGGGAAAGGGCAAAAATAGCTGACAATTAAGCCAATAATTTCATTTTTATGACGTTTTTATGACAGAAAAACGGGCAAAAGTGGTGATAAAACGTCCCTGCTCCGCCAATCTCATCCGACCAGCACCATCAGCCCCATATCCGTTTGATTCCAGATGCAAAAAGGGAGCACCTTGTGCTCCCTTGAATCGTTGCCGTGTTGCCAGTTATCAGTCCTGATTGATACGGCTGGCAACGGCGCCCTGCTGGCTCTTGTACTTGGCATTTTCCCGCTTGTTGTAGGGACGGGCCGCGACGCCGGAGAGCATCTCGAAGTTCAAGGCGCCGATCTTCATCTTCGGCCGCAGCGCCAGCGGCAGTTTACCGCCGTTGTAGAACTCCAGCACGATGCGACCGGACCAACCCGGATCGATCCGGTGCGCCGTCACGTGCACCATCAAACCCAGGCGCGCCAATGAAGAACGGCCATCCAGCCAGCCGACGATATCGGCCGGCAGGGTGACGGACTCGTAGGTCACCGCCAGCGCCAGCTGACCCGGGTGAAGATAGAAGGCTTCGCCATCGGGGATGTGGATCTCGTCACTCATCACCCGATCGATGGCATCGGCCATCTCGCTGCTCGGGCCGCTCAGGTCGATATAGGGCGCGGTATGATCGCGAAACACCCGAAACTCGTTACCCAGCAGCACATCGACACTGACACCACTGATCCGCTCTACCCCGGGCCGTGGCTCAATGACGATCTTGCCTTCATCCAGATGGCGTTCAATATCGGTATCACACAGACGCATTGGGCGACTCTCCTGACAAATTGTGCTTTTAAAAAAGCCGGGCATCACCCGGCTTGTTTCATCTTAACCAATCAACATGTGGCGGATACGCGCCTTGAGCATGTCGATGGCGATGCGGTTCTTGCCACCACGAGGCACGATCACATCGGCGTACTGTTTGGACGGCTCGATAAACTGCAGGAACATCGGACGCACCGTCTTCTGGTACTGCTTGAGCACGGAGTCCATGGTACGGCCACGCTCCTGCACATCACGCACCAGACGGCGCAACAGGCAGATGTCGAGCGGGGTATCCATAAAGATGGAGGCATCCATCAGATCCCGCAGACGGCTGTCGGTCAGCAGCAGGATCCCTTCCAGAATGATCACCCGGCGCGGGGCAAACGGGGTCACTTCGCTCATCCGGGTGTGTTCGGTGTAGGAGTACTGGGGAATGGCAACCGCGTCACCTTTGACCAGCTGGCTAAGGTGCTGTACCAGCAGGTCGTGATCCAGCGCGTTGGGGTGGTCATAGTTGGTCTTGACCCGCTCTTCCATGGTCAGGTGGGTCTGATCACGGTAGTAGCAATCTTCGGTGATCACACCAATCTGACCTGCGCCCAGTTCGGCCACCAGCTCTTCATAAATGGTCTGGGCTATAAGACTTTTGCCAGACGCAGATGCGCCCGCAATACCGATGATCACACACGAATGTTGAGTATCAGACATGACAAATACCTAAAAGAGAAGAGCAGTGGGGATGGTTTAAACCGATCCATTATATAAAAAAGGGTGGGTCATGCCCACCCTCAATTCCCTTTCAAGTGACCGACCGCCGATTATTCATCCAGCGCCATGGCATAGAGGGGGGTCGCAATCGGTTTTGCGCTGAAAAAGAGTTCAGCCCCTACCCTGCGCGCCAGCTTCAAATAAGCCTGAGCCAGGCTCCCTTCCGGTGCGCCGAACACCGTCGGACAGCCATCATCCATGTGTTGGCGGATATCGATGTGCAGCGGTAATTGACCAAGCAGTGCCACTTGATACTGCTCTGCCATCTTCTGGCCGCCACCGGTACCGAACAGCGGCTCATGATGACCACAGGCGCTGCAGACGTGATAACTCATGTTCTCGATGATGCCAAGCACCGGCACATTGACCTTGTTGAACATAGCGATCCCCTTGCGGGCATCGGCCAGCGCCACATCTTGCGGGGTGGTGACGATCACCGCCGCCGAAGTCGGCACCTGCTGGGCCATGGTGAGCTGGATATCGCCAGTGCCCGGCGGCATGTCTACCACCAGATAATCCACCTCGCCCCAGCGGGTCTCATGGAGGATCTGCGCCAGCGCCTTGCTCGCCATCGGGCCGCGCCAGATGGTGGCATCCTGCTCGGAGACCAGATAGCCGATGCTGTTGCTCTTGAGGCCGCAGGCCATCACCGGCTCCATCAGCTTGCCGTCATGGCTGACCGGGCGCTCTTTGAGGGTGCCCATCATGGTGGGAATGGAAGGGCCATAGATATCGGCATCGAGAATGGCGACCCGCGCCCCCTCTTTTTGCAGCGCCAGCGCCAGATTGACCGCTGTGGTGGATTTGCCCACCCCGCCCTTGCCGGAAGCAACGACGATGATGTTGCGAATGCCCTGCACGGCATTGAGGCCCTGCGCCCGCGGCATGCTGGCGACGTCAATCTCCAATGCCCAGTCGATGCGGGCGGCGCCGGTGGCGCTGCGCAGCCTGGCATCGTAGTTCTCTTTGAGCTGATCGAGCAGCGAAAGACCGGCAAACGGCAATACCAGCCGGATAGTGAGCCCCTGACCCTGATTGATGATCTCGCGAACGAATCCGGCATCTACCAGATCCTTGTGCCAGCCAGCTGGCTTAAATTCGGCGAGGATCTGTTTTACTGAATCAATCACCATTAACTCCTCATTATCTTGTCATTATCTTGAGGTGAACGGTTACCGCACACAAATCAGTGGCTTGCCTGCCATCGTAACAGCAGGTGCTGCCAAGGTTGGCACAGCCACAACCCTAGGCAGGCTACCCCCAATTCGGGTAACATGCACGGCACTCTATCATCCCAACAAGCACATCAAGAACGTAATATGGCAACTGATCCTCGTAAAATGCTGGTAACCTGCGCCCTCCCCTATGCCAATGGCTCCATCCATCTTGGCCACATGCTGGAACACATCCAGGCCGATATCTGGGTTCGTTATCAGCGAATGCGCGGCCATCAGGTGCACTTCATCTGTGCCGATGATGCCCACGGCACCCCGATCATGCTCAAGGCACAGCAGATGGGGATCACCCCGGAAGAGATGATTGCCGCTGTCTCCAAGGAGCACCAGGCCGACTTCGCCGGGTTCAACATCAGCTTTGACAACTATCACTCCACCCACAGCGACGAAAACCGCGAGCTGGCGGAGCTGATATATGGCCGCCTGAAAAATGGTGGCTTTATCAAGAGCCGCACCATCTCCCAGCTGTTCGATCCGGAAAAATCCATGTTCCTGCCGGACCGTTTCGTCAAGGGAACCTGCCCCAAGTGCAAATCTCCGGAGCAGTATGGCGACAACTGCGACAGCTGCGGCGCTACCTACAGCCCGACCGAGCTGATCGAACCGAAATCTGCTGTCTCCGGCGCAACTCCGGTGATGAAGGACTCCGAGCACTTCTTCTTCGACCTGCCGCAATTTGAAAAATGGCTCTCTGAGTGGGTACGCGGCTCCGGCGCCATTCAGGAAGAGATGGCCAACAAGATGCAGGAGTGGTTCGAAAGCGGCTTACAGCAGTGGGACATCACCCGTGATGCCCCCTACTTCGGGTTCGAAATCCCCGGCGCCCCGGGCAAGTATTTCTACGTCTGGCTGGATGCCCCCATCGGTTACATGGCCTCTTTCAAGAACCTGTGCAACAAGCGTGGCGACATCGACTTTGACAGCTACTGGAAAGCGGACTCCGACGCCGAGCTCTACCACTTCATCGGTAAAGATATCGCCTACTTCCACTGCCTGTTCTGGCCGTCCATGCTGGAAGGTGCCAACTTCCGCAAGCCGACCAAGGTCAACGTACACGGCTATGTGACCGTCAACGGCGCCAAGATGTCCAAGTCCAAGGGCACCTTTATCAAGGCATCCACCTACCTGAACCACCTAGATCCGGAGTGCCTGCGTTACTACTACGCCGCCAAGCTCAACAGCCGCATCGACGATCTGGACCTGAACCTCGAAGATTTCGTGCAGCGCGTCAACGCCGACGTGGTCAACAAGCTGGTCAACCTCGCCTCCCGCAACGCCGGTTTTATCGCCAAGCGTTTTGGCGGCAAGCTGGCGGCAACCTGCGCCGAGCCCGAGCTCTACGCCGAATTCGCTAATGCTCGTACCGCCATTGCCGAGGCTTATGAGAGCCGCGAATTCAGCCGCGCCATCCGCGAAATCATGGCGCTGGCCGACAAGGCCAACCGCTACGTGGACGACAAGGCGCCCTGGGTTATCGCCAAGCAGGAAGGGGCTGACGCCGAGCTGCAGGCGGTCTGCTCTGTTGGCATCAACCTGTTCCGCGTGCTGATGGCCTACCTCAAGCCCGTCATGCCGCTGCTGGCCGAGCGTGCTGAAGCCTTCCTGGCAGAAACCCTCAGCTGGGATGGTATCGAAATGCCGCTGGTCAATCACACCGTTGCGCCGTTCAAGGCCCTCTTCTCCCGCATAGAGCCGGCGAAGATTGAAGCCATGATCGAGGCATCCAAGGAAGACTTGGCCAAAGAGCAGGCACCGAAAGTGACCGGCCCCCTGGCTGATGACCCCATCAGCGAAACCATCACCTATGACGATTTTGCCAAGATTGACCTGCGCGTCGCGCTGATCAAGAAGGCCGAAGCGGTACCGGAAGCCGAGAAGCTGCTCAAGCTGCAACTGGATATCGGCGGCGAAACCCGTCAGGTGTTTGCCGGTATCAAGTCCGCCTACAATCCGGAAGATCTGGAAGGCAAGCTGACCGTCATGGTGGCCAACCTGGCGCCGCGCAAGATGCGCTTCGGCATGTCCGAAGGCATGGTGCTGGCTGCAGGCCCGGGCGGCAAGGATCTCTGGATCCTGGAGCCGCAGGAAGGCGCCCAGCCGGGCATGCGCGTCAAGTAAGCGTATCGCTGACTGCGACCACAACCAGATAGAGAAGAGAGGCCAAACGGCCTCTCTTTTTTGTCTCACCTGTTTGGCTTGGATAGTTTTTGTAGATGCTGGTCGCGGATGACTTTCGTAGATTGCGGCCTCGAGGCTATCCACCGCTTGACTTGGTGGACGATACATTTTGTTCTGAATACCTGACCACCCAACTTGGCATGTCATTCATGTTGTGGCCTGCCAGCATCGCCAGTTTGAGCGCCACCAGCTCCGCCTGCTGGCAGTCCAGTTGACACAAACGGGCGGTGATCTTCCCCTTCAACTGCTGCCGCAGTTTCGTCTGCTTGCAGGTGTTCCCCTGCTCTGTTCGCAACCTCCGCCGCCATTGACGCCAATCCTGCAACTGGCCGAGTCGCTCCTGCCAGTGAGTCAAAGTGCTCAACCAGCCGGGATCTCCACTCCCCAGATCCAGCAACAGTTCCACGCCATAACGGGCCTGCTTGATCTCGAGGCGCAGCCGATGCCAGCGGCGCAACTGTTGCTGACGGGAGCTGGCAGATTTCCCAACGCAGGGAATAGGTTCATCGTGAGCGCTCTGCGCCTCATCAAGGCGCAGGGCCAGATGCTGCTGATAGAGGAACGCCAATGCCCACGCATCCTGCACCTGCGCCACCGCCGCAAGCCAGCGGGTCAGTCGCCGCGACAACAGGGGCACGCGACAGGCCGATTTGTGGGTATTACCCGTGCTGGCAGGCGGCTTGCCAAAACGCTCGGCGTAGACCTGAGCATCCCGCAGCGCCGAGAGCCGCCCGACCGAGCGCAGCAGACGCCGCTCCAGCTCGGGATGATAGGTGAGTGGCCGCCACAGGGCGAGCAGCGCCAGCAAGCGGCGCGCTGCGATACGGTAGCCATGCACGGCCGGTTCGCTGGCCTCTTCGCGCACCGCCCGCGCCGCCTCCTGATAACGGGCGACCCAGCTTGTTGCCTGAGTCAGCAACAGACCTTCCTTGTCAGCGTCCATCTCGTCTCCGCCCCTTCAGTTGGTGTGAAAGCCCTGACCGGTGGGCGGCAGCGCCTCTTCATACTCCATCCGGGTCACTCTGGCGGTGCGCGGGCCATGCTCCAGCCAACCCAGCATCATCTGCACCCCCTGCGCGGGGCCGCTAATGAGGATCTCCACCGAGCCATCCTCCAGGTTGTAGGCATGGCCCCGCAAACCCAGTTGCAGCGCCCGCTCACGGGTGAAATAGCGAAATCCCACCCCCTGCACCTGCCCCCACACCCGAATGACAAACGATTGCTCTCCCATTTCTCACACCTTCCGCTTAAGAAAAAAATTCCCGAGACGATAATGTGCCCGACACTCTATCTCTGCAGGATGCAGCTCCATTATGAAAGAAGTTAAATTCCGGTGGGTTGACCGCTATCTCATTCACTTCACCATCAGTGAAAAATTCCATATCGCGTTCTGGTTACCTCTCTTCATCATCGCCTTTCTCAGCTGGTATATGCTGGCGGCCAGCCATCAGCAGGAGATCTCCCTGCGGGTAGCGCAGTTGCAGCAACGGGTCGAGACCACGGCGCAGCTGGTCAGCCAGCAGCCAACTCTGGTGTTGCCTGCTGATCTGCGTCTGACTCGACAAGGCAGCAGCGGGTTGCAGCAGCAAGGAGATCACTACCTCTTTAGCGCGCCAGCGGGTCAGGCAGGCTACGTCACCGGTGATCTCGATACCGGCAACCTCTCCATGTGGGAGGGTCAGGGCTCGACCCTGCTCCTCATCGGCGCGCTGGCCGCCCTGATGGCGCTGGTGATCCACTACATGATGACCTTTGTCTCCGGAGCGCTTTACTCCACCAACAAGGCGCTGCAAACCGTGGCGGACGGGGATCTCACCTTCCGTCTCAACTTCTTCCCGGTGCGGGACGAGTTCTCCACCCTGGCGGGCAGCATCGACCGCTTTACCGACCGCCAGCACCAGATCGTCAAACTGGTGGAAGAATCTGCCGAAGCGCTGACCATGGCCGCCGACGAGTTTCGTGACCATGCCCGCGAAGGCGAGACCATGGCGCGTTCCCAGCGCCAGCACATGGATTCACTGGCCACCGCCATGGAACAGATGTCGGCGGCGATCCGCGAAGTGGCGCGCAATGCCAACGACACCCTGCAGCAGACCCGCCAGTCGAGCGAAGAGGCGGCCAATGGCGCCAACCGGGTAGCCCGCACCATAGAGGCGATCCGCACCCTGGCCGACGAGATTGGCAACGCCTCCGGCGCGGTCGAGCGGCTCACCCACAACGCCAACCGGATCAACGAGGTGGTCAACGTCATCAACGCCATCTCCCAGCAGACCAACCTGCTGGCCCTCAACGCCGCCATCGAAGCGGCCCGTGCCGGTGAGCAGGGTCGCGGCTTTGCGGTGGTGGCGGATGAAGTGCGTACCCTCGCCAGCCGTACCCAGCAGGCTACGGTGGAGATCCAGCAGATGATCGAAGAGCTGCAGACCGGTACCGGCGCGCTGAACGAGATCATGGAAAAGACTGTAGGGCGCGCCGCCAGCAGCCAGCAGCTCATCAGCGAAGTGGGGCTCGATATCGAAAAACTGAGCAACCACAGCGATGCGGTGCTGGAGATGAGCACCCAGATCGCTACCTCGAGCGAAGAGCAAAGCTCGGTCGCCGCCGAGATCACCCACAATCTGGATCAGGTACGCCATGAAGCGGCCCAGGTGGAAGAGTCTGCCAGCGCCTCGGTAGCCGGTACGCAGGGGCTTAAAGCCACCGCCAGCGAACTGGCCCAGGCACTCAAGGGGATCACTCTCTGACGCTGCCGAATAGCATCCGGCAACAAGAAACAATAAGAAAAGAGGCCACCCATTGGGTGGCCTCTTTGTCTTTATGGATAGTGACCATGAATGATAGCGACCAATTGCTATGCCAGCTGGCAGTCCCGCTCAGGATTGCAGCAAACTCAGGGCCGCATTGGGGCGACTGTTTGCCTGACTCAAAATCGAAGCACTCGCCTGCTGCAAGATTTGGGTGCTGACCAAGCGAGCCGATTCCACAGCCATGTCGGCATCCCGGATCCTTGAGCGGGCAGCGCTGAGGTTCTCATTGGCATTGGCCAGATTGCGTACCCGTGAATCCAGCGCGTTGGCTTGGGCACCGAGCCGAGCGCGCTGAACACCCAGCTGTTTCATACCCACATCCAGGGTTTTGATGGCCCTGCTGGCGTTGTCTTCACTAAGAACATCAATATTATCAACGGTATATTTCTTCTTGTCCTCTTGATAAAAGCCAAGCGCATGCAAGCTGGATCCCTGCATATCAATATTGGAATACTTGTCGCCTGATGAGCGCAGCTCCATCTGACCGATATACGTCGTCGATGTAACATCGGGTAACAGAGAGCTTAGAGAGGAACTACTGATCACCGGAGGCGCCGGTGGTGCTGGCTGCGGAGGGGGGGTTGTGCCATTCGCCAGCGCAAGGCTGTTCCCCTGAGCGCTATGCATGGTCAATGAATTGCTGGCGGGATTGCTGTTGTTGGAGGCACTCACATAAAAACCCAGACCTGCCGATTGCGCAGTACTGTTGATGCGTTGAACCACGGTTGCCATGATGGCACTATTTTTTGCTGTCGGATTGACCGGATCCCATCCGGTCATATCAATGCCTGTGGTCAAATCCACAGAGTGACCCGCCACATCGATATAGGAGGGTAATGCGGATAAATCGACCGCGGAGGCGACTGAAAATGGCAGTTGTTGCGCTTGTACCGGCCCCTGATTATTGGGAAAGGTGGTGCCATTAATATCTGCCACGAACGCTTCCAGAGTTGAATAGTCCTTGTCAAAAGTGACGCCATTAAGGGTGATAGGCTGAGATGAAAGCTTGAGATCAGCAATGTCATACGCCCCTGGCTTGCTTCCTGCCGGACTGCGCGCTCGCCACTCCATCTCCCCCAGATTTTTGGTCTGGGCATTGAGATCGGTAATGACGGTATTCTGTCCTGCATAGGCACCGACCAAGAAGATACCTTCGTAACTCCCCGCCAGCAGGTCCTGTCCGGCAAACCGGGTACCTGTGGCAATCCGGTCCATCTCCAACTGCAGTTGCTTGAACTCAGCATTCAGGGCTACGCGATCCTCTGCCGTATTGGCACCGCTTCCCGACTGCAGTGCCAGGGTGCGCATCCGCTGCATCAGGTTCACCGACTCATCAAGCGCCCCATCGGCGACGTTGATCACCGAGATCCCATCATTGGCGTTGCGAATAGCGGTGTTGGTCCCGTTCACTTCACTGGTGAGGCGATTACTGATCTGCAAGCCTGCTGCATCATCAGCGGCACTGTTGATGCGCAAGCCGGATGAGAGTCGTCGATATACCGAATCCAGAATGTTGGATGATTGACCAAGATGGCGAGAAGCATTGAGGGCAGAAATATTGGTAGCGATGGAGAGGGACATGGACAGCTCGATACAGGAAAGATTCAAAATGGTCTTCCCCACTATCGACATCATCAAATGACTCTTTAGCGAAAATCACTATAAAGTAAGGTTAAAACGCTTTATTGACTACATTGTGCACACATAGCGACCAGCACTGAACAAAAAACAAGCACAACCAACTGTGACATATAAGATAAACAGCGTGAAACGCCAACATTGAGATTCTGCAAATCTTGCATATGCAACACTCGGGCGTTGTCCAGACGTACAATTCGTCACTCTGCCATATACCAGCAAAGGCTGGCTTAGCCGCACTATTGCACATAGAATGTGGCCCCTTTTCTTTCTACCATCGGCAAACATCCATGAGCGCTTCCATCTATCTCGTCAAAGGCCGCGAAAAATCCCTGCTGCGTCGCCACCCCTGGATCTTCTCCAAGGGGATTGAGCGGGTTCAGGGCAACCCCATTGACGGCGATACCGTCGAGATCTATGCCAACGATGGCAAGTGGCTCGCCCGTGGCGCCTGGTCAGGCAGCTCCCAGATCCGTGCTCGGGTCTGGACCTTCGACAAGGATGAAACCGTCGATCTCGACTTCTTTATCCGTCGTCTCAAATATGCGCAGGAGTCTCGCGATCCGCTGATCAAGCGTCAGGGCCTCACCGGTTACCGCCTCTGCGCCGCCGAGTCCGACGGTCTGCCGGGTCTGACCATCGACCGCTACGCCGATTTTCTGGTATGCCAAATTCTCTCCGCCGGTGCCGAGTTCCAGCGTGAGCTGATAACGCAGGCACTGCGTACCCTCTACCCCGAGTGCAGCATCTATGAGCGCTCCGACGTGGCAGTGCGCAAGAAGGAAGGGCTGAAAGAGCGCACCGGCGTTATCTATGGCGAGACCCCGAACGAGCCGGTGGTCATCGAGGAGAATGGCGGCGTCAAGATCCTGGTGGATATTCGCAACGGCCACAAAACCGGTTTCTATCTGGATCAGCGGGACAACCGTCAGGCTGCCGCCAAGTACACCGAAGGCAAGCGGGTGCTCAACTGCTTCTGCTACACCGGTGGGTTTGGCGTTTATGCCCTCAAGGGCGGCGCCAAGGAAGTGGTCAACGTCGATCTCTCCCAGAATGCGCTGGATATCGCCCGCCAGAACGCCGAGCTGAACGGGCTGGATACCAGCAACACCCAGTTCGTCCGTCACGACGTGTTCAAGCTGCTGCGTGAATACCGCGAGAAGGGCGAGAAGTTCGACGTCATCGTGCTGGATCCGCCCAAGTTCGCCGAGAGCAAGGCGCAGCTGCTGGGTGCCTGCCGTGGCTACAAGGACATCAACATGCTGGCGTTCCAGCTGTTGGCGCCGGGTGGCGTGCTCTTGACCTACTCCTGCTCCGGCCTGATGGAGCAGAGCCTGTTCCAGAAGATCGTTGCCGATGCAGCGCTTGATGCCGGTCGCGATGCCCAGATCCTGGAGCTGCTCTCCCAGGCCTCCGATCACCCTATCGGTACCGCCTATCCGGAAGGCTTCTACCTCAAGGGTCTGGTGGTACGCGCCCGCTGATCGGCAACCACCCTCCCCTTGTGATCAATCAGGCCCCTTGCGGGCCTGATTGTTTTGCCCGCGCCGTATAGGCCTGAATGACCACCCTCTCTGCTTTATTGGTGTTTCCTCTCCTCCTCTTTCCCTACCTGCTCTCCACGGCTTCTCTGTTTAAATTTCATTGCACAAAAGCTGCACATTTATGATTCAAATCACATCCGTATGACTCTCTTTTCCGTAGTGTGATCCCGCCTGCGGCAGCCAAGCCGGGGCAACCGTCCCGTCAGGATTGATGGGCGGTACAACAACAAAGATCGATGTCAGGCCAAGCTGAACATCACAAGGGATCCCGTTATGAATCAATCATTGCCGCTGTTAACGCCGCTGCGGGGCATCGCTGCCCTGATGGTGGTGCTGTTCCATGCCCGATTATTGCTCTTTCCCCAGTGGATGGAGTCGATAGCAGGCCACCCCCAACTCATCGAGAATGGCTACCTCTGGGTCGACCTGTTCTTTATTTTGAGCGGCGTGGTGCTGGCCCATGTCTATGGGGAGGCCTTCACCCGCACACCCCGCACCGTGAGCTATGGCCGTTTTCTCTGGCTGCGGCTGACCCGCGTCTATCCCCTCTACCTCGTCACCCTGCTACTGCTGGTCGGCTGGGAGCTTTACAAGGCGCAGCACGGGGTGGGCTTCTACGCCGGCCCCTTGTTCAAGATGTGGGAGTGGGAAGGGATGCCCCCCTTCGGCTCCCCCTTCACCCCGGCCGAGGCGCTGCCGAGCGCCTTCCTGCTGCTGCAGGTGGTGACCGATCACGGATTGACCTGGAACTTCGCCGCCTGGTCGCTCAGCGTGGAGTGGATCAGCTACCTGCTGTTCCCGCTGCTGATTCCGCTGGCGGTCACCCGCAGTCGCTGGAGCCATCTCGCCCCCCTGCTGGCGCTGACGGTGCTGGCCTTTATCGTGCACAGTCGCGGCACCCTGGATGTCACCAGCGGCGTGCTGGCGGTGGGGCGCGGAGTGAGCGAATTTGTGCTCGGCCTGTGGCTGCTGCCGAGGGTCAAGGCCGCGGAAAACTTCCCCATGATGAAGCGAGATCTGCCGCTGCTGGTCGCCTTTGTGCTGCCCTTTGCGCTGATGCAGTTCACCATGACGCCGCAGCTGACACTGCTGCTGATCGCCTCCTACGTGCTGCTGATCTGGATTGCCGCCTGCCAGGGCAATCGCCAAAGCCCGCTGCTGCGCCTCCTGGATAACCGCTTCACCAACTGGCTGGGGGATCTCTCCTACTCCATCTACCTGCTCCATGCGCTGGTGCTACTCACCGGCTGCGAGCTCATCCACTATCTGGCGCCGGGGATCACCGAGTGGTGGTATGGCCAGACCAACCCGCTGCTGGGGGTAGTGGCAACCTTGCTGATGCTGGCGGTGCTGATCGGGCTCTCGGCGCTGAGCTACAACCTGCTGGAGCGGCCACTGCAACGGCGCCTGCGCCGCTGGGGCAAGGCTCGCCAACCGGTGCTGGAGCAAGCCGGCTAATCTGTTTTTGTCAGCTGATTGCCCCGCAGAGGTCAAGCCAACCTCTGCGGGCAAATCTGCGAGTGCTCTCCCCTGCCGATAGCTGAGCGGTTCATGGCAGCGCCCTCGTCCCTTACCTTTCACCCGCCAATCCCCTTCGCTTTGTGTGAATTCCTGTTCGAACCGGAGGGGGCATTTGTGGCATAATGCCCTGTCCTGTGGCCCTTGGCGGGGCTGTGTTGGCGCATCTGTCGCCTCTTCTTCCCCGTCCTACCCGGCAGCCCTGCGTGACTGCCTGACATCACTGCTTCCAGAAGCAGCCAAGGCCACCTATTTTTGCGGCTCTTTACATGACGGTAGATGGCCGCGCATTGACCAAGATGGCTCCCGCAGAGCCTCTGCACACGGTGCACAAACAAGGGGTAAGTATGTCTTCCATTCGTCTGACCCAATACAGCCACGGCGCTGGCTGTGGCTGCAAAATCTCTCCCAAGGTGCTCGACACCATTCTCAAGAGCCAGATCCCGGGCTTCAACGACCCGACCCTGATCGTTGGCAACAGCAGCAAGGATGACGCGGCCGTGGTCGATATCGGCAACGGTCAGGGCATTGTCTCCACCACCGACTTCTTCATGCCCATCGTCGATGACCCCTTCACCTTTGGCCGCATCGCCGCCACCAACGCCATCAGCGATATCTACGCCATGGGCGGCAAGCCTATCGTTGCCATCGCCATCCTCGGCTGGCCCATCAATACCCTGGCGCCGGAAGTGGCCCAGCAGGTGATCGACGGCGGCCGTCAGGTATGCCACGAAGCGGGCATTTCGCTAGCCGGTGGCCACAGCATCGATGCCCCCGAGCCCATCTTCGGCCTCGCGGTCACCGGTATCGTGCCCCTGGACGCCATCAAGCAGAACGACACTGCCAAGGTGGGTGACACCCTCTATCTGACCAAGCCTCTTGGTATCGGTATCCTCACCACCGCCCAGAAGAAGGGCAAGCTGAAGCCGGAACACGAGCAACTGGCCCCCAACGCCATGTGCACCCTCAACAAGATTGGTCAGCGTTTTGCCGAGCTGCCGGGTGTCCACGCCATGACCGACGTGACCGGTTTTGGTCTGGCGGGCCATCTGCTGGAGATGTGCGAAGGATCCAATGTCAGCGCCCGCCTCGACTTCAAGGCACTGCCGCTGCTGGATGAGGTGGATTACTACCTCGCCGAGGGCTGCGTACCGGGCGGGACCCTGCGCAACCACGACTCCTACGGCCACAAGCTCGATGCCATGGACGATCGCACCCGTAACATCATGTGCGATCCGCAAACCAGTGGCGGCCTGCTGGTCGCAGTGGGTAAAGAGAGCGAAGCCGAGCTGCTCGCCATCGCGCACGAAGCTGGCCTTGCGCTCTCGCCCATCGGCCAGATCAAGCCCCTTGAGGGCTCCCGCTTTATCGAGATTGTCCAATGAGTGAATTGCCACTGGCCACGGACTACGCCGAACTCTTTTTGGACGATGTGCCGTTGATTGATGTGCGCGCCCCCATCGAGTTCAAGGAGGGGGCCTTCCCCTGCTCGACCAATCTGCCCTTGATGACAGACGATGAGCGCGCCCAGGTGGGGACCTGCTTCAAGAAGCAGGGTCAGGCCGCCGCCATTGAGCTTGGACACAAGCTGGTGGGGGGAGCAGTACGTGCCGAACGACTCGAAGGCTGGCTGGCGCAGTTGCGCCAGCAGCCCGATGCCGTGCTCTACTGCTTTCGCGGCGGCCTGCGCTCGCAAACCGTACAACAGTGGCTGGCTGATGCGGGGGTGACTCGCCCCCGCGTCGCCGGAGGCTACAAGGAGCTGCGCCGCTTCCTGATCGACACCCAGGACAAGGCCTCTGCCGAGTGTCGCTGGAGTGTGCTGACCGGCATGACCGGCTCCGGCAAGACCCATATGTTGGACCACGTAGCTCAGGCGCTCGATCTGGAAGGACACGCCCATCACAGGGGCTCCTCCTTCGGTCAACTGCCCGGCGGCCAGCCCAGCAACATCAACTTTGAAAACAACCTCGCCATCGAGCTGCTTAAACGCCGCCATCGCGGCGAGCAGACCTTCGTGGTCGAGGATGAGAGCCGCCTGATTGGCCGTTGCTGCCTGCCTCTCTCCCTCCATGAAGCCATGAGTCAGGCACCGCTGGTGGTGGTGGATGTTCCGCAGATCGATCGGGCCGAGCAGATCCGTGAAGATTACGTGCACGATCTCTGGCTGCGCTATCAAGCCATGTATGGCCAGGAAGCCGGCTGGCCGCTGTTTGCCGCCTACCTCACCGATGCGCTGGCCCGTCTCAAGCGCCGTCTTGGCGATCAGGCCCACCGCGAGCTGGATGCCCTGATGCAGACCGCTCTCACCGAGCAGGAAAAGAGCGGTGATACCGCGCTGCATCTGGCCTGGATCACGTTGCTGCTGACCCGCTACTACGACCCCATGTATCTCTATCAGCTTGGCAACAAGCAGGAGCGCATCGTGTTTCGCGGTGACAAGCAGGCCTGTCTCGACTATTTCGCCGAGCAGCATGCCAGCGCGCTGCGCGGCTGACCCATCCCAAGAGAGGAACTCTATGTTGAAATTCGAGGTGATCCCGGTCACCCAGTTCGCCCAGAACTGCTCCCTCATCTGGTGTGACGAGACCCATCAGGCGGCCCTGATCGATCCGGGCGGCGAAGCGGACAAACTGCTGGCGGCCATCGCCAAGCGTGGCCTGACCCTGACCCACATCCTGCTCACTCACGGTCATCTGGATCATGTGGGTGCCGCCGCCGAGCTGCGGGAAAAAACCGGCGTCGCCATCACCGGCCCCCACAAGGAGGACGCCTTCTGGCTCGACATGCTGCCCCAGCAGAGCCAGATGTTCGGCTTCGCCCATACCCCCGCGTTCACACCGGATCGCTGGCTTGAGCAGGGTGACAAGGTGCAGCTTGGCCAGTGCGAGCTGGACGTTTACTTCTGCCCCGGCCACACCCCGGGCCATATCGTGCTGCTCTCCCAAGCCGAGCAGCTCGCCTGGGTTGGCGATGTGCTGTTTGCCGGCAGCATCGGCCGCACCGACTTCCCCCGTGGCGATCACGGGACGCTGATTAAGTCGATCACCGAGACCCTGCTGCCCCTTGGCGATGAGATCGTCTTTATCCCGGGCCATGGCCCCAGCTCAACCTTCGGCCGCGAGAAGGCGAGCAACCCCTACCTGACCCAGCCTCTCTGGTGATCAAAAAAGGCAGCGGTGTTCCGCTGCCTTTTTCACTCTTCCCATCTCTAGCACCAGCCAAATTGATCGCATGGCCAGATCGGCCACCCCATCATTGCCTCTCTCTGAATGTCGTCCAATAAAAAATCCCCACCCGAGGGTGAGGATTGATTCATAGGTGCAACAATCAGTGCACTTATTGTTCCAAAAGGTGACCGACCAGCTCATGGCGCCACCCTTGCAGCAGCATCGGCTTGTCGCTGCGAGCCCGCTCTTCGTCGTTCATCCGCCAGCTCCAGGTGAAGTACTGGTGAATGATCTTCTTGCTGGCAATCAGCTCGGGCGGAATATTGCTCGCCTTGGCCTTCTCTTCCACCATGGCCTTGATGCGCTTGAGCTCGGCCTTGTACTGGGGAAAGTCCACGAGCCGGCGAATGGGCTCGGGCCAGCTGTCAGGATCGCTCTGCTGCGCCTTGGCGACAATATCGAGCATCCGCTTGCCGTGGATCTTGATCTCGATGGGCGAGAGGCCGAGCTCGTTGAGATCCCGCAGGGAGGCAGGACGACGCTCCGCCACCTTGAACAGGTGCAGCTCTTTCACCACAAAATTGAGGGCCAGATCCCGGCGCACCGCCTCTTGCTGGCGCCAGGCGGCCAGCTCGCGCAGAATGGCGAGCTCGCGGCGACCCAGTTGCCAGGCGTTGACGATGTCAAGATATGCCTGACGGGGATCGCTACCCTGGGTCTTGCGGGCGGAGTGGTTCTGGCACTCCTGCTCGAACCAGGCAAACTTGCCGCTTTCCCGCAGTTTGGCCATCACCTTCTCGTAGAGCGGCATCAGGTAGAAGACATCCGCCGCCGCGTATTCGAGCTGACGCGGTGTAAGCGGGCGTGCCAGCCAGTCGGTGCGCGCCTGATCTTTTTCCAGCTCGACCCCGAGGAATTCATTCACCAGCGCACCAAAGCCGACCGAAACGCCGTAACCGAGAAAGGCGGTAGCAAGCTGGGTGTCGTGCATCTGGTTGGGCAGGTGGCCAGCCTGATGCTGGATAAGCTCCAGATCTTCGCCAGAGGCGTGCAGGATGGCGATCTGCCCTTCCCTGCCCAGTCGTTGCCAGAGGGCGGAGAGATCCAGGGTAAGCGGATCCAGCAGCGCCAGATGCTCGCCGTCATAGATCTGGAACAGGCCAAGCTGGGGATAGTAGGTACGGGTGCGAACGAATTCAGTATCGATAGCCAGGGGAACGTCGGCCAGAGAAGCGAGATACTGCTCAAGTTCGTCTTGCTGAGTGATAAGTTGATAGTGCATCTGTGCCTGCGCGGTTGATCAGGGCCAAAAAGAAAAAACCGTGGGATGACCCACGGTTTTGCATAACGACGGTGCTGGTTTGCAGAGGCTTCTGCAGCCACAGTCCGGTTATTGCTTGGCAATCTCCTCGTCGCGCAGTACGCGGCGCAGGATCTTGCCCACATTGGTCTTGGGAAGTTCGTCACGAAATTCTACCAGTTTCGGCACCTTATAGGCAGTCAGATGTTTACGGCAGTGGGCAATAATCTCGTCCTCCTGCAATTTTGCATCTTTCTTGACCACAAAGATCTTCACCAGCTCGCCGGAGACCTTGTGCGGCACGCCGACAGCGGCCACTTCCAGCACTTTCGGGTGCAGGGCAACGACATCTTCGATCTCGTTCGGGTAGACATTGAAACCGGAGACCAGGATCATGTCCTTCTTGCGGTCAACGATCTTGAAGAAGCCCTGCTCGTCGCAGACGGCGATATCACCGGTACAGAGCCAGCCATCCTGCATCACTTCGGCGGTCGCCTCCGGGCGCTGCCAGTAGCCCACCATCACCTGCGGGCCGCGCACCTGCATTTCGCCCGGGGTGCCGAGGGCGTGGATCACCTGACCGTTGTCATCCACCAGCCGGATCTCGGTAGAGCAGACCGGCAGACCAATGGAGCCGTTGTAGTCGGTCAGATCGTAGGGGCAGACGCTCACCAGCGGTGAGCACTCGGTCAAGCCATAGCCTTCCAGCAACGGGGTATCGGTCAGCGTCTTCCACTTCTCCGCAACCGCGCGCTGCACCGCCATGCCACCGCCGATGGTCAGCTTGAGCTTGTCAAAGGCGATGCCCTGAAACTCTTCGTTGTTGACCAACGCATTGAACAGGGTGTTAACCCCAGTAATGCAGGTGAAGGGGTACTTCTTGATCTCTTTGACAAAGCCCGGGATGTCGCGCGGGTTGCTGATCAGCAGGTTGTAACCGCCGATACGCATAAAGAGCAGGCAGTTCACGGTCAGGGCGAAGACGTGATAGAGGGGCAATGCGGTAACCACAAACTCCTTGCCACGTTCCAGCATGGGGCCGTAGACACCGAGGCACTGCTCGACGTTGGCAATCATGTTACGATGAGTCAGCATGGCCCCTTTGGAGAGGCCGGTGGTGCCACCGGTGTACTGCAGGAAGGCGAGATCGTCGTTGGTGATCTCCGGCTTGATGTACTGCAGGAAACGCCCCTTGGAGAGGGCCTGACGCATGGTGGTAGCGTGGGGCAGATTGTATTTCGGCACCAGCTTCTTGACGTACTTGACCACGAAGTTGACCAGGGTGCCCTTGGCCAGCCCCAGGTTGTCCCCCATCCGGGTCAGGATAACGTGCTTGATCGGGGTGTCGTAGACCACTTTTTCCAGGGTATGGGCGAAGTTGGAGACGATGACGATGGCTTTGGCACCGGAATCTTTGAGCTGGTGCTCCAGCTCGCGCGGGGTATAGAGCGGGTTGACGTTGACCACTATCATGCCGGCGCGCAGGATGCCGAACACGGCGATGGGATATTGCAGCAGGTTGGGCATCATCACCGCAACCCGATCCCCTTTCTCCAGCTTCAGCTCGTTTTGCAGGTAGGCAGCAAAGGCGCGGGACTGCTCTTCCAGCCGGCGGTAGGTGATGGTTTGGCCCATGTTGACGAAGGCAGGCTGATCGGCAAACTGGGTTACCGAGGACTCGAACATCTCGACCAGGGAGCTGTATTGGTCTGGATTGATCTCGGCGGGGACCCCTTCCGGATAACGTTTCAGCCAGACTTTTTCCACAAACTTCTCCTGCATAACTAGCACCTGTGCGCTCACTGTGTTGCCTCCGTCCCGGTTCACATCCATTTTAATCGGTTGTTTTAAGCTGATGCTCTAATGCCGCACATATTTACACAGCGCAACATCAATTAACAGCAAATTAACAACAGAAAAATGTGAGGGAGAAAACAAACCTGGAATTATTGAAAGCTGGCGATTCTACCGAACTTGACAAAACTTTACGATACAAACGGCCGTATCAACCGAATTTTCCATATGAAAATGGTGGTTTCCACCCAATATGACCCGCTCGATCTGCTGGAAGGCATCCTGACGGGCCTGCCATTGGGCTTCAAGCGCAGCAAAGCCCTGCTCCCCCTGAATCAACAGCACCGGACAACGGATAGCCACCATCAATGCACGAGCCTGTCCTTCGCTCATTCTCAGGGGTGACAGATCCCGCAAGCGGGGGTCGCTGCGCCAGTACCAGCGCCCTGCCCGCTCTTCAAGCTGCCGTTCACAGATAAGGCGCGCCGCCTGCGGCGTGATATCCGCCACTTTGCAACGGGCGGCGACAGCCTCATCGATGGAAGCAAAGCCGTTGGCACTGCGCTCCCGGGTGCGACTGCGGTTTAAAATCGCACGTCGCAGCTGGGCAGGTACCTCCTCATCGGGCTGACTGAGCGGGCCCAGCCCCTCCAGCATGATCAACCGCTCCACCTGTTCGGGAAACACCCCGGCATAGGCCGAGGCGATCAACGCCCCGAGGGAGTGACCGAGCAGAGTGAAGCGTGACCAGCCCGCCGCCTGCACGATCTGGTAGAGATCGTCCAGCCAGTCGACAAAGACATAAGGGGTGGTCTTGTGATCGGAGTGACCGTGCCCCGGCAGATCGACACAGATGAGGTGAAAATCTCCCAGATGCGGCGCCAGCGGCAAGAAGCTGGCGCTATTGTCGAGCCAGCCATGCAGGGCGATCAGCAGAGGTTTGCCCTGCTGATCATGCTCCGCAGACTGGTTATCCAGCAGGGCTACCCGCCGCCCATCTGCCAAGGTCAGCAGACGTTCGTGCAGAGTGCTTTTGATGCTGTTGATCATGGCAAGCCTTAGCGACGCAGCGGCCGTCTCGGCCAGAAGGGATCATAGAAGGGGTCGTAGAAGTAGGGGTCCATATAACGTACCTCCACCTCCTTGACTGGCGGCCACAGCTTGCTGCCCGTCACATTGAGCACAGAGAAGCGGTACTTGTGCTCGCCAATCTGGCTATCAACCGGTTTGCCTATGGTGCCAAGCACCGTCAGACTGCGCCCCTTGGCATAGAGGGTCGGGTCGACAAAGCCCTTCATGATGGCCAGAAAACGGCCCGGGCTCTGCTCGGTCTGCTCCGGCACGCCGTTGGACTTGAGCGGCAAATAGACCACTTCAATGACGCTCTGATCCGCCTTGTTGTGCACCGCCGAGATAACGCCGCTCCAGCGGGCCGGTTTGCCCTCCATTCCGCCAAGGGCGGGTTGATAGGCCACCAGCTGGTTTTCGGGCTCATAGGCCAGCTCTTTAGGAACCGAGCTGCAGGCCCCGAGCAGCAGGGCCAGCGCCCCGACCACCATCCCGCGTTTCAGCATGTCGCTTCTGGACTTACACATCATGTCACTCTCCCGTTGCCGGCGTGGCCCGTAGGGGCCATCCGCTCGTGTTACAGCTGATGAGCGGCAAGAGCGACATGAAATCAGCGCTCCTGCCCTTATTCGCGACCCGGCAGTTTTTTCCAGGTCACCTTGTCACGCAAATAGACCGGCGTCGCCTGCTCCACCGGCACCGCCTCCCCCGCCAGCCAGGCGGCGCGGGCCAGCGGCAACATATCTTCTGCCGCCGGGAAACGCACCTGGCTCACCTCCAGCTCATCGGCCAGACCACTCAGGGTCTCGCCATAGGTCTCAAAACCAGTGCCGACGCAGGTCACTGGGCCCGCCAGCTTGCCACGGACGTCAACCAGTGCCGCGGGCTCGCTCACCACCTCGTCCCCCACCAGCTGCATGCGGCCATCAATCAGCTCATAGCGGCCGAAATAGACCTCGTTCATCCGCGCATCGATGGCGGTCAGCACCTGCTCGGCGCCATCCAGTCGATAGGCGCCTTGCGCCATGGCGGCCAAGGTCGAGATGCCAATCAGCGGCACACCTGCACCAAACGCCAGACCTTGCGCCACACTGATGCCGATCCGCACGCCGGTAAAGGAGCCCGGGCCGCGGCCGAACGCGATGGCATCGAGGTCACTCAAACTTATCCCGGCATCCTCTAACACAGCCTGAACCATGGGCAGGATTTTTCGGGTGTGATCCCGTGGCGCCTCCTCCCAGCGGGAGAACAGCTTGTCACCCACCAGCAAGGCGGCGGAGCAGGCTTCGGTAGCGGTATCAACGGCCAGGATCTTCAACTCGTTCATGCTTTCCAATCTCTATAAAATCAGTCAATTACATAACCGGCAAGCGAGATATGCTCACCCGTTGTTTAAATCTGTTATCTGGCGGCACACTTATTATTCACCGCGTTCAGTGCGATCGAAAAAGCTCCCCAACGTTCCCAACTCCCGGGTACGGGGGATGGCGGGCAGACTCTTGATAAAGGTGGCGCCGTAAGGTTTGTTGACCATTCGGGGATCACAGATCACCAGCACCCCGTGATCAGTGCGATCACGAATAAGCCGCCCCACCCCCTGCTTGAGGGCAATCACCGCCTTGGGCAACTGCAGCTCGGCGAAGGGATCGCCCCCCTTGAGCTTGCAATCATCCACCCGCGCCTTGAGCAGCGGATCATCGGGGCTGGCAAACGGCAGCTTGTCGATGATAACACACGACAACGCCGCCCCTCGCACGTCGATCCCCTCCCAGAAACTGCTGGTCGCCACCAGCACGGCACGGCCATTCTCGACAAACTCCTTGAGCAGCCGCTGCTTGTTGTCCTCCCCCTGCAACAAGACGGTGCGGCCAATCTCCCGGCGCAGCACCTCAGCCACCTGACGCATCACCTGATGGCTGGTGCAGAGGAAGAAGCAGCCGCCCGGTGTCTTGTTGATCAGCGGGATCATCAGATTGGCCAGCTGCTCGCCACGGCCAAAGGCGTTGGGCTCCGGCAGATAGCGGGGCACACAGAGCCGCGCCTGCTCGCCATAGTCGAACGGACTGTCGAGGATCAGCTCGGCGCTGCCCGCCAGCCCCAGCTCGGCCTTGAAGTGATCAAACCGCATATCCACCGTCAGGGTAGCGGAGGTGAAGACCCAGGCCACTTCCGGTCTTTGCACCTCGGCACTGAATCGCTCGGCCACCGATAGCGGCGTCAGATTGAGGGTGAAATGAAGCCGCGAGCAGTCGTACCAGTAGGAGAAACCGGTCTGGTTGACCGCCAGCACTTCACCCAAGCGGGTGCGCAATTCACTGATGCGCTCGAAGGCGTGATCCAGCTGCTCGCCCCGGCCGAGAGCCAGTTTCAGCACCTCGTAGCAGAGCCCGATGGCATCGTTGAGACGAGCCAAGGCCTGACCCCAGAGCGGCTGGCGCAGCATGTCGCGGGTATTGCCGCGACCGCCATCCACTCCGAAGGCGAGCCGTAAATCCTGACTGGCGATAGCGAGCCGGTCTGCCGCCTTGCCAAGCTGGGCCATGTCGCGGGCCTCGGCCCGATAGGCAAGCTGGATATCCTGCGCCAAATCCTGAATCGTTCGGCTGCCCACCGACTTGCCGAAGTAGTTGGTGGCGATCTCCGGCAGCTGGTGTGCCTCGTCAAACACATAGACTTGCGCCTCCGGCACCAACTCGCCAAATCCGGTGTCTTTCACCGCCATATCGGCGAAGAAGAGGTGGTGGTTGATCACCACCACCTGGGCGTCCATGGCTCGGCGTCGGGCCACCACCAGATGGCAGTCGTCGTAATAGGGGCAGTCGCGACCGAGGCAGTTGTCGTTGGTGCTGGTGACGTGGGCGAGGATCTCGGCGTTCTCCTGCAATCCCGGAATATCCCCCACATCGCCGTTATCGGTGGCGGTAGACCAGGATTTGACCTTCACCAGATCGTTCAGGATCTCAGGCTTTTGCAGATGGGATTCGCTCAAGAGCCGGTTCATCCGCTCGATGCAGAGATAGTTGCTGCGCCCCTTGAGCAAGGCCACCGGCGGGGTGTAGGAGAGCGCCCCTGTGATGGTCGGGAGATCCCGATAGAAGAGCTGCTCCTGCAGGTTCTTGGAGCCGGTGCTGATCACCACCCGCTTGCCGGACTCCAGCGCTGGCACCAGATAGGCGTAGGTCTTGCCGGTACCTGTCCCCGCCTCCACTAGCAGACGGCCACCACTTTTGATGGCGCGCGCGACCGCTTCGGCCATCTCCAGTTGGGGAGCGCGGGCTTTGAAACCGTCGATATGGCTGGCCAGAGGGCCATCTGGCTTGAACAGGGTCTGGATGGTCAAAAGGGCGTCCCGCAGCAAAAGCGGCCATTATGCCAAAAGTGTGGCAAAAGCGGGACTGATTCTGCGCCTAGACGAACAGATCGATCTGGTGATCGGGATCCGGCTTGTGATCGTCCTCCTCCGCCTTTGGCTGATCACGCTTGGCGGGCGTGTTATAAGCCTGCTGGCGCTGCTGGGAGTCACTGTTGTCAGTGCCGGTCTTGCGCAGTTGATGTTTCTTGCTGATCTGGTTCACTTCCCGCTTGATCTCTTCGCTACCGGGCGCGGCAGGTGCCCGGGGCAAAATGGGGAACAACAGGTCCTGGCTGGGCATGATGGCGACTCCTGCAGGGGTTATTGTCTAGTTATCGACCAGAAAACCGTTTTCGCCACTTTAATCGATCAAATCACAATTTCGGGTTGCATTTTCTGTCAAGGCAGGTAGTTTAAATCAGGCGTCAATTACGACATCTTATTTTGTAAAGGATTGATTACATGAAGTTCACCACCCTGAAGACTCATCACCACCATCATCATCCCGACTAGTCTTTCAGGAGGTTGACTGCTGGAGGACACTTAACTGGTGACTTCCAAAAGGACCGCAAGATTCATAAACCCTCGGAAGCACCCACTTCCGAGGGTTTTTTCGTTTTTGACTAGAAGGAAATCGAGCAATGGAAACACAACGTCTACGTATCGCCATGCAAAAGTCCGGTCGTCTGAGCCAGGACTCCCAAGCCCTGTTCAAGAGCTGCGGCCTGAAAATCAACCTGCGCGAGCAGCGCCTTATCGCCCATGTCGAGAACATGCCCATCGATATCTTGCGGGTGCGCGATGACGACATCCCGGGTCTGGTGATGGAAGGGGTGGTTGACCTTGGCATCATCGGCGAGAACGTGCTGGAAGAGGTGCAGCTTATTCGCGCTTCACAGGGACTACCCTTCGAGGTCAAAACCCTCAAGCAGCTGGACTTTGGTGGCTGCCGCCTCTCGCTGGCGGTGCCGGAAGATGTGAACTATACAGGGCCAGCTAGCCTTGCCGGCAAACGCATCGCGACCTCCTATCCCGGGCTGCTCAAGCGCTTCTTTGACGAAAAGGGTCTCGGCTTCAAGAGCGTGATGCTGGGCGGCTCGGTGGAAGTGGCACCCCGCGCGGGTCTCGCCGATGCCATCTGCGATCTGGTCTCCACCGGTGCGACCCTGGAAGCCAATGGCCTCAAAGAGGTGGAGGTGATCTACCGCTCCAAGGCTGTGCTGGTACAGGCCCCCAACCCCTTGTCCGATGCCAAGCAGAAGCTCATCGACAAACTGCTGCCCCGCATTCAGGGGATGCAGCAGGCCCGCGAGAGCAAATACATCATGCTGCACGCCCCCAAAGACAAGCTCGATGCCATCACCGATCTGCTGCCGGGTGCCGAGCGCCCCACCATCATGCAGCTGGCCGGTGACACCAATCAGGTGGCGCTGCACGTCGTCTCCAGCGAGACCCTGTTCTGGGAGACCATGGAGCAGCTCAAGGCCCTCGGTGCCAGCTCCATTCTGGTGCTGCCCATCGAAAAGATGATGGAATAAGGAAGGGAAATCATGCAGACCCTGATCTGGAAGACCCTCTCCCCCGCCCAGCAAGCCGATGTGCTGACCCGCCCTGCCCTCAATGACGAGGCCGATATCGGCCTCGTGGTACGGGACATCATCGCTGCAGTGCGTAGCCGTGGCGATGAGGCCCTGCGCGAGCTGAGCCAGCGCTTCGAGCGCGCCCCCCGTGAGCAGTTGCGCGTTAGCGAGGCAGAGATTGAAGCCGCCTGTGCGCGGCTGGATAACGACATCAAAAGCGCCATCGAAGCGGCGATTGCCAATATTCGCACCTTCCACGCCGCGCAAGTGCAGCCATTGGTACGGGTAGAAACCCAGCCCGGGGTGGTATGCGAGCTGCGCACCCAGCCCATCAGTCGGGTCGGCCTCTATGTGCCGGGGGGCAGCGCGCCGCTCCCCTCCACCGTGATGATGCTGGCCATTCCGGCACGCTTAGCCGGTTGCCGTGAAGTGGTGCTCTGCACCCCGTCTCCGGCGAGCGACGAGATCCTGTTTGCCGCCCGCGCCTGCGGCGTCGAGAAGGTGTTCGCCATCGGCGGCGCCCAGGCCATCGCGGCGATGGCTTACGGCACCGAGAGCATTCCCAAAGTGGACAAGATCTTCGGCCCGGGCAACGCCTATGTGACCGAAGCCAAGGGACAGGTATCCCGCGACTGGCGCGGCGCCGCCATCGACATGCCCGCCGGCCCCTCCGAGGTGCTGGTGATTGCCGACGAGAGCGCCAACCCAGCCTTCGTGGCAGCAGATCTGCTCTCCCAGGCCGAGCATGGCCCCGACAGCCAGGTGGTGCTGGTGACTACCTCGCCCCTGTTGGCCGATGCCATCGCAGGGGAGATCAAGAGCCAGCTGGCCAAGTTGAGCCGCCGCGATATCGCCGCGCAGGCGCTCGGCAGCAGTCTGGTGATCCTCTGTGACGATCTGGCCGAGGCGTGTGCCATCTCCAACGCCTATGCGCCGGAGCACCTGATCGTGCAGACCCGAGCCCCCCGCGATCTGCTGGATAAACTCGAGAACGCCGGTTCCATCTTTCTCGGAGCATGGACCCCCGAGTCGGTCGGCGATTACGCCAGCGGCACCAACCACACTCTGCCTACCTACGGCTATGCCCGCACCTGCTCCAGCCTTGGCCTCGCCGATTATCAGCGCCGCTACACGGTGCAGGAGCTGAGTGAGCGCGGTATTCAGGGCCTTGGCCCTATCGTCGAGCGTATCGCCCAGGCCGAGGGGCTCGATGGCCACAAAAATGCCGTCACCCTCAGGTTGAATGCCTTGGCCACCGCGCCCCAACCAACAGCACAGCAGAAGGATTTGTCATGAGCATTGCCAATCTGGCGCGCCGCGTGGTGCGGGCCCTCACCCCTTATCAATCCGCCCGCCGCATCGGCGGCAAGGGCCACGTCTGGCTCAACGCCAACGAGGCGCCGCAGGCCTATCCCTTCACCATCGAGGGGAGCCGTCTCAACCGCTACCCCGAGTGCCAACCGGCCGAGGTGGTGAACGGCTATGCCGCCTATGCCGGGGTTAACCCCGATCAGGTGCTGGTGAGCCGCGGCGCCGACGAGGCCATCGAGCTCTTGATCCGCACCTTTTGCGAAGCGGGTGAAGATCAGATCCTCATCTGTCCGCCCACCTACGGCATGTACGCCATCAGCGCCGAGACCTGCGGCGTAGGTATCGTCGAACAGCCGCTGACCGCCAGCCGCCAACCGGACTGGCCCGCCATCGCCGATCGCCTCAGTGACGTGAAGCTGGTGTTTCTCTGCTCCCCCAACAACCCCACCGGGGATCTGGTGGGTCGCGACGGCCTCATCGCCCTGCTGGAAAAAGCGCGGGATCGCGCCATCGTGGTGGTGGACGAGGCCTATATCGAGTTCTGCCCCGAGGCCTCCGTGGTGGACCTGCTGGCCCGCTGCCCCAATCTAGTGGTGACCCGCACCCTCTCCAAAGCCTTTGCTCTGGCGGGGATCCGCTGCGGCTTTACGCTGGCAAGCCCCGAGGTGATCGCCATGCTGGCCAAGGTGATCGCCCCCTATCCCATCCCCGAGCCCATCGCCCAGATCGCGGCGCAGGCCCTCTCCCCCATGGGACTGGAGCTGATGCAGGAGCGAGTGGTGGAGCTCAACAAGCAAAAAGCCGCCTTCAAGGCAGAGCTGACAACGCTTGCCTGCGTGAAGGAAGTATTCGAGGACAAGGGCAACTTCGTGCTGGTGCGCTTTGTGGATGGCGCCGCCGTCTTTGCCGCCATGAAAGCCGCCGGCATCATTCTGCGGGATTTCTCCAGCAAGCCGGGTCTGGACAACAGCATTCGCATCACCATCGGCTATCAGGGCGAGATGGATGCCGTGCTGGCGGTATTGCGTGATCTGCCCTCTCCCTCTTTTTAAGACAAGGATGTAGCGATGAAGACCCCGTTTTTGTTTATCGACCGCGACGGCACCCTGATTGAAGAGCCGGTGACCGACAAGCAGGTGGATAGCCTCGCCAAGCTGCGCTTCGAACCCATGGTCATTCCGGTGCTGCGCGAGTTGCAGGCCGCCGGTTACGTGCTGGTGATGGTGACCAATCAGGATGGGCTGGGCACCGCCAGCCTGCCGCTGGAGAACTTCCAGCCTCCCCACGACCTGATGATGCATCTGTTTGAATCGCAAGGGGTGAAGTGGGAGCAGGTGCTGATCTGCCCCCACTTCCCCACCGACGGTTGCAGCTGCCGCAAGCCCCACCTCGGGCTGGTGAAAGAGTATCTCGCCTCCGGTCGCATCGACTTTGCCAACTCCTTCGTGATTGGCGATCGCCAGACCGATCTGCAACTCGCCGAGAATATGGGCATTGGCGGTATTCGCTACCACCCGCAGGATCACAACTGGCTCGCCATCCGTGATCAGCTGTTATCCAAGGGCCGCGTAGCCTCGGTGGAACGCTATACCAAGGAGACCCGCATCCAGGTGGCAGTGGATTTGGACCCTTCCGCCACAAACAAGAGCGGCGGCAACCAGATCGCCACCGGCATCGGCTTCTTTGATCACATGCTGGATCAGATCGCCACCCACGCCGGTTTCCAGCTCAAGCTGAACGTCAGCGGCGATCTGCATATCGACGATCACCACACGGTGGAAGATGTGGGGCTGGCGCTGGGTCAAGCACTGCGTCAGGCCCTTGGCAACAAGCGCGGTATCGGCCGCTTCGGCTTCGTGCTGGCGATGGACGAGGTGCAGGCGGTGATCGATGCGCGTCCGCTGACCGAGCAGGAGGTGAGTACCGCGCTGGATCTCAGCGGTCGCCCCTACTTCGTGTTTGACTGCCCGAGCGGCTTTGGCCGCGACAACGTGGGCGAGATGGCCACCGAGATGGTGCCCCACTTCTTCCGCTCCCTCTCCGACGCCATGGCAATCACCTTGCAGATGAAAGTGGGCAGCGGCAACACCCACCATCAGGTGGAGGCGCTGTTCAAAGGCTTTGGCCGCGCCCTGCGTCAGGCCATTCGGGTGGAAGGGAGCGAGCTTCCCTCCAGCAAGGGAGTGCTGTGATGGATGTGAGCAAGCAGAAGCTGGTCATTATCGACACCGGCTGTGCCAATCTGGCCTCGGTGCGCATGGCATTCGAGCGCCTCGGCGTGCAGCCGCTGGTCTCCAGCCTGGCCGCCGATATCGAGCAGGCGGACAAACTGATCCTGCCCGGTGTCGGCACCGCGGTGGCCGCCATGAAGAACCTCAACGAGCGCGGGCTGGTGCCCCTTATTCGCGCCGCCAAACAGCCGCTGCTGGGCTTTTGCCTCGGTATGCAGATGTTGGCGGAGGCCTCCGAAGAGAGCATGGGTACGGATGACTCATCAGAGCGGCTTATCGACTGTCTTGGCATAGTGCCGGGCAAGATCCGCCTGATGGAGGTCGGTAATCTGCGACTGCCCCATATGGGCTGGAACCAGATTGAACACGACGAGACCCATCCTCTGCTCAAGGGGATCCCGAGCGGCAGCTACTTCTACTTCGTGCACTCCTATGCGCTGGAGGTGACCGAAGCGACGCTGGCAACCTGCGACTACGGCCAGCCGTTTACCGCCATCGTCGGTGGGGTTGCAGCGCACAGCAACTTCTTCGGCGCCCAATTTCACCCGGAGCGCTCAGGCGCAGCCGGTGCCCGTTTGCTGCAAAACTTTCTGGAGCTATGAATGATCATTCCCGCAATTGACCTTATCAACGGTCAGGTGGTTCGCCTCTATCAGGGGGACTACGACCAGAAGACCGAATACAGCAGCAGCCCGCAGGCCCGCTTCGATGAATATGTCTCCCAGGGGGCGGTGCAGCTCCATCTGGTGGATCTGGACGGTGCAAAGGATACCAAGGCGCGCCAACTGCCCCTGCTGACCCAACTGCTGTCGGCCACCGAAGCACCGGTGCAGGTCGGCGGTGGCGTGCGCACCGAACAGGATGTGGCAGACCTCTTGGCCGCCGGTGCCAGCCGGGTGGTGATCGGCTCCACCGCCGTCAAATCCCCGGATCTGGTGGCAAGCTGGATGGAGAAATATGGCCCCGAGCAGATCGTGCTGGCGCTGGACGTCAATATCGATGGGGAGGGCAATCGCCATATCGCGGTGGCAGGCTGGCAGGAGAACAGCGGGGTGACCATCGAAGCGCTGATCGAGCGCTTCCTCCCCGCCGGGCTCAAGCATGTGCTCTGCACCGACATCAGCCGTGACGGCACCCTGGCTGGTACCAACGTCGAGCTCTATCGGGATCTCTGCGCCCGCTACCCGAGCGTCGCCTTTCAGGCCTCCGGCGGCATTGGCGGCATCGCGGATATCGAGGCGCTCAAGGGCTCCGGCGTCAAGGGGATCATCCTTGGCCGCGCCCTGCTGGAGGGCAAGTTCTCGGTGGGTGACGCCATCGCCTGCTGGCAAGCCCCCGCATCTGATACCACAGGAGGCAACTGATGCTGGCAAGACGCATTATCCCCTGCCTCGACGTGAAAGATGGCATGGTGGTCAAAGGGGTGCAATTTCGCAACCACGAGGTGATGGGCGGCATTGTCGAGCTGGCGCGCCGCTACGCCGAAGAGGGTGCTGACGAGCTGGTGTTCTATGACATCACCGCCTCCAGCGATGCGCGGGTAGTGGACAAGAGCTGGGTGAGCCGGGTAGCGGAGGTGATCGATATCCCCTTCTGTGTCGCCGGTGGCATCAAAAGCGTGGAAGATGCCCGCCAGATCCTAGAATTTGGCGCCGACAAGGTCTCCATCAACTCCCCGGCCCTTGCCGACCCGACCCTCATCAGCCGACTGGCCGAGCGCTTTGGCGTACAGTGCGTGGTGGTGGGCATTGACTCCTACTTCGACGCCGACACGGGCCACTATCAGGTCAAACAGTTTACCGGCGACGAGAGTCGCACCCGCACTACCGCCTGGCACACCCTCGATTGGGTGCAGGAGGTGCAAAAGCGCGGCGCGGGCGAAATCGTGCTGAACGTGATGAATCAGGACGGCATGCGCCAAGGTTATGATCTCGAGCAGCTCAAGCTGGTACGCAGCGTCTGCAAGGTGCCGCTGATCGCCTCCGGCGGCGCCGGTGCCATGGCACACTTTCGCGATGCCTTTACCCTCGCCGATGTGGACGGGGCGCTGGCCGCCTCTGTGTTCCACAAGGGCCTTATCCCCATTCCCGAACTGAAACGCTGGCTGAAAACCGAAGGAGTCGCCATCCGTGAATAACTTCTCTGAAAATGCACAAACCACCGCCAGCGCGCGCCCTCTTGCCGAGCAGCTCGACTGGGAAAAATGCGATGGCATGATCCCCGCCATCGTCCAGCATGCCGCCAGCGGCGAGGTGCTGATGCAGGGCTTTATGACCCGTGAGGCACTGGAAAAGACCCAGACCACAGGTCAGGTCACCTTCTTTAGCCGCAGCAAGCAGCGGCTCTGGACCAAGGGTGAAAGCTCGGGCAATGTGCTTAACCTTGTGGCCATCAGCACCGACTGCGATCAGGACTCCCTGCTGATTGCCGCCAATCCCGTCGGCCCCACCTGCCACAAAGGGACGACCTCCTGCTTCCATGGTCACCCGGTGCCGCCCCTCGGTTTTCTGGCGGAGCTGGAGCAGGTGCTGGCCGCCCGCAAAGGGGCCGATCCGGCCACCAGCTACACCGCCAGCCTCTATGGCAAAGGGACCAAGCGCATCGCCCAGAAGGTAGGTGAGGAAGGTGTCGAAGTGGCGCTGGCCGCCATGGCCAAGGATCGAGAGGAGCTCATCAACGAATCCGCCGATCTGCTCTACCACCTGACCGTACTGCTACAAAATGAAGGGCTGGGATTACAGGATGTCGTTCAGCGGCTTTATAAGCGGCATAATAAATAAACTGATAATAAAGCCGGGTTATCCCGGCTTTACTCATTTAAGATAAAAAGAACGCTCAACTAAAATTCTATATATAGACATATCATCCTCTAATTCCGACAAGATCATTCTTACCCAATCATTTTCTTGAAAACCATATTCACCTTCCTCCGTCAAAATATCAACCATGATTTTCCTAACATCAATCTCCCCATGATTAATAGAGCGCATCCAATGATATGAATTAATCAAAAAGTGATCAACATAGATATATCTTTTATCTGTAGCCCCTTTAGAGATATAATCGGGCTCAACATCAACACACTCAGCGTCAGTTATTATATAAGTATGTAATTTGGTTCCATACATGTTGATCTTCAGTTTAAATTCATCAACATCAAGTCTGAAATTTACAACATCACTGTAAAAGTTAGTATCGACCTCATTCAAAGAGATCAAGAAAAGTAACAGCGGAAGATTTAACTCTCTTTCATCTGAATAACTTAATAAGACTATTTTTAATCTATCCAACACAAGAGTAGTCAATCTCAGGTTTAGCGAGAAATGCTCAAACATCATCGTAACGAAATCAGTTAGTGAAGCGTTTTTCTTAAAACATGGCCATATGCCATCCACATTAACACTGAGTAATACAAGTTCATTTTCTATAAAATTCTTCAATGAATCTGAGTTTAAAATGAACCTTCTATGAAAAAATCTACTTAGGTAATGTTGAGCGTTAAACCCTTCTCCATATATGGCTTTAACTGAATGCTGCAACTGCTCGGTATCTGTTGCCAGCACAAATACCACCCTGGGAATATCAAAAATATGCTTGATAGTCTCCAGCATTTCCACAGCATAGGAAGGACGACAACGATCAAGCTCATCTATCAAAATAAATGCGGGATAGTCCAGTTCTCCTTCACTTAAACCAACAGCTCCCTCAACCCATTGCCGGATCTCATTTTTAAGATATTGGATAGATTCATAACGCTCTTTCTGATTACTGCATAAGGCATCTACCAGCTGATTGGCTTCCTCCCCTTCCAGAGAAAAATCCTCATCCTCCAACCCGGCTTTTTTGATTGCCGCTTTCAGCGCCAGTTTGCCGCCGACCTTAAATAATCCAAGCAGCCGCTGACGCATTCCTTCTGGAATCGGGTTTTCTTTTCCCGCAATCATTTTTAACTGGTCGATAATCGATGAAATCACAGTCAATAAAGGATCATCGGAAAAGTCCTGCTGCCAGGCATCGATATAGACGGTGGGATAGTGCGCTTTCAGCTCCATATACCAGCGCTTGATAAACCAGGTTTTTCCCGCCCCCCACTCGGCATTAAGGTTGAGCACATAGTTGCGTTGCTTGCCTTCGGCGGCGAGGTAGTTGGTCAGAAACTCGGCATAGCGGGCGCGATCCAGACGATCGGCACTCAAGATCTCTTCGCAACCCGCAATGGCCCCCGGCCCGTCCCACTGAACTGCGTCATTCCAATTAAACGGTGCCACTACCATCTCGTATCTCTCCATATTGCGTTGCTGGAGATGATATCAGGGACACCGAGGAAATAGTTTGACTAAAGACCTGTTCGTTACCCTTTTTGCCACTTGGGGAGGTTTATTTAGCTGTTGTTCAACTTCTCTGCCGAGAGCCGATGATAGAGGGTCGATACATGGTGGCAAGCTATCTCAACAACCATGGACTCAACTGATTTCCTTTGATTTGCTCAGAGGTTACAACCATGTGACATAACGCAGAACCTGCGGAAATAAATGAGAAATATGCCGTGAAGAGTGCTTAATTTAAAGCAGTTGATGCACGTTGGCCTCGTGTTCAGCCAACCAATCACAGCGACCCAAGGATGGCCAACTTCATGAAGGATGAACCCTTCTCCACCCGATTGCAGCACGAGCTGGATCACCTCAGATCCATCTTTAACGAGATGGGGGCTTACCTCTTTACCAAGGATCTGGATGGCCGTTATATCTATGCCAATCAGGCTGTGCTGGATCTCTTTGGTTGTACCCTGGCCGAACTGCAAGGCAAGGATGATCGCGCCTTTTTTGACCTCGACTTCTCGGAAGATCTGAGACGAAATGATCGTCAGGTGCTGGAGCAGCAGGTCGCCATCGCCCGGGAGGAGATCAACTACCTCAAACCCACGGGAGAGAAACGGGTCTACTGGAGCGTGAAAAAGCCGATGTACGACCGGGATGGCACGCTGATCGGTCTGTGCGGCATCTCCACCGATATCACGGAACACAAGCTGATTGAGGCCCGTATGGCCGAGCAGCATCAGTTGCTGGAGATCATCCTGGCCAACGTGGATGCCCATATCTATATGAAGGACAGCCAGCACCGCTTTCTCTACGTCAATCAGAAGGTGTGTGCCCTGCTCGGTTTACCCGCCGAACAGATCATCAACCGCAGCGATAATGAGCTGTTCTCCCCACACGGAGCCAACCAGCTGTGGCAGCTGGACAACCGGGTGTTCGAAACGGGTGAGCTGCAAGCCGGTGAAGAGTCACTGACCGATACCGAAGGCAAGCAACATTACTACTGGTCTGTCAAAGTCCCCTTCAAGCTGGCTGATGGTACCCCCACCCTGATCGGTATCTCCTCCGATATCACCGAGCTGCACCAGCTCAAGGAACAACTGCAATATCAATCGGTTCGTGACAGCCTCTCCGGACTTTATAACCGCCGTTTCTTCTTCGAGGTGTGCGAAAAGAACCTGAGTATGAACATGCGCCACCAGCTCACCTCGGTGCTGATAGTGCTGGATGTGGATCAGTTCAAATGCATCAACGATCGCTACGGTCACCCGCTGGGCGATCAGGCGCTGATCCATCTGGGCAGGGTGATGCAATCGGTGCTGCGCAGCGAAGATGTGCTGGCCCGCATCGGCGGTGACGAGTTTGCCATCTTGCTGCCCAACACCACCCTCTCGGCCGCCGCATCACTGGCCGAGCGACTGCGCCTGCAGGTGATGCAAAGCCCGTTACCCCTTGCCGATGGGGATGAGCTGGTTATCACCATCAGCGCCGGGCTGGTGGAAAATAGCAAGGGGGAGCAGATGGAGAGCCTCTACGCGCGCGCCGATCAGATGCTCTATCAGGCCAAACAGAGCGGCCGCAACTGCGTCGCGTGCAAGGCACGATAGCTGGCTGGCCAGTCAGGCACTCCCACTTCCCTTGCTGCATTTATCCCGACAGCTTAGTCATCCTATTGCACGCTGCTTTCACTCACGCTCGATTAGCACCTAACCCAGTTGTTTGCGCAGCACAAATTTTTGCACCTTGCCGGTGGAGGTCTTCGGCAGCGGGGTGAAGATGATGCGTTTGGGGGCCTTGAAGTGGGCCATCTGCTCCCGGCAAAAGGCGATCAGCTCCGCCTGGGTAGTCTCTCGCCCCTCTTTCAATTTCACGAAGGCGCAGGGCACCTCCCCCCACTTTTCATCGGGCATGGCGATCACCGCCGCTTCGTCCACATCGGGATGGCGATAGAGCACATCTTCCACCTCCAGACTGGAGATATTCTCCCCGCCGGAGATGATGATGTCCTTGGATCTGTCCTTGATCTCCACATAACCATCCGGGTGCCATACCGCCAGATCGCCACTGCGAAACCACCCCTCCGCCATCGCCTCGGCGCTGGCGACCGGGTTCTTGAGATAGCCTTTCATCACCACATTGCCCCGCAGCACTATCTCCCCCATGGTTTTGCCATCTTTGGCCACCGGCTCGCCACTGACCGGATTTATGACCCGCATATCCCCCTGCAGAGGCGACGCAACACCCTGCCGTGCCTTGAGGCGGGAGAGCGCCGTGGCATCCTGCCCCTGCCAGCTTCTTTGCGGCTCGCACAACACGCAGGGGCCATAGGTTTCGGTGAGGCCGTAAACGTGGGTCACGGCGATCCCCATCGCCTCCATGCCGGCGATCACGGTGGCGGGGGGCGCAGCGCCAGCGGTCATCACCTTGATGGGGTGATCCAGCCCACGCTTGAGCGCCTGATCGGCATTGTTGAGCATATTGAGCACGATGGGCGCCGCGCAAAAGTGGCTCACCTTGTGCTCGTGCAGCGCCTCATAAATGGCGGCGGCCTGCACATGGCGCAGGCAGACGCTCACCCCGGCGGTCGCAGCCAGCGTCCAGGGGAAACACCAGCCGTTGCAGTGAAACATCGGCAAGGTCCAGAGATAGACGGGATGTTTGGGTAGCTCCCAAGAGAGCACGTTGTTGATGGCGTTGAGGTGGGCGCCGCGATGGTGATAGACCACCCCCTTGGGGTTGCCGGTAGTGCCGGAGGTGTAGTTAAGGGAGATGGCCTGCCACTCATCTTGCGGCAACCAGCCGGGTTCATCGCCGTTACCAGTGGCAATAAAGGTCTCATAGTCGAGGTCACTAACAAGCGCCCCCTCCCGGTAGAGGGGATCGTCGATAGCGATGACCAGCGGTTGGCGCTCCAGCAGATCCAGCGCCTTGCGCACCACGGCACCAAACTCCCTGTCCACCAGCACTACCTTGCTCTGGGCATGCTGGAAGATAAAAGCCATCGACTCGGCATCGAGCCGGGTATTGATGGTGTTGAGCACAGCGCCGCTCATGGGCACCCCGAAGTGAGCTTCAAACATCGCCGGGATATTGGGCGCAACGATGGAGACGGTATCCCCCTCCCCGATGTCGTGAAGCCGCAGGGCCGAAGCCAACTGGCGGCAACGGCGGGCGGTCTCGCCCCAGCTCTGGCGCAGCGAGCCGTGGATCAGCGCCGGATAGTCAGGATAAACCCGCTCCGCCCGCCCCAGAAAGCTGATGGGGGTCAGGGCCTCGAAATTGGCGGCGGTTTTGGCAAGGTCGCGCTCATAGATGTTCTGCACTGTCATCGGATTCCTTCCTCACAGGTGGCACAAAACGGGCAGTTTCGGGATCAATCAGAGATCAGCAAGCGACATGGGCATCCTGCCCGTCACTGGTCTCTTATGGGGATGACAGCCTAACAGTGAGCCTGCGGCGGCAGGTATTAGCAAAACGTCTTAGACAGGGACAGCCTTCTGCCAACAGGGCCCTCTGTTTTCGTTGCAAAAAATATTGCGTTACGGGAAAGCGTGCCATTTTTTCACAGGCTTTTTTTTGGCGAATAACGAAAGATGACGATAGTGGAATATTATTCCGCCAAAGCTGCTTTATATGTCATTTCATTCATCTCGGCACGAACTATTTTCATGGCATTTATTTAAGGCAACCCACGTTAAGCGAAAAGTGAAATAGTTATTGCATAATAACTTTTATTTCATATCAGCTGTTAAATCCATGGAAAATAAATTTTGTGAGCCATCCCATAAAGCGAGCATGGCACCATGTTCATCCAGCCGCACACGGGTTACGGTTACAACGTGAAACAATCTACCGGATGTTCAATATCAGGCCAGATTTCTCGCCAATCACTACGCAATATACAGTGAATTTGCGTACCTTGGATGTATGACGCAGAAACCCTATCGACCCGATATTCCGCCGAGCCCAAACCTGCTTTATCAAGGAGCATTTTATGTGTGCCGTGCCGAATACCACACCACGCAGACAATTCCCTACTGCATTTACCATTCTGTTTCTTATTATGTTGCTGGCCATTGCGCTGACCTGGATAATTCCGGCCGGCGCCTATGCCAAGCTCTCTTATAATCCGGCCAGTGAAAGCCTGATGGTCAATAGCCCACAGGGGGAAATAAGCCGACTTCCCGCAACCCAGGATGCCCTGGCAAAACTCAATATCAATATTGCGGTGGAGCAATTTACCAACGGCACCATCCGCAAGCCCATCGCCATTCCCGGCACCTATGCACGGCTGGAGCAAGCGCCCAAGGGGCTCGGTGACGTGGCAGTCAGCATGGTCAAGGGCACCATAGAGGGGGCGGATATCATCGTCTTTATTCTGGTGCTCGGGGGGCTGATCGGCGTCATCAACAAGACAGGAGCCTTCAGTGCAGGGCTGGTGGCGTTGTCGCGCAAGACCCGGGGCAACGAATTCCTGTTTGTGGCGCTGGTCTGCTTCGTAATGGCGCTGGGAGGCACCACCTGCGGACTGGAGGAAGAGGCGGTCGCCTTCTACCCCATACTGGTGCCCATCTTTCTGGCGCTCGGCTATGACTCCATCGTCTGCGTAGGGGCCATCTTCCTCGCCGCCTCCATGGGCACCACCTTCTCCACCATCAATCCCTTCTCGGTGGTGATCGCCTCCAATGCCGCCGGCATTCCCTTTACCGAAGGGCTGATCTTTCGCGCCGTCGGCTGTCTGGTGGGCACCCTGGTGGTGATCGGTTATCTCTACTGGTACTGCAAGAAGATCAAGGCCAATCCAGCCTTCTCCTACACCTATGAGGACAGAGAGAGTTTTCGCGCCCGTTTTCTCAAAAAGGGCTCTATGGACGAAGGGGTGCCCTTCACCCTTCGCCGCAAGATCATTCTGACCCTGTTTATCCTCGCCTTCCCGCTGATGGTGTGGGGCGTCTCCATGGCCGGTTGGTGGTTCCCGCAGATGGCGGCCTCCTTCCTGACCATCGCCATCATCATCATTTTTATCTCGGGTCTCAAAGAGAAAGAGGCTGTCGAGGCCTTTACTCAGGGGGCGTCGGAGCTGGTGGCCGTTTCGCTCATCATCGGGCTGGCACGGGGGGTCAATCTGGTGCTGGATCAGGGGATGATCTCGGACACTATTCTGGCCTACGCCTCCGATCTGGTCTCCGGCATGCATGGCGCCGTGTTCGCGGTGGCGCAGATGCTGGTGTTCACCCTGCTGGGGCTGGTGGTGCCCTCCTCCTCCGGGCTCGCGGTGCTCTCCATGCCCATCATGGCGCCGCTGGCAGATACCGTGATGATCCCCCGTTATATCGTGGTATCGGCCTACAACTGGGGCCAATACGCCATGTTGTTTCTGGCCCCCACCGGACTGGTGCTGGTCACCCTGCAGATGCTCGGCATCCAGTTCAACAAGTGGGTCAAGTTCGTGCTGCCCATGGTGGGCTTTGTGCTGGGATTTGGCGCCCTGATGCTGGTGGCGCAAGTGATGTTGGCCTGATAGGCCTGTGATATATGAGTGACAACACCCCGAGCCTGGCACGGGGTGTTCTTTTGTCAGCCTTAGTGACGCACCCGCCCCTGCTGGCGGAAGCAGTAGAGTTTAAGACTGATGTCGGCGATATCGGCGGGAAGCTCCTCTCCCTGCTCGGCCAGGGGCCGGTAGAGGGATGAGAGCAGACGTTCGGCCTGCTGCACCGTGATGATGTTGGCCTGGATGGCCGGGGTGATCCAGCTGGGTAACATTGACATATCTCCCCCTCGTTGATCCGGTGATCTCGGGTGAACATCTTCATATCAGGTCTTACGCAGTTGTCTGCCGGCCCGTTCACCCTCTGCTTCACCCAATCAAAGCAAAATGCTTGCCGTGATCTCTTATCGGCCAACATCCGATGGGGCTGGAGCCATTTATCAACCACTTGCGTGGCCATCTCAACGAACAGAGCCCTTGCTCAAGGCCTCCCTTGACCTGCCCCCGTCAGCACTTTGCCACTCTGGCATTCTGCTCACCGCCCGCCTTGCAAATTGCGACTCGAATTGCTCCTTATCACACTGGCAAAGCCCGCCATGCGCCGGAAACTGGTCACTTTTAGTCCGTTGTCGCCAAAGTCAGACACTTTTTCATGGTGGCTATTTTTTGACCTTGCCAGCGCCTGTCGCAGACCCATCCCCCTCGCCTTGTCCGGCCAGCCGGTTGTGACAAGATGGCACCAGATTGGAAGAGCCCGTATGGGTATGCAGGAGAAGAACAAGATGAACAGATCCATGATGGCAGGTATCGGTATTGGCATCGCCTCGGCCCTGGCACTCTCGGCGGCGGCCAGCGGCTCCCTCTTTACACCCCAGCCCACCTTTGCCGAGGTGATCGCCAGCAAGCCGATCACCGAGACCATCAAGACTCCCCGACAGGAGTGTCGCAACGTCACCGTGACCCATCGCAAGCCGGTACAGGATGAGCACAAGATCCTCGGCACCGTGGTTGGCGCGGCGCTGGGGGGCGTGGTCGGCCACCAGTTTGGCGGTGGCAGCGGCAAGAAGGTGGCCACCGCAGCCGGGGCGGTCGCGGGTGGCTATGCCGGTAATCAGGTGCAGGGCAATATGCAGGCGGGCGATACCTACACCACCACCGAGCAGCGCTGCAAGACCGTGCAGGATACGAGCGTCAACACCATAGGTTATGACGTGACCTATCGCCTCGCAGGTCAGGAGGGGGTGATCCGCATGAAGCAAGCCCCGGGCGCCACCATTCCGGTCAAGGAGGGCAAATTGGTGATCGACCAGCCAAAAGTGTGATGTCTCCTGACCCCACTCAGCAGCAGGCCCGCCTCTTTCGAGGCGGGCCTGTGTTTTTGGGAAGGCTTGTTTCCTTTTTCAAACAACAGCACTCAGGCTCATTGCGCCCAGTCAGTTACCCCTTGCAACACTTCTTGACCGCCCGCACCACGTTCTGATACCCGGTGCAGCGGCACAGATTCCCCGATAGCCCGCGGCGGATCTCCGCATCGGTCAGCGGACGGCGTTCGGTCTTGTCGAGCAGGGCGGCGCTCGCCATCACCAGACCAGGCGTGCAAAAACCGCACTGCACCGCCCCCTCGTCGATAAAGGCCTGCTGCACATCGGATAGCTCATTCCCTTTGCGCTCCCCCTCCACGGTACGAATGGATTTGCCATCGGCCCAGACCGCCAGATAGAGGCAGCTGTCGATGGCAGTGCCATCCACCCGCACGGTACAGGCGCCGCACTCACCGACACTGCACCCCTCTTTTACACTGATCAGCCCCTGCCCGCGCAGGAAGTGGAGCAGCGACATGGTGGGCGGCACTGCATAGGAGTAAGGCTTGCCGTTGATCTCGCACTGGATCTCCACGGCGGGACAGCTTTGCGGTTGCATCATAGGATCTTGCCTCCGGCACGTTCGACTGCGCAGGCGACCACCCGCTGCGCCAGGGTTTTGATAAGGTGCAGACGAAACTCCTTTTCCGCCCGCCAGGAGGATCGCGGCGCCACATCGGCCACTACCGCCTCGGCAATCGCTGCCAGTGTGGCGCGAGTCAGGGGTTGCCCTTCGGCCGCCGCTTCCGCGTGAGGCGTGCGCACCGGGGTCGGGGCCGCCACCCCATAGGCCAGCCGCAGGCGCTTGAAGTGGCCATCCTCAATCTGGCAGTAGGCGGCGCAGCCGATGGTGGCGATATCCATGGCATCGCGCATGGCGTATTTGAAGTAGTGGGAGCCCACCTGGGGGTGCGAGTCCGGGGCAAAGTGGAATGCCACCAGAATTTCCGCCGGTTGCAGCGCAACCTTGCCTGGGCCGGTATGAAAACCGGCGATGGGGATGCGGCGTGTGCCGTTAGGACCAGCAATCTCAAGCTCGGCCTCCAGCGCGACGGTAGGCGCCGCCGAGTCAGCACTGGTGGCGCCGTTGCAAATATTGCCGCCATAGGTGGCGACGTTGCGGATCTGCGGGCCGGCGATGGTAGCGGCCGCCTCGGCCAACATTGGCAGGCGGCGCTGCACCAGTTCGTTTTCAATCAGCTCGGTAAAGGTGGTGCCGGAGCCGATACGGATCGATCCGTCCGGCAACTCGCTCACCCCTTTGAGTTCGGGCAAGTCGTGAATATCGACGATATGGCGATAGACGGCGTTGAGGTGATGAAGCTGGATCATCACATCGGTGCCACCGGCCAAGAGGCGCGCCTCGGGGTCGGCCTGGCGCAGGGCGACGGCCTCGGCCACGCTGTGCGCCTTGTAGTAACGGGCAATATCAAACATGGTGTTGCTTCTCCCCTGATCCCTCGCCAATCAAACCCGCCGCGACAAACTCCCGGAACAGGGTTTTGGGGGTGATGGGCAACTCGTTGATGGCGACCCCGGTCGCCATTCGAATGGCGTTACGGATTGCGGGGCCCGGCGAGATGATGGGCGGTTCCCCCAGTGATTTGTGGCCATAGACCGACTGGGGCTCATAGGTCTGCACGAAGTCACATTCAAGCTCCGGCAAATCCAGCATGGTGGGGAACTTGTAGTCGAGCAGGTTGGGATTGCGCACCACGCCGCTCTTGGCATCGATGATCATCTCCTCGAACAGCGACCAGCCGATCCCCATCCCCATGCCGCCATGCACCTGTCCCTCCGCCAGTTGCGGGTTAAGGATCTTGCCCGCATCGTGCAGGTTAATGATGCGATTGATAGTCACCTTGCAGAGATCGATATCGACGCTGAGATCGACAAAGGTGCAGCCGAAACTGGGCGGGTTAGTGGTGGTCTTGTGGGAGACCTCGGAGGTGATCTGACCGCCGATAGTGAGGTGGTAGTAGGCGTTGACCGACACTTCGGCGACGCTGATCAGTACCTTGTCCGGTGCGCCAGCCAGCACCACGTAACCATCGATCAGGGTGAGCGATCCCACATCCTGATGGCAGAGTTGGGCCGCCAGCGACAAAATGCGGGCCCGCAGCTGCAGCGCCGCCTGATGGATGGCGGGCGCCGCCACATAGCTCTGGCGCGAAGCGAACGAGCCAGGATCATAGGCGGTGATGTCGGTATCCTGAGTCGAGATGACCCGGATCTGCTCAAACGGAATGCCTAACGTCTGGGCCGCCATCTGGGCAAAGACGGTATCCGACCCCTGCCCTATCTCGGTGGCACCGATCTGCAGATTGACGGTGCCATCCTGATTGAGCAGCATGCGGGCGCCGGCAATTTCGACCCCCACCGGGTAGGTGTTGGAGCCGTAGCTAAAACACGCAACCCCGATGCCGCGCCGCACCCTGCTTGCCGGATCCTGCGCCAGACATTCGGCCTTGAGCCGTTCCCACTGGAACTGCTCGCCCCCCCGGCGCAGACACTCAGGCAACCCGGCGCTGTAGATGGTCTTCTGGTTGACCTGATTGACGTCCCCTTCCCTCGCCACGTTGGCGATGCGCACATCGAGTGGATCCAGCCCCAGTTCGGCGCAGGCGTCATCCAGCATGCATTCGAGGGCAAAAATCACCTGCGGCGCGCCGTAACCACGCATGGCACCGGCGGTGGGCAGGTTGCTGTAGAAGGTTTTGGCGTCATAACCGAAGGCGCTGCGCGGATAGAGGTAGCTGATCTTGTTGCCACCGGCGCTGGCGATGGAGTGACCATGGGAGGCATAGCCGCCGGTGTTGGAGAGCACGTCGAGCTGATAGCCCTTGAGGGTGCCATCGCGGTTGAGGCCCATCTTGCCATCGATGGCAAAGCCGTGGCGGGTGCGGGAGGCAAAAAAGCACTCTTCCCGGCTCAAGGTCACCTTGACCGGCACGCCGCCAAGCTTGTAGCTGAGAAACGCCGCCATTGGCTCTTCCAGCACATCCTGCTTGTTGCCAAAACCGCCGCCCATATAGGGCTTGATCACCCGCACGCTCGACCAGGGCAGGCCGAGAGATTTGGCCACCCGGCTGCGCACTATCTGGGGGATCTGGGTGCTGCTGACCACGATGATGTGGTCCGGTTGATCCATGTAGGCGTAGCAGGTCACCGTCTCCAGATGGCAGTGCTGCACCACCGGGGTCCGGTAGTGCCCCTGAAACTGCAGATCGGCCGCCGCAATGGCCTGCTCCGGGTCATTGGCGCGAAGCTGACTTTGGCGCAGCAGATTACCACTCGGGTGGATGGGATAGGCACCATCGGCCAGCGCACTTTCGGCATCCGTCATCACCGGCAGCGGTTCGTAGGTCACCTTGACCAGCGCGGCCGCTTTTTCGGCGATCAGCGGATCGCGCGCCACCACGATGGCGACCCCATCGCCAAAGTGGCGTACATGGTCGGTGAGCAGGCAGCGGTCTTTCACATCCCGTTTCGCCTCATCGAGAGACCAGGCGTGACCAGCGGTACGAAAACAGGTGGTGGGGACATCTTCATGGGTAAACACGGCTTCGACCCCGTGCAGGGCCAGCGCTTCGGTCGCATCGATGGCGAGCACCTTGCCGTGGGCAATATTGCTTCGCACGTACTTGGCGTGGCGCATCCCGAGCATGATGTTGTCATCGGTATAGCGGGCGCTGCCGGTCACCTTGGCCTCGGCATCCACCCGCTTGAGCGGTAATCCTATGGACATATGCAAGTCCTTTTTCGAATGGAAAAATCTGGAACCGGCATAAAAAACAGCAAGATATGCGCCTGTTTCCCGCCATCGTCAGGAGAATGGGGAGAAGTGTGAAGGGGATCCCATCTAGCCCGCTTTTGTTGGCCCGAAGCGACAAGCCAAGGGCAGCCCCTGAGCAAATGGGGCACATCAGCGGTGAAAAAATCGGCAGAGCGAGGAGAGCAAGGGTGGGAGCCTATCAATCTGGTAGGGGGATTTATCAAAATGGTATCGCGATGGCACTAGCGGCTAAGGCATGGTAACCAGCGTTGACGGTCAGAGCGCCGCAGATATAAAAATGGGGCCGCCAGAGCGACCCCAAACGGGCGGGTTATCCCTAAATAGCCCACCCCCCAGCATAAAAGAGCACCAGCGCCAGGGCGATGACCACGGTGCCGACGTTGAGCTTGTGCCACTCCTTCGAGCAGATGCGGCCGATCACCAGCGAGCTGAAGCCAAGCATGATGCCGGTCACGATGTTGCAGGTGAGCACGATAAAGACGGCGCACACCAGCCCGGACATGGCCCCGACAAAGTCATCGAAATCGAGCTTGGTGACGTTGCTCAGCATCAAGAGCCCCACATACATCAGGGCCGGTGCGGTGGCATAGGCGGGCACCAGATAGGAGAGCGGCGAGAGGAACAGCATCAGCAGGAAGAGGCCGCCGACCACGGTCGCGGTGAGGCCGGTTTTGCCCCCCGCCGCCGTGCCCGCGGCCGATTCGATATAGACGGCAGCCGGGGCCGCCCCCACCAGACTGGAGAAGATGCTGCTGACCGAGTCGGCACTGAGCGCCTTGCCGCTGTTGATGATGTGACCATCCTTATCGAGCAGGTTGGCCTGCCCCGCCACGGCGCGGATGGTGCCGGTGGCATCGAATACCGCTGTCATCACCAGCGCCAGCACGCTGGGCAGCACCAGCGGCGAGAGGGCCCCCATGATATCCAGACTGAAGATGAGGGACTTGCCCTGATCGTCCGACAGGCTCGGCAGGGCGAACAGCCCCTGATATTTCACCGCCGGATCGAAGATAAGGCCGAAGATGGAGATGGCGATAATCACCAGCAGGATCCCCCCCGGTACTCTCAGCTTCTCCAGCCCGAAGATCACCGCAAGGCCGATCAGGGACATGATGACCGGCATGGAGGTAAAAGCCCCCAGCGCCACCGGCAGCCCCTCCAGCGGGTTCTTGATCACCAGCCCCACCCCGTTGGCGGCGATGAGCAGCAGGAAGAGGCCGATCCCGATGCCGGTGCCGTGGGCAATCCCCATCGGCAGGTTGTCGAGGATCCAGCTACGCACCCCGGTCACCGAGATGGCGGTAAACAGCACCCCCATCAGGAAGACGGCGCCCAACGCCACCGGAATGGGGATCTGCTGCCCCAGCACCAGACTGAATGCAGTAAACGCCGTGAGGGAAATAGCGCAGCCGATGGCCATCGGCAACTTGGCCCAGAGCCCCATCAAGAGCGAACCGAACCCCGCCACCAGACAGGTGGCGACAAACACGGCGCCGGGGGGAAAGCCCGCCTTGCCGAGCATGCTTGGCACCACGATCACCGAGTAGACCATGGCGAGGAAGGTGGTGAGGCCCGCCAGCACCTCCTGTCTGACGTTGCTGCCCCGCTCGCTGATCATAAAGTAGCGATCAAGAGCCGTGAGCGGCTGTTGCTTTGCTGCGCTCTGGCTGGCGTCATCATTGACCAGCTGTTCCACGCTGTTTGTCCTGCTGTTTGCTTGGGTCATACCCAACTCCTTCACACGCGCCTGAATGTTCCATGACGAAATGGCGACAGGATCTGCGGGTCTGCCGAACGCCAGTCTGATGAGAAACAGGCGATGGTGGCAGAGGATGCGACAGACAGACCAGGGCAGGCAGCCTTGACTCAAACGTTTGCCTTGCTGGTCAAAAAAACCGGGCCATTTCACGTTCTATGCGGGGAGATCCCCTGTCGTGCGGCAAGACTGGCGCCCCTGTGGAGCACGCCAGCCGCCGTATTCGTTGGGGCTGCGCCGCGGCAGCCCACTCCAGCCCCTACCCCCGTTCATGCACCAGTTGGCCATCCACATAGGTGCGGTAGATGGATCTGTCATCACCCAACGTCAGCAGCACAAAGAGCTTGTCGCGCAAGGTGGTGGAGTTGTCATACCGCAGCTGTTGCAGCGGGGTGGCGACGGGGTCGAGTACCACGAAATCCGCCTCCTTGCCCACCGCAAAGCTGCCGATCTTCTCATCAAGCCCGAGCGAATGGGCACCGCCCAGAGTCGCCAGATAGAAGGCCTGATAGGCCGAAAGGCGCTCTCCCTGCAATTGCATCACCTTGTAGGCCTCGTTGAGGGTCTGCAGCATGTTGAAGGTGGTACCGGCGCCGATGTCGGTACCCATCCCCACTTTCACCTGCTTGCGCCACGCCTTGTGCAGCTTGAAGAGACCGCTGCCGAGATAAAGGTTCGAGGTGGGACAAAACGCGATGGTGGAATTGGTCTCTTTCAGACAATCCCACTCCTGCTCTTCCAGATGGACGCAGTGGGCAAACACACAGTTGTGGCCGGTCAGCCCATGCTGGTGATAGACGTCGAGATAACCCTTGTGTGCCGGGAAGAGAGATTTTACCCAGGCGATCTCATCCTTGTTCTCGCATAAATGGGTGTGTAGATAGGTGGTGGGAAACTCTTCGCGCAGCCGCCGCGCCATCGTCAGCTGCTCGCATGTCGAAGTGGGTGCAAATCTTGGTGTGATGGCATATAGAAGCCGACCGTTACCATGCCAGCGCTCAATGAGCTGCTTGCTCTGCACATAGCTGCTCTCGGCGGTATCGAGCAAATAATCGGGCGCATTGCGATCCATCATTACCTTGCCCGCGATCATTCGCATGTTGATGCGGCTGGCCGCCTCGAACAGGGCATCCACCGACTCGGGGTGAACGGTGCCGAACACCAGCGCCGTGGTGGTGCCGTTGCGCAGCAGCTGCTTGATAAAGAAGGTGGACATCTCGCGGGCATATTCGAGATCGTTGTAACGCCGTTCGGCCGGGAAGGTGTGGCGGTTGAGCCACTCCAGCAGTTGCTCGCCATAGGCCCCCACCATCTCGCTCTGGGGATAGTGAATGTGGGTATCGACAAAGCCAGGCACTATCATCTTGCCGCGATAATCCCGCACCCGCACTTCGGCCGGGATGCGATCTTTCCCCTCCTCCCACTCACCGAACCAGTCGATGCAACCGTTGCGAATGATCAGCAGACCATCCTCGATAAGGCGGGCGTTGGACTCAATCTCCTCGGGCTGATCCACCACTCGGGTGATATCGAAGAAGCTGCCGCGTACCGCTTTGACAGAGTTGTCGTTTTTCATAACCGTTTCCCTGTTTTTCTTGTTCTGTTGACGTTTTTTGCCGGTTTAACCGTCAGATCCGTTCCACTTGTGGCGCCACCGCCTGCCCGGGCACTGGCTCTGGTGACCCCTCACCCTTGCTGGCCGATGGCTGGCCCGCACTGCGGGCGGTAAAGATCACATCCGGCTTGTCGCTCAGCTGGATCACCTCCACCGCCTCGACATCCTTGATGGCCGCCTTGCGTTTGCGGCTTTGCGGCAACACCAGATTCATGATGATGGCGGTGATGCCGCCGGCGCAGATGGGGTTCTCCACCAGCATGTAGATACCCGCCGGCAGCACCTTGAAGACGTTCGGGTCGTAGGAAACCCCGAGCCCAAGGCCCAGCGAGGTGGCGACAATCAGAGTCTCCCGCCGATCGAAACCGTGGCTGATGATGATGCGACCACCGGCGATGGCGATCATCGAGAACATGATGACCATGGCGCCCCCCATCACAGGTGACGGTATGGTGGTAAAGAAGCGCCCCACCACTGGGAAGAGCCCCAGCAGCACCAGAATGACGGCGATAAACTTGCCCACATGGCGTGAGGCCACCCCGGTCATCTGGATGACGCCGTTGTTCTGGGCAAAGGTGGTGAGCGGCAAAGAGCCGAGTGCCGAGGCAATGACCGAGACCAACCCGTCCGCCAGTACGCCGCCGGAGAGCCGCTTTTGAAACTCGGGCCCCTGAATATCCCGGTGAGAGACCATGGCGGTGGCGGTGATGTCCCCCACCGCCTCCAGCACGCTCAACAGATAGATGGTGCCCGCCAGCATAAAGGCGTGAAAATCGAAGGAGAAACCGTACTTGAACGGGATAGGCACCGTAATAAGCGGCAGGTTCTCAAGGGCGGAGAAATCCACCATACCGAGCATCAGGGCCACCGCATAACCCACCATCAGGCCGATGGCAATGCCGCTCATCCGCAGCAGTGGGCTTCGGCTGCAGTTGAAGGCGACGATGACGCAGAGCACCAAGAGCCCCAGCCCGATGTGCTCGTATTTGCCAAAGGTGCCGCTGCTCATGGCAGAGAAGCCGCCGCCAAAGTCGATGATCCCCACCTTGATAAGGCTCAGGCCAATCATCAGTACCACTACCCCGCTCACGGTCGGGGTGATCACCCGCTTGAGGTAGGGCAGCACGAAGGAGGAGCCCATCACCAGAAAGGCACCGACAAAGGAGACCCCGAGCAGGGTCGAGACGATCAGCTCCTCGTGGATGCCATCTTTTTTCATGGCGCCGCCGAGCGCGATCATCACGGTCACGAAGGAGAAGTTGACCGACTGGATGGAGAGCAGCCCAGAACCGATGGGGCCATAACGATTCACCTGCAGCCAGGTGCCGATACCGGAGGCGATCATCGCCATGGAGACCAGATAGGCGGTGGTCTCGGTAGATAGGCCGAGGGCCCCGCCGACGATCAGCGCCGGGGTTACCATGGGGACAAAAATGGCCAGCAGATGGGTCACTGCACCCATCAGGGTTTGATAAAACGGGGGTTTGTCTTCCAGCTCGTAAATGAGATCCGAGTGCTTGCGTGTTGTTTTAGACATCGTGTTTGTCCCATCACACAGAATGTAGGCGGAGTACTCATTCCGCCATCAGGCGCTGGGGGCGAGCTGGCGCCCGCCCCTCACCTTTTCTTTAGTTATGCCGACACTTTTTGCTCCAGCTTGCCCAGTTCGCGCAGGATCTGCTCCGGCGTGAAGTGCCACTTGCGCAACCAGACACCGCAGGCGTCGTGGATGGCGGTAGCGATGGCAGGCGCCGCGCCGTTGACCCCGATCTCAGAGATGGACTTGGCGCCGTAAGGGCCGACCTTGTCGTCACTCGGTACCAGGAAGGCCCGGAAGTCGCGCGGAATGTCGCCAATCTTGGGCGCGCCATAGCTCTTCAGATCCCGGGTCAGCGGGATGCCCTTGCTGTCGTAGCAGATCTCCTCGCTCATGGTGTGGCCGATGGCCCGCATGGTCGCCCCGTAGATCTGGCCGAGGGCCAGCTCCGGGTTGATGGGGGTACCGCAGTCTAGCAGGGCGTAGAACTTGTCGAGCCGGATCTCGCCGGTTCTGACGTTGACCGCCACCTCGGCGAAGTTGGCCCCGTACGGGAAGGCAAGCTCAGAGGTGATGTAGCTGGCAGTGCCCACGAGGATACCGAAGCCGGTACCTGTCTCGGCCTTGTGGGCCAGCTTGGCGAGGCTCACCTCCCCCAGCTTGCCGCGCACCACGCCCGGGAACGCCAGCTCAACATCGGCTACCGGCTCGCCCAGCATGGCGGCGCCGTGGAACAGGATCTTCTCCTTGAGGTTCTCGGCCGCCTTCTTGGCCGCGTTGCCGGAGAAGCAGGTACCTGACGAGGCGTAAGCCCCCTTGTCGAACAGGGCATGGTCGGTGTCGCCGGAGATGACATGCACATCCCCGAGCGGACAGTGCAGCACTTCGGCGGTCAGCTTGGCCACCACGGTATCGAGGCCGGTACCGATATCGGCACCACCGGAGTGGACGATAAAGGTGCCGTCCGATTCCAGCTTGACCATGCAGTTGGCCTGATCGATATCCGGGATCCCCGATTTCTGCATGATGATGGCGACGCCACGACCGATGCGCCAATCCCCGTCAGCGGGTTTGGGGCTATCCCAGGCAATCAGTTCGCGACCCTGTTTGAGGATAGGCTCGAGGGCGCAGCTGGCGGCGTGGGGCACAGAAGTGGGCATCTTGCCCTCGCCGATGGCACCCAGCACCTTGAGGATGTCCCCTTCATGCACCCGGTTGTGCTCCACCATGTCGAGCTGATCGATGCCCAGTTTCTCGGCAAGTTCCGCAATGGCCATGGTCAGCGCGAAGTTGCCCTTGGGCGCGCCATAACCCTGATAGGCGCCGGTCGGACAGATGTTGCTGTAGTAGGTGTTGACGGTAAAGCGCACGTTGTCGCACGGATAGAGCGGCAGGGAGAGCGCCGGGCCGTTGCTCGGCACCGTCAATGAGTGGTTGCCGTAAGGGCCGGTGTTGGCGCGAAAATCCATCTCGATGGCGGTGATGGTGCCATCTTTCTTGGCCCCCACTTTCACCTTCACCTTGGCCACATGGCGTGAGGTGTTGCTGATGAACTCCTCTTCACGGGTGTAGCGGAAGGTGACGGGACGGCCGGTGACCTTGGTCGCCCAGGCGCACACCTCTTCCAGCAGGATATCCTGCTTGGAGCCAAAGCCGCCCCCTACCCGCTCCTTGATCACATGTACCTGGTGCTGCTTCATGCCGACGATGCGCGCCACCTGACGGCGCACGTGCCAGGGCACCTGGGTAGATGCGTGAATAACCAGACGGTCGCCATCCATGTAGGTGAAGCAGATGTGCGGCTCGGTCGGGCACTGCTGGGCCTGGGTCGATTCGTAGGTGCGCTCGACAATCTCATCCGCCTCGGCAAACCCTTTGGCCACATCACCGATCTGGCCATGGACGCTGGCGGCCAGGTTCTCGTGCGGACGGGAACCAATGGGGAAGTTGATGATCATGTGCTCGTCGCCGCGGCGCACCGAGCAGGCGTTCTGCTGCTCGAGATCCGCAGGCGCACCAGCCATGTAGACAATGGGCTCGTCGTGTACCAGCGGTGCGTTGGGAGCCATCGCCTCATCGATATTCATGACCGCTGGCAGCACCTGATACTCGACCTCGATGAGTTTGAGGGCCGCCAATGCGATGGCTTCACTCTCGGCCACCACGGCGGCGACCCTGTCACCTACGTGGCGCAGCTTGCGGCTGAACATACGGCGATCAAGCGGTGACGGCTCGGGGGCACTCTGGCCACCCGGGGTGTAAAACACATACGGGCAGTTGAGATAGGTAATGACATGCACTACACCCGGCAGCGCCTCGGCGCGGCTCACATCGAGTTTGGTGATCACCGCATGGGGATGGGGACTGCGCAGCATCTTGATGATCAGCGCATCTTCAGTAACCCGATCCTCCACGTAGCAGGGCTTGGCCTGCACCATCTTGGCCGCGTCCACTTTTGGGCAGCTCTTGCCGATATGGCGCAAATCGTCGCGAAACTCGGGGGCGATCTGGCACAGGTAATCGGGATCCTTCATCCGTGAGCAAGCGAGCTCGATGGCCTGATAGAACTGCTGATAACCGCCATCGCGGTGAAACAGGCCCGAGAGGGCATCGTCGATTTGATCACGGCTGGGCTCGGGGTGGCGATCAAGCAGGTCGGTGACGATGAGCGCCGCAGCCGGATCGTTGTAGCCTGACTGCACCACGCCCACATCCACCATCGCCTGCTGTACCAGGCTGAGCTGGTTCCAGCTGCCGAGGGACTCTGCAGTGCGCACCTCTGATCCATCCAGCTGGGCGGCGATCAGCAGGGAGGCGTTGATCACCTTGCCGTTGAAGAGAATGGCGTCGGAGCCGGCAAAACCGAAGCCGTCGTCACTGTTGCGCACCGAGTGCATCCGGCACTGGTTGAACAGCACCCGCTGGGCATTGTCACCGGCCTTGCAGATGACGGTGCGCAGGGCACCGTTCAGGGTAAAGTTGAGTTCCATCATGCTTGCACCTCCTGCTGCTGGCAATCCACCAGCAGATCCGCCACTACCACGCCAGTGATATACCGCTTGTAACTTATGCTTCCCGCCAGATCCTCACGGGGCGAGATCAAATCGCTCACGGCGGCCTCCAGCGCGGCATCGTGCAATTCGCGGCGCTCCAGATCCCGCAGGCGCATCGGCTGCGGGGTAACGCCAGCGACGGCCACCCGCATCTCGCCAATGCTGTCGAGGGCCACGGCGGCGGTCATCACCGCCAAGCCATCGGCATTGCGGCTGATGCGGCGAGTAGCGCAGCGCAGTTCAGGCTCCGGCAGCACAATCCCCAACACCAGGGCATTGCGCTGGCCCGCCAGATAGGCGTCGATGGGTTGCAGCAGGTTGTTCTCCAGCACCACCACGGCTTCGAGTACCAGCAGCACCGGCAGCAAGGGGGAATCCTGCTGTTGGCAGGCAAGTTCGCCGCCGAGGGTGGCCTGATTGCGCAGATGGCGGGAGTAGACAAACCCCAGCGCGTCGCACAGGGCGGCCGGGGTACGGGGATCATCTTTCAGGGTCTGCAGGGTGACGGTGGCGCCGATATGGAGCTGGCCGTGCTGTTGCTCAATCTGGTCAAGCCCCAGCTTGTCCAGTGAGATAGCGACCTTCTTGTCGGTGCGGGTCGGGGCGGCATTAAGCTTGCTGCCGCCCCCCATGTAGACGGCGTCGTTGCCGAAACTGGCCTTGAGTTCCAAAGCCTGACCCAGTTGCTCGGGTCGGAAGAATTGCTCAATCATGTGTCGTCCTTACTCTTGCAGCCCGCCGCCGGGAAAATCCACAGGGCGGGCAATCCGGTCCAAACGTGCGGAGGGTGGCCTTAGGCCAGCTGATCCATCCGTTGCCACAGGCGGCTCGCCACCTTGCTGGCCTGCTGATAAATGGGCTCGACGTCAAAGGCGAACTCGCGATCCTGATAGACCATACGCCCCTCGACCATCACGCTGTTGACCGCGGATGAGCCCATGCCAAAGGCGAGATGGCCGCCGAGATTGCGCGGTGCCAGCGGGGTCGGTGCTGCGTAATCACAGATGGTGAGGTCGGCCTTGTAACCCGGCTCCAGGCGGCCAAATTTGGCGCCGAAGTTGCGCTCCAGCAGGGTGTTGCCGTTCCAGAGGAACCGGGCAAAGCTGTCGGGCCAGAGCGCGCCGCCGGCATCCTTGTGTTTGAAGTAGGCGAACTTGAGCTCTTCGAGCATGTCGGAGCCGATACCATCGGTGCCAAGTGCCAGATTGCGATACTCCGGCAGGTGCATGTTGTAGCCCACGTGGTTGTTCATGTTGGAGCGGGCGTTGTGCACCAGGAAGGCATCGCGGCTGTTGAGCAGTTCGATGTCAGCCGGGCTCAGGTAGATGCCGTGGGCGATCAGGGTCTTGCTGTCGACAAGGCCAAACTCGTCCAGCCGGGCGATGGGCTCCTTGCCATAGTGGTGGTGACCGTGGGCCATGTCGTAGCGGTCTTCCGCCACATGGATATGCAGACCACGACCGGTGACCTGTACCGCTTCGCGCAGCATGGCCAGCCCCTCGTCGGGTACGGTGAAGGGGGCGTGAGCGCCGATATGAGCCTCCACCAGATAGGGTTCGCTCCCCTTGGCTTTGGCCGCATCGATCTGTTGGGCGAACAGGATGTTCTCCTCCACCCCGGCCTGCAGTTCGGCGAGGCCGCCGTTGCGATCCGTGGTCTCGAAGCAGGTCATGCCACGCAGACCCGCCTCCATAAACCCTTTGCGCAGCACATTCAGGGAGCCCTTGATGAAGTTGGGCGAAGCGTGGTGGTCGATCACCGCACTGCAACCGCTCTTGATCGCTTCCAGCGAGCAGATGAGGCCGCTGTAGTAGAGGGACTCTTCATCGAGCGCCCGATCGAGCCGCCACCAGAGATTTTTCAGGGTGGAGATAAAATCCGGGCAGGGGGCGATATTGGCCATGATCCCCCGCGACAGGCCGGAGTAGAAGTGGTTGTGGGCACAGACGATACCCGGCATCACCAGCTTGCCGCCCATCTCCCGATAGTTGGCCTCCGGGTAGAGGGCCCGCAGATTGGGCCCCACCGCTTTGATAAGCGATCCTTCGATGGCGATATCCACCCCTTCCAGCACCCGGGTCGGCTCCAGCTGGACAGCGGTGACGTTCTTCAGAATAAACATGGTTTGCTCCTTCGCTTATTCGTGGTTCGCTCAGGCCTCGACGGCCCCCAGCAGGTAGTGGTGATGGGCATGGACATGGCTGATGATCCGGCACATGTCGCCAAGGGCCGCTGGCGCATCCTTGATCCGGCTCTGGGCATCTATGGTCAGACGATAGGTCTCGCCATCCTGACGCACCCGCAGTTCGCCACCGTCAGCCAGATAGAAACCGGGGTTGCGGCTGTTGTCGAAGTCCTCGGGCAGGCTGAAGATGGTGACCTTGTCCTGATAGGGCTTGCCCTGCCACGGGCAGAACTGGGCGCAGTTGCCACATTCGTTGCAGTAGGCATCCAGGTGCAGGGTCTGGAACTGATCCTTGAAGCCCGGCACCGCAATGGCGACGTTGGCTCGGTTGGGGCAGACATCCACGCACTTGCTGCAGAGGTAGTTGCACTCGAGGCAACGGTGCGCCTCTTGCGCCACGAAGGCATCGCGTTCGCTCTTGTCGACCAGGGTGACGGCGATGCTCCCCTTGCGGCGGTAGATCTCATCCTTGCCCGACGGCTGGATGGTCACGTCACTCTGCTGGCTGGCGATATGCTCGCGAGAGAGCACCAGATCCGCGGCGCGGCGGGCACCACCGATGGCACCGACGATGGAGGATGGTCCGCTCTGCACGTCACCGATGAGGAAGACGTTGCGACGGCTGGTTTCGCCGGTCTGGCCATCCACCTCGGGCCAGCCATCGCTGCCAAGAGGAATGCCCATCGCTTTCAATACTTCGCAGTCAGGCTGCTCGCCGATGGCGGTGATCAGGGCATCTATCTGCATCACTTCGGTCTGCTCGGTGGGCACCGGACGGCGGCGGCCCTGCTCGTCAGGTTCCCCCAGCGCCATCATCCGCACGGTGAGCTTGCCATCTTTCTCAAAACGCTCCGGATTGGTGAGGAAGCAGAAACGCACCCCATCCTCCACCGCTTCCAGATACTCCTCGCGATAGGCAGGCATCTCTTTTTCGCTGCGACGGTAGATCACTGTGACATCACTGACACCGGGCACCTTGAGGGCGGCGCGGGCGCAGTCCATGGCGGTGTTGCCGGCACCGATCACCGCCACATGGCGGCCCAGCGGCAGCGGCTTGCCCTGATTGAAGCTGCGCAGGAAGTGGAAGGATTTGTAAATCCGCTCGTGACCCCCCTCGAGGCGCATACCGCCATTCTTGTCGGCACCGATGCCGACGAAGACATAGGTAAAGCCCTGGGCGTGCAGCTTGTCGACGGTGAGCGCCGGATCGCAGCCAAACTCGAACTTGACCCCGTGAGCGGCGACAAAGTCGATGTCGTGCTGGATAAGCTCGGCCGGAATGCGGAACTCGGGGATGATGTGTTTGACCACGCCACCGGCATCGGCTTCACGCTCGAACACGGTGACCGGATGACCGGCACGGGCCAGGAAGTAACCGGCGGAGAGACCGGCCGGGCCTGCACCTATTACCGCAACCGGGTGCTTGTCACCGCTGCCTGCCGGCTTGTGCCAGCGCGCCTTGTACCCTTCCCAGCCGCGCTCCAGCGCCACTTTCTTCAGCTCGCGGATATTGAGCGCACTGTCGTAGTCGAGACGGGTGCAGTTGTACTGGCACTGGTGATCGCAGATATGGCCGGTGATGGCGGGCAAGGCATTGCGCTGATAGATAAGCTCAAGGGCTGCGACATACTCCCCCTCGCCCATCAGGCGAATGTACTCGGGGATATCCTGATGCACGGCGCAGGCGGTGACACAGGGCGCCACGTAGCAGTCGGTCAGCGGCAGGCCGCCACCCACTTCGATACGATCGTCGGACTTCCACTCCTTCTGGGTGTAATCCATGGTGAGCGCCTTGGCGGCAAGCGCCTCCAGCTTGGCCACATCTACCTGACTCATGCCCCAGCAGCCCGACGCATCGATCTCTTTGAGGCACTCGATCTGGCGCAGGTAGCCACCCGGTTTGAGCAGGTCGGTGGCCATGGTGATGGGACGAATACCTGTCTCGAAGATCTCCGCGATATTGAACTTGCTGGCACCACCTGAGTAGGAGATGGGCAGCTTGCCATCGAAGGCGCGGGACAGCACGGCCGCCACGTTGATGGAGAGCGGGAACAGCGCACGGCCGGACATGTACATCTCATCCCCCGGCAGCGCCCCTTTGCGGTTGATGGTGCCCAGGGTGTTGGTCAGCTTGACCCCGAAGGTGAGCCCCTTCTCGGCCCCCAGCGCCATCAAGCGGGTCAGCATGGCCTTGGCCTGATCCAGCTTGAGGTCGTGCTCGAACGACTCTTCGCTCAGACCGATGTAATCAAAGCCGCAGGTGTCGAGGATCTCGCGCACCCGCGGGTAGCCCAGCAGGGTCGGGTTCAGTTTGACGAAGGTGTTGAGCCCCTTCTCTTCCAGCATGTAGCGGCAGATGGCCTCAATTTCGTTGGGCGGGCAGCCGTGCATGGTAGAGAGGGTGACGCCGTGCACCAGATTGGCCGGGATGCGCTCCACCAGCTGTTGCAGGCGATCGCGGCGGGCACCCAGTCCCAGCTCGGCGATAAACTGCTCGTCGGCCACCAGCTCACGCAGCACCTGCTGGTACTCGGCAAATTTTGGACTGGTGCTGGCATCCATCAGGCTGTGGATAAACTGCTGCATCGGTGGCTGTTTGATGCCATCGAGGTTGTAACCCACGCTCATGTTGAAGATGAAGGACTTGGCCTCCCCCTCAAGACGCGGATCGAACACCTCTTCTAACAGGTAGAGGGCAAACCAGGCTTTCAGATACTCGTCAAATGCCTTGGGCAGGGTGAACTCGGTAGACCACTCGGTATTGAAGCACTCATCCTCGGCATCGATACAGGGCTTTTCCAGTTCGAGACGGTCCAGGATCTGCACCGTCTTGAGCTCGATAAAGCGCCCGCCGGTCAGCCAGGAGGTGACGATGTTCTGGGCCAACTGGGTATGGGGGCCGGCTGCCGGGCCAATGGGGGTCTCGCAGGTTTCACCGAACACCTTGATCTTGCGCTCGTCCTGCTTGCGATAGAATTGCGCGGCGGGAATACCAAAAATGCTCTGACTCTCTTTATATTCCGCGAAAATACGGGTCAGCAGGTTCTTGAACGGAACGGGTCGCATAATATCGCCCATGGCTATCTCCTTGCAGCTGTTCTGCCCATTGGCAGCATGAATAAATGGGGTATCCCGCACGGGTGTTCCCCCTTGGCAAGGAGAAGAGCAACAATCAGGCCACTACAGTTACAAAACTATTTTTTACGGTAAAAGCGTGAGACAGCTCCAATTAATGGAGAGAATTTACGATGCCACCATTATGGGTGTTGCGAGTAGTTATCAATCACTCTGGAATTTACTTAATGAGCAGTTCAAAAAGAACTCGCTCTATCAGTTCAAGTGCGAGAAATATCACTTTGATACGCCATTTATCTCCCCGTTATCTTTTTAAACTGGGTTATTTCGTGGGCTCGCTCTCATTTTCAAGAATGCCACCCAGCAGCGCCTGATAGCGCTCCGGGGTATCCACATCAAACAGGATGGCGGGGCTGTCAACGGGCACCATACGGTGCGGATGCCCTCGCAACCAGCGTCGTACCGACGGCTGCACCGGGGCCGCTGCCAGCTCGCGGGCAAGGGATTTGGGCAGCAACACCGGATGGCCCGCCTCCCCCTGCCAGGTGGGAAAGAGAGCCTCACAACCCCGAGCCTGCCAGATCTGTTGATAGACCTCGCGCGGGATACAGGGGAGATCCCCGTGGCTGATAAAGAGGTAGTCAGCGTCACTGGCCGCCAGGGCGCAGCGGATGGAGCTGCCCAGCCCCTGCCGATAGTCGGGGTTGTGGACGACAACAATATCCGGCCGTGATCCGTAGCGCGCTTGAAGTTCCTCGCCACGATGGCCCACCACCAGAATAACGCGCTGACAAAAAACCAGGGCATTTTTTAGACTTGCATCAAGCATTGTCCCCTGGCAATAAGGTAGCATCATTTTCCAGGTACCCATTCGGGAAGATAAACCCGCCGCCGTTATTATACAGTCACAATGCTCTTGTTCCTGGCAACGTTGTTTTCCACTCCCTTCGATATTTATTTTGGTCGTCATTATGTCGCTACCACACGTTGTTGCTGTCGCATTTCCAGATATAGATCCGCTATTAAACTCGCTCACCAAAAATATTGATAGCCATACCACCTTAATTAGCCTCTGCGGGGCCGGTGGAAAAACCAGCACCCTGTTCTGGCTGGCGGAATATTTTTATCAACAGGGTAAAAGGGTGCTAATTACCACCACCACCCGGATGTTTCTGCCTGCCCCGTCACACTATCGGGAATTGATCCTGGAAGCCGATCCCGTCCGCCAGTTGACCCGCTGTCAGGCGCTACCGGATGGCCCGGCGCTGGTCGCCCTTTTCAGCCATATCGATCAGGCCAGCGGCAAGGTGGCGGGTCCTACTCCCCAGCAGATTGATCTCATCAAGGGACAGCAGCGCTTCGATCTTATCCTGGTCGAGGCGGATGGCGCCCATCACAAGTTATTGAAAGTGCCCGCTTTGCACGAACCTTGCATTCCCCAGAGCAGTGATTGGGTGATCGCCCTGACGGGCGGCGCCATGGTGGGGGCCAAGGCCGACCCGCAGCAGATCCACCGCTGGGCACAGCTTCAGGCACTGTGCGGGATAGAGGCCGGTGACCCCCTCGACTGGGCCCTGTATAACCAGCTGATCTCCCACCCCGAGGGGCTGTTCAAGGGCACCCCGGCCAGGGCGCGCCGGATCTGGTTTATCAATGGGGATTATCAAAATGAGGCGTCGTGGCTCGATGAATTGATAAAGCTGCATAGCTGCCACCCCGAGATCTATGCCATCTGGCAGGGGGCGGTTCGCGAGCCACAGCCCATTCGCCACGCACTCGGTTACTTCGCTCTGGATGAGGCACAGCCGCCTCGCCCATGATGGTTTAAGGATAAGAAGAGGTACCTTATGAATCTGTTTGCACACGCAGCCCGACTGGAACAGGAGAACACTCCGTTTGCCATGGCCCAGATCATCGAGAGCCGCGGCTCCACCCCGCGCCATCAGGCCCAGATGCTGGTAATGGCCGATGGCCAGATCCTCGGTACCATCGGCGGCGGCATGATCGAACGGCTGGTGATCGAGGAAGCGATGGCCGCCATTGCCGAACGCAAGCCGCGCATCTTCCATGGCCGGATGGCTCGCAACGGCGAGCATGCGGTGGGGTCGGACTGTGGCGGCGCCATGTCGGTCTATATCGATGTCTACGGCCTGCGCCCCCGTCTGGTACTGATCGGCGCCGGCCACGTCAACCGGGCTGTGGCCCATGCTGCGGCGCCGCTCGGCTTTGATGTCCATGTAGGGGATTGCTTCGAGGGGAGCCTCAACCCTGACCTCTTCCCCGCCGGTACCCATCTGGTGCAGGCCGATACCATCAGCGCGGTGATCGATAAACTGGCCATCGAGCCCGCCAACTTCGTCATCATCGCCACCAACCATCAGGACAAGGAGGCACTGGATCGGCTCATCAGCCGTCCCCTCGCCTATCTGGGGCTGCTCGCCAGCAAGCGCAAGGTGCAGACCTTCACCCAGGCACTGCGCCAGCAAGGGGTGAGCCAGGAGCAGTTGCAGCGGCTGCACGCCCCCATCGGCTACAACATAGGTGCCGAGACCCCCGAGGAGATCGCCATCAGCATCCTCGCCGAGCTGCTTCAAGTGAAAAACGGCAAATCGGGTGGGCTAATGCAGGATGACGTGCGCCTCAAGCGGGATCAACTGGTGGTGATGCGCGGCTCCGGCGATATCGCTACCGGGGTGGCGCTGCGCCTGCACAATGCCGGCTTCAAGGTGGTGATGCTGGATCTCGACAAACCCACGGTGATCCGCCGCACCGTCGCCTTCGCGCAAGGGATGTTTGATGGTGAAACCAGCGTCGAGGGTGTGCGCGCCAAGCGGGTCGAGAGCGTTGAGCAAGCGTTCGAGCAGCTGGATCGGGGCATCATTCCGCTGCTGGTTGACCCCGACTGTGCCACCCTCGCCGAGCTCAAGCCCCGCTATCTGGTGGATGCCATCCTCGCCAAGCAGAACCTCGGCACCCACAAGGAGATGGCCCCCATTACGGTAGCCCTCGGCCCGGGCTTTGAGGCGGGGCGCGACTGCGATGCGGTGATCGAGACCAACCGTGGCCACCATCTGGGGCGGGTTATCTATCAGGGCCCCGCCCAGCCCAATACCGGTATTCCCGGGGTGATCGAGGGATACTCTGCCCGCCGAGTGGTGCGCGCCCCCGCCCCCGGGGTGATGAAGAGCCTGCTCAAGCTCGGCGATCTGGTGCAGGAGGGAGATGTGATTGCCCATGTGGGGGATGCCCCCATTATCGCGCCGCTCTCCGGCATGGTGCGGGGGCTGCTCAGCGATGGCATCGAAGTGCCGGTCGGCTTCAAGATTGGTGATATAGACCCGCGTGGTGAGCGCGCCGATGCCACCACCGTCTCTGACAAGGCACGCGCCATCGGCGGCGCCGTGCTGGAGGTCATGATGCATCTGGCCCAGCGCCGATAACGGCTCTTCGCGTCCCTCTTCAGCACCAAGTTCAGCACCAAGCAAAAGCCCCACCATGATGGTGGGGCTTTTTTCGGCCTGTCGGTTGATGCAGCTCCTTTACATCAGGAGAACCTGCATCACGACCGGGTTCGTTGCAATCGCCAGGCTCGCACCGCCAGCACAACCAGAGTGATGGCGGTGAGCGGCAATACAAAACCGGTTAGCGCTGCACTGAACTGACCTTGCAGCGGACTGGATGTGGCGTGGAGGATCAGCCAGCAGGTGTAGCCGATGTAGTAGGCCAGAAACAGCGCCCCTTCCCAGCGGGCGATGGTGTAACCGGTAAAGAAGATGGGCAGGCAGGCAAGCGCCACCGCAATCATTACCGGAATATCGAACTGAAGGGCGGTGGCCGACACTTCAAGCCCACCGGGAGTGACGATGGAGGTGAGCCCCAGCACGCAGAGGATATTGAAGATATTGCTGCCCACCACGTTCCCCACAGCGATATCCCGCTCCCCGCGCAGGGCTGCGACGATGGAGGTCACCACTTCGGGCAAGGAGGTACCGGCCGCCACTATGGTCAAGCCGATGATCAGATCGCTCACCCCGAAGTAGTGTGCAATCTCAACCGCACTGCCAACCAGCAGGCGGGAGCCGAGGATCAGCAGACCCAGACCTGCGGCAATAAAGAGCAGATTGCGCAACCAGTTGCCCGCCGTACTCGCTTCACGGGTACCAAACTCCTGCTCATACTCCGCCTGCACCGCTTTGTTTTCCCGTCGACTCTGGACAAAGAGAAACCCGGTGTAGGCGATGATGCCGGCAAACAGCAGCGCCCCTTCCAGTGGTGCAATACGGCCATCGTAGCCCAGCAACAACACTAGAAAAGAGACCACTATCATCAAGGGAACGTCGAGACGTACCAGTTGCTGGGAGACGGTCAACGGTACGATCAGTGCCGAAATACCTAAAATAAACAGCACGTTGAAAATATTGCTGCCGACCACGTTTCCCACTGCGATCCCTGCCTGCCCCTCGAGGCCAGACTGGATGCTCACAGCCAGCTCGGGAGCACTGGTCCCAAAGGCCACTATGGTCAATCCCACCACCAGTGGCGATATCCCCATCATGGTGGCGAGGCGAGATGCGCCCCGCACCAGAGATTCGGCCCCCACCACCAGACACACCAGGCCTACAGCCAACCACACCAGCGTCATCATACGGTCTCATCCTTGCCGTTAGGTTCGTTGAAATAATCACAATAAATCAGATACCTGTGCTCCAGCACAGTCAAACCATGCCATTGTAACGAGGGGTTGGTCCCCTGTCGCGGGCTCTTTTGAGTGCCGTTTATCGTGCCACTGGCAGCCCAGTCACCACTCAACCATGCTTGATGCGAGTCTCCCCCGCCACCGACACCACAGAGCGCTTGCCCTTGCGGCTGATGACGAGAAGCGCCAGCACGATAAGGGCGATACCGCTCCCCTCCACCGGCCCCGGATTTTCACCAAGCAGCCACCATGAGAGCAGCACGCCGCTCACCGGCACCGCCAGGGTGCTGAGGCTGGCGATCCCTGCCGGCAGCTTTTTCAGTACGAACAGCCAGAGGCTCCAGGCCAGCGCCGTGGCGAAGATGGCGCTGTAGGCGAGCGCGCCAAACACATAGGGCTGCCAGTCGATGGGTCGCTCCGGCACCAGCGCCGCCACCACGGCCATCACCAGGGTGGCGTAGATCATCTGCCAGGTGGTGAGGGACATCAGATCCACCGCGGGATGGCGGGCATACATCCGCTTGGCGATGATGGCGCTAATCCCCCAGCAAATGCCGGAAGCAATCCCCAGCAGCGCACTCTTCATGGAATCCAGATGCAATTGCCAGGGCTCGATCACCAGCAGCAGCCCGCAGGCAGCCACCCCGACTGCCAGATAGTGGAGCTTGCGCATCCGCTCGCCGAGAAAGAGCGCCGCGAAGATCACCACCCAGAACGGCATGGTGTAGCTCAGAATGGCCACCTTGCCCGCACCGCCGCTGATCAGCGCCCACTGGGCCAACCCCACCATGCCGCAGGTCTGGAACAGAGCGATGGCGAGGGTATAGCGAAACGGGGTGGGTTTGAGATAACGGCGCCCGCGCAGGGCCAATACCAGCAGCAGAACCAGAGATCCGCACAGGCAGCGCAGGGCGGTGAACTCGAAGGCCCCCGCGTAGAGCATCACCTGCTTCATCACGATCCAGCTGTAACTCCAGATGGCGGTGAGCAGGACCAACCCCCCCAACGCCGCCATGTTCAACTTGCTATTCATTATGCTGCCTTGTTGCTGCGGTCGATACGTCCGCCATTCGGGGCGCCATCTTACACCTCTGCCGCCCCCCTGCCCACCGTGGATAAGAGCTGGCCGGCCCATGCTTCCCCTCTGCCAATCCCTGACACCGGCCAACAGAAAGGGGGCCTTGGGCCCCCTGTTTGCAACCATCAAAGACGAGGCTACAAGCTGATCAGGGTGCCGGTCTTGCCGGCAATGCCGTCGGCGGCCTTCTCCAGCAGGGTGATGAGGGATTTGCGCCCCGGCTGGGATGTCGCAAACGAGAGCGCCGCCTCCACCTTGGGCAACATGGATCCCTTGGCAAACTGCCCCTGTGCGATAAAGCTGTTGGCATCGGCCACGCTCAGGGTATCGAGCCACTGCACCTCGGGCTTGCCGAAGTTGATGGCTACTTTTTCTACCGCCGTGAGGATGATCAGCATGTCGGCGTCGATAAGCTCCGCCAGCTTGGCACTGGCCCAATCCTTGTCGATCACTGCGCTGGCGCCGCGCAGGTGATTGCCCTCCCGCAGCACCGGAATGCCGCCGCCCCCGACGGTGATCACCACCTGACCGGCAGCCAGCATGGCAGAGACGGTCTCTTTCTCGATGATGTCGACGGGTTTGGGGGATGCCACTACCCGGCGATAGCCGCGACCGGCATCCTCTTTGAGCCGCTCCCCCTTGGCCATCAATGCTTCGGCCTCCTCCTTGCTGAAGAAACCGCCGATGGGTTTGCTCGGGTCGAGGAAGGCGGGATCGTTTTTATCCACCTCCACCTGGGTCACCAAAGTGGCAACCGGCTTGTGAATACCACGCGCCAGCAAGGCCTCGCGCAGGGCGTTTTGCAGGTCATAACCGATATAACCCTGACTCAGGGCCACGCAGACCGACATGGGCAGATGGGGCGCCTTGGAGTCATGACGGGCCGCCACCTCGAACGCCTGCTGGATCATTCCCACCTGCGGGCCGTTGCCGTGGGTCACCACCACCTCGTGCCCCTGGGCGATCAGGTCGGCAATGGTGCCCGCCGTGCTCTGCACCGCTTTCATCTGCTCGGGCAGGTTGTTGCCCAGCGCATTGCCGCCAAGGGCCAGTACGATTCTCTGTTTCATCTTGTTATCTCCAGTGATGGGACAAGCCGGCGCGATACCGGCCCACCTTTCGTTGTTCACATAACCTTGCTGCTCTGCGTGTTTCGAACGGATTGTCAGCCTGCCACCGCGGGGCAAGGCCAGTGCAGATCCGGCGCCAAGGCCGGGTCAAAGGGCGCTCTGGCCAGAAAGCGGCCGTGACCACGGCGCCCCAGAAACTCGCCGTCGCGAGCGACTATCTCGCCGCGACTGAGGGTCATCCTGATCTGGCCGGGACAGCGCATCCCCTCGTAGGGGCTGTAGTCACCGTTGTCATGCAGCGCGGCATGGCGGATCAGGGTCTCGCCACGGGGATCCATCAGCACCAGATCGGCATCAGACCCCGCTTGCAAGTTGCCCTTGCGCGGCCAGAGGCCAAACAGGCGCGCCGGGTTGGCGCTGGTGAGGGCCACGAAGCGGGACGGCGAGATGCGCCCGCCCAATACCCCGTGGGCAAACAGCAGCAGCATCCGGTTTTCGACCCCGGGCAAGCCGTTGGGGCAGCGGCTGAAATCGCCGCCCGAGAGGGTCATGCGCTGGGCGTGGGAGAAGTTGCAGTGATCGGTCGCCACCGTGTCGATGTCGCCCGCAGCGATACCGACCCACAGCTTGTCCTGCTCGCGGCGCGAGCGCAGCGGCGGGCTGAGCAGATAGTCGACCCCGTTCTCCCGGTAGTAGCAGGAATCATCCAAAAGCAGATATTGCGGGCAGGTCTCCACCCAGACTGGCTGACCCTGACGGCGCGCCAGTTTCAGATACTCCAGCCCCAAGCCGTTGGATAGATGGACGATATAGAGTGGCGCATTGCCCGCCAGCCCCGCCAGATTGATCATCCGGGCGATTGCCTCCGCCTCGCACTCGAGCGGGCGGCTTTGCGGGTGATACCAGGGCTCATGATGGCCAGCGGCGAGCAGGGCCGCCCGGCGCGCCGCGATGGCGGCATCATTCTCGGGATGGACGGTGGCGAGCGCCCCCACCTCTTTGAGGCGGGCCAGGGCGCGCAGCACGTCATGATCCCCCAGCTTGTACTGGTAGGTGAGATAGAGCTTGAAGCTGCTGATCCCCTCCTCCTGCACCATGGCGGCCATCTCGTGGAGGATGGAGTCATCCACATGCTGGATCACGCCGTGAAAGCTGTAGTCGATCACCGCCTGATCGGCGGCGTAATCGTGATAGCGGGCCAGCTGGTGATGCAGATTGCACCCCGCCGGGCCAAATCCCATGTGGTCGATGATGGTGGTGGTGCCACCACAGGCGGCGGCACGGGTACCGCTGAAAAAATCATCGCAACTGCGGGCAATCCCCACATCGATGTTGAAGTGGGTGTGGACGTCGATGCCACCCGGCATCACATAGCAGCCGCTGGCATCGATCACGTCGGTCTCGCCATCGGGCTGGATAGCGGCGGCTCGCGCGCGGATCACCCCGTTATCGATCAGCAGATCCTGACGATATTCACCCTGTGCATCGACCAGCACACCGTTTTTGATCAGCCGTTTCATCCCCACCACCTCGAATGCATTTTGCCTTCAAACAGCAAGGCCCCGCCTCAATGGAGACGGGGCACTTGCCACACTTGCGACAGCCGGGCGGCGATGGCAGTCACCACCCGGCAGACCCCTTACTTGTCCAGCTCGGCCAGATAGAGCATGGGGATCACGGCGTACATGGCGGCGCACTTGACCAGATGCTCTTTCCAGGTCTTCTCGTTCGGGGCGTGGGCCTCCGGCTCTTTACCCGGGCCAAAACCGATCACCGGAATACCGTGGCGACCCATGATGGAGACCCCGTTGGTCGAGAAGGTCCACTTGTCCACCACCGGCTCCTTGTTGAACAGCTCGCGATAAGCCTTGGAGAGGGTTTTGACGGTGATGTGATCCTCTTCCACCTTCCAGGTCGGGAAGTAGCACTCGGTCGGGTAGACCAGACCGGTATAGGCCGGACGGTCGTACTGGTACATGGAGACCTCGGCACCGGCGGCTTGCACCGCAGGCAGGGCACGGATCTCGTCGAGCGCACCTTGCCAGGTCTCGCCCCAGGTGAGGCGGCGGTCGATGGAGACGGCGCAGCTGTCCGCCACGGCGCAGCGGCTCGGTGAGGTGAAGAAGATCTCGGAGACGGTCAGGGTGCCCTTGCCGAGGAAGTCGTCATTGCCGAGGTTGTGGCTCAGCTCCTGCAGCTCGCCAAGGATGGGGCCCATCTTGAAGATGGCGTTGTCACCGCGCTCCGGTGCGGAGCCGTGGCAGCTGACCCCCTGCACATCGATGCGGATCTCCATGCGGCCACGCTGGCCACGGTAGATCTGGCAGTCGGTGGGTTCGGTACTGACCACAAACTCGGGGCGGATCTTGCTCTGCTCGATGATGTACTGCCAGCAGAGGCCATCGCAATCCTCCTCCTGTACGGTACCGGTCACCAGCAGGGTGTACTGATCTTCCAGCCCCAAATCCTTGATGATCTTGCCCGCATAGACCATGGAGGCCATGCCGCCTTCTTGGTCAGATGCGCCACGACCACCAATGATCTCGTGATCTTCCATCCCCTCATAGGGATCGAAGGTCCAGTTGGCCATGTTGCCGACGCCCACGGTATCGATGTGGGCATCCATGGCGATCAGGTGCGGGCCGTGGCCGATATAGCCCAGCACGTTGCCCATGGGGTCGATCTCGACCTTGTCAAAGCCAACCTTCTCCATCTCCTGCTTGATGCGCAGCACGACGCGCTCTTCATCGCAGCTCTCGCTCGGGATGGCGATCATGTCGCGCAGGAACTGACTCATCTCGGCCTTGTACTGGTAGGCCTTCTCCAACACCATTTCAAACGGAATTTGCTTGCTCATTGTGATTCTCCATAACAACTGAGAGTGCGCGGCCTGTTCGTCGGCAGCGCCCTGTGCCCGTTACCGCACCCCGTTGGCGAGGCGCGATCAATGCTTCAATTCGTGTCTCTGCTCTCGCAGGGATTACTCACAGCCGGGGTTAATCGCAGGCAGGATGTTTGCCTTCCCACACAACTTCCCGGTAGTGGGTCACATCGGTGTCCCCTTCGGTGTTGATGATCAGCACCACGGAGTCGCGACTTAGCCCGAGACGTTCCATCAGCGCCGCGCGATCCGGGTGGTGACGCACCGCCGCCAACACGCCGGTGCCGACCGAGCCGGATTCACCGGAGATGATGCGGGGGTCATTGCCAAGAGGGTTGCCAAGCACTCGCATGCCCAATGCCGACACCTTGTCGTGACAGGAGATGAACTGGGTGGTGCAGCTTCTGAGCAGCGGCCAGCCGAGCGGATTGGGTTCACCGCAGGCGAGACCGGCCATGATGGTGCGCATGTCGCCCCCCACGTTGACCATCTCCCCCGCCACACCGGAGCGGAAGATGCAGTCGGCCTGATCCGGTTCGACCACGATACTGTGCAGGTTTTTCGCCCCGAAGCAGTCCACCAGATAACCGAGCACACCGCCCGCCAGCGCACCAACGCCAGCCTGCAGCAACACGTGGGTCGGCTGCTTGATGCCCATGGCCTGCATCTGCTCGACCGCTTCGTCGGCCAGGGTGGAGTAACCCTGCATGATCCAGGTCGGGATCTTGGTGTAGCCCTCCCAGGCGGTGTCCTGAACGATGTGCCAGCCGCGCTCTTCGGCCATCTTCATGGTCAGGCGCACGGTGTCGTCATAGTTCATGTCGGTGACGATGCACTCGGCACCGAGATTGAGGATGTGGTCAACCCGCTCCTGGGCCGAGCCCTTGGGCATGTAGACCACCGCATGCTGACCCACCTGTTTGGCGGCCCAGGCAACGCCACGACCGTGGTTGCCATCTGTGGTGGTGGCGAATGTCATCGGCTCCTTGATGGTGCGTTTGATGAGATCGAAGGAGAAATCTTCGATGGCCACCCCGTATTTCTCACAGAGCAGGTTGGCGATGGCATAAACGCCACCCAGCATCTTGAAGGCATTGAGGCCAAAGCGCTTTGACTCATCCTTGACCAATATATTTTTCACCCCGATATAGGCGGCCAGATCTTTCAGGTCGCACAATGGGGTCGGCTCATAACCGGCCAGTTTTTTATGAAAAGCGCGAGCCTTTTGTGCTTCGGCGCGAGAAAACAGCGGAGATGGCTCGGCGGTAAAAAAGCGGTTATCGGCAATATCCATCTTCAGCGAAAATTGGGACATGCTTACCTCACTAGGCGTTACCTGACAAAGAGCTGCCTCGCCGGGAGATCCGTTATTCAGATACCACGGAGAGAAAACTCAAAATAATGGGTTCGACAGTGTGGGCAGGATGAATCTTCACCCTGCCCTGCCGTTATTTATTTCACCCGCTTTTGCGCCTCTTTAATCAGATTTTCCAGGGTTTCTGCCGGGGCGGAGAATTTACGGGCCATGATCATGGCGGCGATAATATAGGGCTTCCAGCTCGCCTCTTTGTAGGTGGCGATACGGTATTTCTCGAATACCCCTTCGGTTACTTCGCCCTCCTTGCAGGAGACGCCGGAAATATCGGCCGGCAGGCAGTGCATATAGAGCGCCTCGCCCCCCTTGGTGAGCTTCATCATCTCCTCGGTGCAGTGCCAATCCTTGTGCTTGGCGTTCTGCTCAAGGCAGTGTTTCTCCAGCTCTTTGAGACCGGCGTGGTCATTGGCACGCAACAGCTCGGTACGCTGCTCCATCACCTTGTAGGGAGCCCAGGACTTGGGATAGACGATATCGGCATCCTTGAACGCCTCTTCCATGGAGGTGACCTGACGGAAGCTGCCGCCGGAGGCCTTGGCATTCTCCTTGGCCACTTCGATCACGTCCGGGATCAGGTCATACCCCTCCGGGTGGGCCAGGGTCACGTCCATACCGAAACGGGTCATCAGACCAATGATGCCCTGGGGCACGGAGAGCGGCTTGCCGTAGCTGGGGGAGTAGGCCCAGGTCATCGCAATCTTCTTGCCCTTGAGGCTCTCCAGACTACCGAAGTGCTCCTGTAACCAGGCGAGATCAGCCATCGACTGGGTCGGGTGATCAATGTCGCACTGCAGGTTGACCAGCGCCGGACGCTGGGGGAGCACCCCCTTCTCGAACCCTTCATCCAGTGCGGCGCCCACTTCGCGCATATAGGCGTTACCGGCACCGAGGAACATGTCGTCACGGATCCCGATGGCATCGGCGCAGAAGGAAATCATATTGGCGGTTTCACGGACGGTTTCGCCATGGGCGATCTGGGATTTGCCCTCGTCCAGATCCTGCTGGGCCAGACCGAGCAGGTTCAGCGCAGAGGCGTAAGAGAAGCGGGTTCGGGTGGAGTTATCGCGGAAAACCGAGATACCGAGCCCGCTGTTAAACAGTTTGGTGCAGATATTTTCGGCGCGCAGGGTCTTGAGGGATTCGGCCAGTTTCAATACCAGCTCCAGCTCCTGAGGGGTTTGCTCCCAGGTCAGCAGAAAATCTTTTTCATGCAGGTTGGATTTGAGTGCTCTGATCTCTTTGATTAATTCGTTAACTGCTTTCATCGTTCGCCCCAATCATTGGATGAGATATGGATAGCTCCCCTTTCACTCACGATGTCACCAGCATCCCGGTTGTGGGTGAGCGCGTCGGTTAGCGTCGATATGAGGCAATCAATAACCATGCCAAACCAATAAAATGCAGGCAGATATTAATAAATGGCGAAAGTGTGTGATGTCACCCACAAAATCAGCGGCTATTTCAGCGATTTAATCCATAAAAATGTGCGCAGATCAGCCAAGCCATAAAATAGCAAGGTGATAATAATCAAAGGCGATATCTCGACGTCGGTGAGAATTATCATCAAAGGTCAGTTTCAGGGGCTGAAATGATATCAGCGGGGCGACAGTTATCATTATGATAATGCCCGCAACACCTTTTCTCTTGGAATGATCTCTCCAGCGTTGACACTGCTGCTATCTCGCTTCCCCTGCACTCCCGTATCGCCTCTCGCCTTATCTTCCGGCCACATCGCTGGGCGCGGTTGGCCCAAGGTGCTAACGTGAATACGCCAGCTGCGCATCTGTCTCGGATGCTCAGAAGAGCCCGACGTTCACTGCCGCAACTGCGCGGAAGAACCTGCATGACTTACATCTTTGAGGGATTATCTATGTCCAGGAATGCCGCTCTGCTCATCACCCTGACCCTGCTCGGGATCGCCCCTGCCTACGCCATCAGCGCCAAATATGCCGAGCAACTGGAGCGATCCGGTTGTACCCAGGTTACCGAGGCGCAGGGCTGTGACATTCACAAAACCAAAGCGGAAAATGCCAAGGCGGGATTTGGCACGGCTGCCCCTGCGGCGGAGGGCGGTCTGAATCTGAGCTATGAGCAGAAGCTGGAGCGCTCGGGTTGCACTCAGGTGAGCGAGCTCAATGGCTGCGATATCAACAAAACCAAGGCTGAGAACGCGGCTGCCGGTGTTGGCAATGCTCCGGCCGCGGCAACCAGCGGCAGCCCCTATACGGGCAACTGGATCGCCACCTTCCCCCAAACCGGCGCCACCGTGGCCAATATCCGCATCGATGGCAAGGATCAGGTGTGGGTCAACGACAAGAAGGTCAATGCCAAAAAATCCGATGGCGCGCTGGTGTTCAAGGATGGCATGGTCATCTATACCATTCAGGGGGATCGCCGCATCAAGGGTGAAGATGGCTGGGTCGATAATGATGCCGGCACCAAGGGGCCCATCAACGCCAAGTAAACAGCTGACCACGAAATGACGGGGAGCGCGGGCTCCCCGTTTCACTCCTGATGGCCCATCGCTTCCAATGACCAGCTCCGCCAGTGAGGGGCCAGAATCAATACCTCCTGCTCCAGCCAAGTCCCGTCTGTGATCAGTCTATCGAGCCAGGGAATGCCTGCTAACGCGCCATGACCATCGACCTGATCAGCCTGCATCGTCACACGCCAGGGCACCTTGCCACTGTCCATCGCAAAGGTGCGTACCGGACGGGCATAGTGATCCAGATAAGGTTGCAACTCACAGGGAAGCCAGAGCATGGCCGGTCGATTTAGCTCGCGCGCCAGCTCGATGGCAATATCGATACCCCGTTGATCGAGATCGCCAAAATGGGCCCACTGCACGCCCGCAGGCAGCAGCGGGATCAGCTGTTTGGCCAGGGTGGTATTGCGACCGGGGGCAAAAAGCAGCAGTTGCCCGGGTTGCAGCGGGTAGTCGACAAAGGCCCCCTTGTTCTCCACCGTAATGACCCGATCCCCTTGCCAGCCGATGGCCGCCAGCGTGCCCAGAGTCCGCTCCGGCAACGCCAACTCCCCCAGCAGCACCATCATTGCCGTCATATCGTGCTGCTGACCCTGCCGATCGACCAGCGAGAACGGTTCGAGGGTACGGATGCGGATCACCTCATCTTGCGTGAGCGTCAAGTCCGCAAGCATTGGCGCGGCAAGGGGGGCTGACCGCGGATGCTTGCTATCCCCATGCCAGAGGGCATAAAAGCTGGCCTGATTAAGCCGTGCAGGCAAACTCACTCCCAGACGTCGCAGCTGCTTACGCTTGTCCGGTTCGGGGGGCGCTGCCCGAGCCAGTTGTCCGGTCAGATAAGCCCGCCCCGCGTTGGTCAATATATGACGGGAACTGCGCCCAACTGACTCGACTCCGCCCACAGCCTGCAGCAACTCCTTCAACTCGCGGCCATGCCGACTCTCAAGGGAGCAGCCCTTCTCGTTCTGGCTATCGAGCAACCGTGCACACAAATCCTGTACCCGCACCTCATTAAACAGCGACATCATCACCTCTCCATGTGGCTTCATATGACGAAGTAGAGGTGATTTTCCCTGTCATTACCGTGACCGGCTTCGCAAGCGGTTCTTATCAGCCCCGCCATGCATGGCCCGTTACTGGTAAACCCGCCACAAAGGGCGCAAGCTGGTTTGATATAGAGATACGCTGCGCTCTTCGCGGCACGACAACGCGATACCCGCTTTCACAAGGGCTTGCCATGACCGACGCCACAGACCCATCGCCATCCTCTTCCTGGCATCTTTCGGATATCCGCGAGCTGGCGCACCTGCTGACTCTGGCGCTGCCCGCCGCGGTAGAGATCACCGAAGCGGTACATCAGGCGGTACTGAGCGGTATGGGGCTCAAGGGACGAGATGAGGGAAAAACAGCCGGGATCACCGGGCTGGTCTACAAGGGGGTACATGGCACCGCCAACACCCTGGGCAGCGGCATCAACCAACTGCTCAGCCGCCTGCCAGCCACTCCGCCGCCCCACCAGATCCCCGAAACCCCGAAACGTGCAGCCCTGATCGCCACGCTCAACGGCGTATTGGGGGACAAGATGGTCGATCACCACAATGCCCTCGCCACCCCCATGACACTGCGCTATCAGAGCAAGCCCCTCGATTGGCAGGCGATGCCAAAGGATCTACCCCGCGAGGGACGGGTGCTGCTGATGATCCATGGACTCTGCATGAACGATCTGCAGTGGCAGACCGAGCATCAAGGCAAGCCGGTCAATCACGGAGAGCAACTTGCCAACGCGCTTGGCTATCAGCCTCTTTACCTGCGCTACAACTCGGGCCTGCCCATCGCACAAAACGGGCAGCAACTTGCTCTGTTGCTGGAGCAGTTGCTCGCCCACTGGCCGGGAGAGCTCAAAGAGATAACGATAATGGGCTATAGCATGGGGGGACTGGTTGCACGCAGCGCCTGCCACCATGCCGGCGTGGCCGGGCTCACCTGGCCTGCGCACCTTGCCAACCTGATATTTCTCGGCACACCACACCACGGCGCACCGCTCGAACATGCAGGTCACTGGCTGGAACAGTTGTTGCCCGCTACCGCCTACAGCGAACCCTTCGTCAGACTGGCGCGGCTGCGCAGTGCAGGCATCAAGGATCTGCGCCACGGCAAGGTGATCGACGAAGTGGCCCAACCCGACCCCGCCGTGCCCTTGCGCGATCCCCGCGTTCCACTCCCCTTACCCTGCAGCGTCAACTGTTATGCCATCGCCGCGACCACTGCCGCCAAGCGCAGCCTGCTGGCCGACCGGCTGATTGGCGATGGACTGGTGCCGCTACGCAGTGCCCTCGGTCAGCACAACGAAGCGCGCCATCAGCTGGCTTTTCTTCCTGCCCATACCCTGATTGTCTATCGCACCAGCCATATGGCCCTGCTCGCCAACCCGCAGGTTGGCCAGCAACTGCTGCGCTGGCTCAGCCCCTTGCAGTTATAGCGAACTGGCTATTAAAGCAACAGAATGCTGGTTCACAAAGGAGCCCTGTGGCACTCTGGGACGTCAAAGGGAAGACCCACACTGACACTTGATGTGTCCCCACTGCAAAGGAGCGCCACCGATGGCCAAAGCAAGCAAAAAAGAGATCAAGAAGAAGATCGCCGCTCGTCTTGAGAAAATTGCCAAGCATGAAAGCAAGATCAAGAAGCTGAAGAAGGCCCTGAAGTAGGGCTCATTGCATAAGAAAAACCGCCAATAGGCGGTTTTTTCATCCCCCTTTCGCCCCTTTACCATCGTTTTGATACCAATGGCCTTGATGTAAACGCCTCAAGCGCACCTCAGCAGAACAACCCAGCTGAAACCACGCACGTTCTCATCACCGCTATTTGGTCTAACAGCGCCAATCGGGCGCCGCGCGCCCCCTTGTCAGCAACTACCTTCAACGGAGTGTTTGATATGAGCCAGCAGTGGAGCGCCATATGTACTCTTACACCCTCACTTTCAAGGAAGATGTCGATCGCCTGACCGCCCCCGAGCAGGAGATCACCTTGCAGAGCCCCGCTCAGGCGGGGGATTTTGTTATCCTCTCCGACGGCAGCCGCCATCAGGTGATGTTTGTCACCCACCGCGCCCACTACAGCAGCCTCTATCTCGATAAAGGGGTCAGGGTGCCACAGAGTTAGTGGCTATCGCCTTCAATTGATGGGGCTGAGTGAAATATTCACGCCGTTGACATAATAATCATCGCATCATGTCAATGTTCCTTTATCTCTATCACGATATATCTGAGGAAGCGCGATGAAAAAATACAACATTGTCTTATATCAAATTCAATTTATTTAGCCACGAAAAAGCAAATCATACATCACAAAAACGAACCACTATCACTCAATATCATTGACCACACCCTTGGTGCGTTATAACAATTACTTTGCTGAACATATTTATTCGCAAGTCATTATTAGTGATGGAGTTATCACAATGAATAAAGTTATCTTACCCATAGCATTAATTACCTGTGCCACGCTCGCTCACGCAGAGTCCAGCACTATTATCAACGGTCTGGATTTTGGTCCATTAGCTCAGTTGGCTGGCACATGGAAAAGCACCGATGCTGGTGGTGTAGATGTAGCACCCGGCCAGGAGGGTAGCAAAGTTGGCAAAGGGGGGCCGGCAGTGGAACCCTTTTACGAAGTCATTACTTTTGAACCGGCTGCCGATGCTAAAAATGCCAGCGAACAATATCTGGTAGCCATGTATTACAAGCAGGAAGTATTTAGAAAAAGTGATAATGGGAAATTTCATGACCAACGTGGTTATCTGATTTATGACAAGACCAATCAGCTTGTTTACAACTCATACTGTATACCTCGTGCAGTCTGTGTGGTCACTGAAGGCAAAGCGGGTAACAAAATCGAGTTCAAGACGGGCAAGCGCGGTATTGCGGAAAGCAATTATATGACCATTAATGATTCCACCACGGATTTCTCGATGACTCTGGACTTCTCAGAGAAAGATCTCCTCAAATACAGTCAAACCACCAACCTGATGGTGTATGGCAAGCCATTCACACACTCCGATAGTGCATCCCTGACCAGAACCAATTGATGTTTCATGGCCAAGGTATTCATTACCTTGGCTTTTTTATATTCGTCGATAGTCTATCCTGATGGCATCCCTATCCCACTCTGGGTTAAGCACACCGGCATACCAGAGTGTCAGAATGACATCCATCTGATTGTTATGCTTAACAACCTTGCCGCTCTTACAGGCCGAGACCACTTCCAGCCATAACTGCTCGGGATTGATCGGTTTGGTAATATCCTTGTGTGACAATAAATCAATGGCAGCCAACACATATGCTCTGGTTTTGGTCGCAGCTACATAATGAACTGGCATGATGCAACTGATACAACCAAGACTGCAAAGAGTCAAAAAAGTTACCTTTGGATTATTCTTGAATTTCCCTGTACTAATATCATCACCAAATGCTTCAGCAATAGCCATATCCCAAGCGGTGGCATGCCCATAATTATTCTGCACCATCAGATGAACAGCTCTCAGCGCTGCACCACCATATTTACCATAGATAATCATCACTAATCCCTCCGTTTGCCCCATAGTAAGGCCGAACAGGCGAGATAAGCTAAAGTAAATATCAATCACGATCATCGATTTTTTCCATTGATAACAAATCCATTTTTAGCTGAATTAAATATTGATCCATATCAATGTTATATCTTTATCTACCGAAAGGCTGACTGGTCGATGTCAGCCTTCCAATATCATTCATCAACATCCATTTTCGTGTATAAACGGGTTCACCCAGCCTAGAGCACCTCTATTTTTACTTTGATAATCCCGTCGCGAATATTGCCGATGGTGCTAAAGGCAGATTTGGAGAGATCGATAATACGCCCACTTTTAAAGGCGCCGCGGTCATTGACCTTGACCACTACGCTCTTGCCGTTGGCGAGGTTGGTGACCCGCACCATGGAGCCGAAGGGCAATTCCATATGGGCGGCGCTATTGAGGTTGTTGCGATAGATCTCGCCGCTGGCGGTCTTTTTGCCGTGATAACGGTCGGCATAATAGCTGGCGTAACCGGTCTCGCTATAGCCGCGCCAGCTGCCGCCGTGACTCTCGTCATAACGGCTGCTACAGGCCGCCAACAGCAGGCAAAGAGATAACAGCAGCCCTTTCTGGATATGTTGCACCTTTCCCCTCTCCTCTCTTCTTCTTTTCTCTATGCGCAATTTTTCTTCTTCGATACGGCCGGTGACGCTGGCGACACGCTTGCAGGCGGGAGACCTCACCTTGCCATAGCTCCAAGGCACTCATCATGTTACTCGTCTTGTTGTCAGGCAACAGCGACCGCGCGGCTACTTTGCCATATCCTCCATGCAAAAAGGGAGGCAAATGCCTCCCTTTCAACTAGTTACCGGTCATCCTTTGTCGGGATGGGCCAGAGACTTCTCAGGCAATCAGCTTGTCGTCGGCAAAGCCGAAACCGCGCAGGCCCACCACATGTACGTGCTCGTGCTTGCCCTGCACCTTGCGGATGAGCTTGTAGGTGGTGCCCTTCTCGGGGCTGATGTTCTCGGGCGCCGCGATAAGCAGCTGCATATCCTGGCGCTCGCACAGCTCGAACAGGGTGGCGATGGATTTGCCATCCAGACGGGCCGCTTCGTCGAGGAACAACAGGCGGCAGGGGGCGATATCCTTGCCGCGCAGACGGCGGGACTCCTCCTCCCAGCTGATCAGCACCATCAGCAGGATCGCCTGACCGGTACCGATCGCCTCGCCGGTGGAGAGCGCGCCGCTCTCGGCCCGCAGCCAGCCATCGGCCCCGCGCTGCACCTCGATCTCCAGCTCCAGATAGTTGCGATAGTCGAGCAGCACGTCGCCCATCACCTGATAGCTGCGATCTCCCTGCTCGATCTGCGGGTTCAGGCGCTGGAACAGCTTGGCCATCGCCTCGGAGAAGCTGAGCTCCTTGTCGGCGAACAGATCGTTGTGCATGGCAGTTTGATCGGCCAGCGCCGTCAGCAGACGGGTATGGGCCTCGCGGATATTGACGTTGAGGCGCACCCCGCGCACCAGACCGAAGGCGATGTTCTGCAGCCCCTGGTTGAGCACCCGGATGCGGTTCTGCTCGCGGCGGATGATGTTGGTGATCTTGGCCGCCACTTCGTGGGAGGAGAGCGACAGGTGGGTTTCCCGCTGCTTGAGCTCGTCAGCCAGACGGGCCAGCTCGATCTCCATCTCCTCGATCGCCTCCACCGGATCATCGGAGCGAATGATGTCGTTGCGGATGCGATCCTTGAGGTAACGGTAGACCTGCACGTAGAAGGCCACCTTCTGCTCGGTGCTACGGTTGCCCTCAGAGAGACGCAGCGCATCGCGCAGAGCCTCGTCGTGGGCCACCGCCACCCGCAGGGCGCCGAGGGCCTTGTCCGACATGGAACGCAGCTCGTCGCTGTCGAGGTACGCCAGCTCGCGCTTGTTGAGGCGCTTCTCGACGTCGGTCTCCCGCGCCAGTCGCACCACCCGCGACCAGCTCGCCTTGTGACCCACCAGAGATTTACGGGCGCTGTAGTAATCCTTTCCTTCGAGCTTGAGACGGCCACCGAGGGATTCGATCTCGCGCTTGGTGACCTGCAACTGGGCCTCGGCGCTGGTGCGACGGGAACGGGTGCGGATCAGCAGCTCTTCGATCTCTTTCTTGTGGGCGCGCGCCTTCTCTTCCATATCGTCAGAGAGGGTCAGCCCCATGGCCGCCAGCTCCTGCTCGAACTCGGTCAGGGTCTGGCGCTTGGCCTCGACGCTGGAGTTGAGGGCGGTGCGCAGTTGCAACGCTTCGGTGTGGCGCAGGGCAATCTGCTTGTGCTGTTCACCGGCGGTGCGGGCTGCCAGCTCGGCCGCTTTCAGCTTCTCTTTGAGTCGCTCGCTCATCTCGGAGGCCTTGCCCAGCAGGTCTTGCGCATCCTGATAGGCAAAGTGTGGCAGACGGGCCACCAGCTGATCGAGGGCGTAGCAACGGCGCTTCTGCTCGGCCAGCTGGTCGCTCACCTCATCATAGGCTGCCTGCAGCGCGGCCAGATCCTGCGGATCCTGACGCAGCACCTGCACCATGGTTTCCAGCTTCTCCAGCGACTTGCCGTGTTTGGCGATAAAGGCTTCGGCTGTTTTAAGGGCCTCAACGTCGGCATGAGCCGCCTCGAGGCGGGCCGCCAGCTCTGTCTCGGCAAACAGGTGAGCAAAGGGCAGCATGCCCTGCACCAGCTGGATATGGCGAGTCAGCTGGGCGCCGGCAGCTTTGGCCTCGGCCAGCTGCTTGTCGCACTCACCGATGGCACCTTGCAGCGCGCGCAGTTCGGCCTGCTTGGCCTGCACTTCGGCTTCGGGGTCGGGGCGGAAGGCGATATCCAGATGCTGGCCGATAAAGTCGCGGAAGTGACCGTAGAGACGGTGGTACTTCTGCTGCTCAAACGCAGCCTTGGCGTAACCCTCGATCAGCCCTTCGCGCTCAAGGTCGAGCTGCTCAATCCGTTTTTCCCGGGCGGCGCGACCAAACAGCGGCAGCTCGGGGTAGCGGGAGAAGCGCACCTGACGCTTGCTGGTGCGCACCAGCACGGCGTCTCCCAGCTCGTCCGCTTCCACCAGATCCTCGTCAAAGGAGTCGGGGTTGCCCTGAATGAGGTAGATATCTTCAGGGCAATCTTCCAGCTTTTTCAGCCGCTCGATGGCGCCCTCAAGGTCGAGCACCACCAGGGCGCTGCGAGCCGGGCCGTAGAGCGCGGAGTAGTAAGGGGCATCGTCGATGGAGATGTCGTCGTAGACATCGGAGAGCAGCACGCCCCCCACCTGCTCGGCGATGCGGGCAAGACGCGGATCCGCCTCGCCAGCACCCAGCTGCAGGTTGCGAATTTGCAGCTCCAGCGCCTGTTTCTGCGCTGCGATGCGATTGCTCTCCTGCTCGAACTCGCGCTCCTTGTCGAGCACGGTCTGCATGCCGGCCGAAAGCTCTTCAGCGGTAGTCAGCGGCAGACCGCTCTGCTCGCGCAGCTGTTCGAGTTTTTCAAAGGATTTGAGCCAGCGCGGCGCCAGCTTGGTGAGATCGCTGATATCGCGGCCGAGCTGAGAGCCCTGATGCTCGAGGCTGGCGCGGCGCTGGTTCACCTCCGCCTGCTGCTCGGAGAGCTCCTCCTGACGGGTGCGTTGGGCTTCGAGGAAGATCTCCAGCTCATCGCTGCTGGCAATCAGCTGGCCAGAGGCCTGCTGCAGCTCGTCACGCAGCTTGAAGAGATTTTTCTGGCTTTCACTCTCTTTCTCGAGGCGAGCCAGCGCGGCGCGCAGCCCCTGCCCCTGGGCAATACGGGCCTTGTCTTCGATGTGACGCTTGAGCAGCGCCTGCGCGGTGGGCCAGGCGGCCTCGCGCACTGTCTCGGGGGCGATGCTCAAAAGCAGCGCCAGCGCCGCTTCGTGCTCGGCCACTGCAGCCTTAGCCAGCGCCAATTGCTGCTCGGCCCCCAGCACCCGGCTGGTGAGGCTCTGCTCGGCTGCGCGGAACTGGTGCAGGGTGTCGCTCGCCTGTTCGGCAGTCAGCCCCGGCAGCTCGCACTGCTCGCGGGCAGCTTCCAGCGCCTGCACCGCCTGACGGTATTGGATGGCGCGGGTCTGCTGGATATCGAGCGCCTGCTGATAGTCGGCCAGCTGGGTCTTGAGGCTGTCTACTTCTGCCTGCGCCAGCTCCTTGCGCTCTTCCACTTCCAGCAGTTGGCCGTGGATCTCCTCCACCACCGCCTGCTGCTGTTCGAGTTTGTCAGAGAGATCCGCCAGATCGGCGCGGTACATCTCGATCTTCTTCTGCAAGCTGACAGCCGCCATCACCTTGGCCAGATGCTCGGAGGCAGACTCCAGCTCGTCGGTCAGCAGTTTCTCGCGGTTGGTGAGCTGCTCCACCTCGTCGGCCAGATAGATGGCGCGCTGCTTCTCTTCGGCCAGAATGCGGCGCTTGTCGGCCAGCTCCTGGCGCGCCTTGAGGGCCAGCTCGGAGAGGCGGCTCTTCTCGGCGGCATTGCGCACATAGTCCGCTGCCACATAGTGGGTGGTCTCGGTGATCAGGTTCTTGAACAGATCCCGCTGACCTTGCGTCTCCTTGATGGCCTCCAGCGTGCGGCGGTTTTCATAGATGGCCGCCTCCATGTCTGCAAACGCCTTGCGCACCCCGGAGTTCTCCGGCAGCAGGTATTCGCGCAGAGAACGGCTGATGGACGAGGAGATGCCGCCGTAGAGGGAGGCTTCGATCAGGCGATAGAACTTGCCGCGATCTTTTTGATCACGCAGCTTCTTCGGGGTGATGCCGAACTCGAACATGAAGTTGTGATAGTCGGTCACCGTATTGAATTTGGCGACTTTCAGCGCCCCCAGCTCGGCGGCCGCCCCTTTCAGGTCGGTAAAGGCACGTACCCGCCCCTTGCCGCCATCGAGCTTCTCCAGCAGCAGGTCGGTCGGTGCCAGATTTTCCGGCACATCCACCAGCGCAAACGGGGTGATGTTGACCTTGTTGTCGCGGTTGGCCACCTGCTCGAGGTGCACGCCGACCCAGATCCGCTGTTCGCGGCTGTTCATCACTTCCAGCAGGGAATAGCAGTGACCGCGCTGCAGCTTGCCGTAGAGCCCCTTGTCACGGGAGGCGCTGCTCGATCCCGCTTCCGTGGTATTGCGGAAATGGAGCAGTGACTGGTCGGGGATAAGCGCCGCGATAAAGGCCGCCATGGTGGTGGACTTGCCCGCGCCGTTGCCGCCGGAAAGGGTGGTGACCAGCTGGTCGAGATCGAAGGTCCGGGCAAAGAAGCCGTTCCAGTTGACCATGGTCAGGGATTTGAACTTGCCTCGCACCGGTTATACCTCCAGATCCAGTTGTTCTTCATCGAGATCCGCCTCGATGTCATCAAAGAGCGAGTCGCTGCTCGGCATTTCGTCGTCGTGGAAGATAGCTTCACCCTCCTGGATCATCCGCAGCTGAACGGCGCGCGGATCTTCATCGGAACGCACATCGGCGGCGAAACGGAACACCGATTCGTTAACCCGGAATTTATCCCCGTTGCCAAGGGCGGTGATCATGCCAAGGCGGCGCAGACGGCGCATGGAGGTACGGATCTTTTCGAGCAACTTCTTCTTGTCGAGATCGGTACCGCCGGAGCGGCTGTTGACCATCCGCAGCAGCTGCTTCTCGTCGGCAAGGCTCAGCACCTCCTCCTGCAGCTCGGCCATGGCGAATACCCCTTCCGAGGCGAGACGATCCGGGCTCAGGTAGAGGTAGCAGAGCACCTTGCCCACCAGCATATCGAGCTCGGAGAGCACAGTGGTGCCGATGTCGGAGCTCGGGCGCGGACGCAGATAGAAGAAGCCTTCCGGCGCCTTGATCAGCTCCACCTGATAGCGGCCGTAGAAGATCTCCAGCTCGCTGTGATATTCGACCAGCGCCGAGTGCTGCTCGAACTCGTCGGCACTGATGTGGCGACCGGAGCGCAAGGCGGTGTCGATGCGCGGAAACAAGGGGTTGGCAATCGCCTCTGCAAGGCGCAGCGGCAAGGGAAACTCAGTATTGATCAATGACATAGGCCTGAACCTTGGATCCAGCTTGGTTAATGGGTTTCCATGCGGGTTGGCGATGCAGTTCGCGCTCGCCGCTGGCATGGCCCAGGCGCACGGCCTGGTCGATCAGAAGACGCGCCACATCGAAGTGGGCATGAGCCGGGTAATCCAGCAGGTATTCGCGCAGCACGTCGGCCAGATCCAGCTGCTGCCCCTGCTCGGGGTAGCGGGCCAGATAGCGCTCGATGCGCTCGGCCAGCTCCTGGTTGATATCCACCATCTCGACATACTCCATCTCGAGGGGCACCTCACCGGTCACCTCCTCGTCGTGAATGGCGATGGTTTCGTCGCGCAGCTCCAGCAGACGGGGCTCTTCGGCCACCCGCAGCTGCCAGTTGTGTTGCTCGAAATTGCGGATGGACTCGCGCAGCCGCTGGCTGAAAGCGCGGTTCTTGTCCATATCGATGGCGTTGCGGATAAATTTGTGGACGTGTCTGTCGTAGCGGGACCAGAGCTCGATGCACTGCTGACCCCAGCTGGTGATGACATCAAGACGACCTTGCAAGGCGTGAGTCAGCTCCTCGACGTGGAACAGATCGTCGCGCCCCTGCGCCGCTTCCTGAATGTTGAGCAGCCCCGCCTGCAGGCGGTGGCCGGCAGCGTCCAGGGTATCCTGCAGCTCGCGCAGGGTCTGACCGGTCTCGTGCAGCAGCTTTTCGCAGCTGTGAATGGCATCGACCCAGTTCTGGGTCAGCAGGGCCGCAATCTCGCTTTTGACCTGATTCTGCTGCTCATCCATGGCGCGCTGGGTGAGATCAATCCGCCCCAGCGTCTCTTCCAGCGAGAAGGTGAGGCGCGGCAGCACCTCCGCATCCCACTGCTCGCGGGTGTTGGTCTCGAGCGCCGCCTTGCGGGCGGTGTCGAGCTCGGCAGCCAGGTGCTCGAGCAGAATGGAGAGCTTGATGGAGTCAACCTGACGCTGATCCATAAAGAAGTCGACGATGCTCACGCCCAGGCGCGACAGGCGGTAGAGGCTCTCCCCCGCCACCATGTCGGTGTTGAAGCGCGACAGCAGCTGCTGGCGAATGAGATCGTTGATGGCGTTGTTGGCGCGACCGGTGAGGGTCTCGTCCATCTGGCCGAAGGCGCTGCTGACATAGCCAAATGCATCGTGCAGCGCCGCTTCCGACAAATCCGACTCATCTTCGGACAGGGTCTTGATTGCAATCAGAAAGGCCAGCCGGTCGGTTGGCAGGCTCAACGCCAACCCCTCCTGCCTGACCCATCCCACCATTTCGGGCAGGGTACGGGATGTACTCATCATGATGTTGTCATCTCGTTGTTGTATTGGGCGCAAAATCGTGCGCGCGGCTACATCCGGTAGCATCGAAAACATGGTTCACATTGAAGTGAACCGCGAGCAATCAGCTGGCCGGCTTCTGGGCCATCACATGGATATAGCGACCGAGGGCGACAAAAGGCTCCTGACGGCAATATTGCTGCTCCATGGCCAGCAGATCGTCGAACTTCTCCACCTGATCCTGCTTATGACGCATATAGTCGTGGATCACCCGCACCCCGGTCTTGCCGATGATGCGCAGCCCCCCGCGACCAATCCAGTCATAGACCTGCTCCGGCAGCTGGGGATTGGTGGGCGTAAGCGCAGTCTGGCGCTTCTTGCGAAGGCCAAGGCGCACATAGTCAAAATTGCCCACCACCAGGCTCTGGAACAGCAAACCATGACGGTTGTAGAAAAGCAGCGACAGTATGCCCCCGGCATTGACGAAAGGGAACAGACCCAGCAAGGTCTGGCGCGGCTCGGCGAGCCACTCCAGCACCGCATGGCAAAGCACCAGATCAAAGGTCCCGGTCACGTGTTGCTTCAGATCCTGAATGGGGCAATGGATGAGACGGATTTTGTCTTCCAGCCCCTTCTCGGCGATCTGGCTGCGGGCCAGTTCCAGCATTTCTGCTGACAGATCGCACAGCTCCACCTGATGGCCCATGGCCGCCAGCTTCTGGGCGAAATAGCCAAACCCGCCTCCCGCATCGAGGATGCGCAGCGGTCGGTTGCCAAGGCGGGCCAGGCAGGCTTCGATGTCGCTCCAGACAATGGTGGTGCGGATGCGCCCCTTGGTGGAGTCGTAAATGTTGCGAGCGAACTTGTCGGCGCGCCCGTCAAAACTCTGATCGTGCTTCAAGGAGAAACTCAACATTAGCGCCACAGGGTTGTGGCCATCCCAAAAAAGAGAGGTATTCTGTCACATCCCGAATTTGCTGAAAACTCAAGGAAGTGTCTGCCGTGTTTGTGCTCAAAAAGTGGCTTGGTCAGCTGTTGATGCCGCTCCCCTTCTCCCTCTCCCTGCTGCTGCTCGCCCTGCTGCTGCTCTGGTTCACCCGTTTTCAGAAAACCGGCAAACTGCTGGCCACTCTCTCGCTGCTCATTGTGGCGCTGATGGGGATGCGGCCGGTGAGCTATGAACTGGCCCGCGGGCTGGAGCAGACCTACCCGCCGTTCGAGGTGAGCCAGCATCCCAACATCGATGCCATCGTGGTGCTCGGCAACGGTCATGTCAGCGATCCGGCGGTACCGATGCGCAGTTGGCAGAACAATATCTCGCTGGCCCGCACTCTCGAAGGGGTTCGCCTCGCCCAGGCCTATCCCGACGCCGAGCTGGTTTTCTCCGGCTATGTATCGGGGGATACCCTCTCCAATGCCGAGGTCAATGCCCGGATGGCCGAGAGCCTTGGCATTCCCCGCGCGCGAATGACGTTGTTTGAAAACAACAAAGACACTCATGATGAAGCGGTCAGTATCAGCCGCCATCTGAAAGGAAAAGAGGTGGCGCTGGTCAGTTCGGCCACTCATTTGCCACGTGCCATGGCCCTCTATCAGGGTCAGGGACTCAAGGCCGTGCCGGCCCCCACCGATTACACCGCCAAGCAGAGCCAGGTACCCCAGCCGCTCTACAGTTATTTACCCAAAGGACGTTATCTGATGTATTCCGAAGCTGCCATCCACGAATGGATTGGGGTATGGTGGGCTCGCTTGCGGGGGCAGGTTAACGAATGAGCGATCAAGCGTTTCATTCCTGATTTGGATCAGGAAAGCGAAAAAAAATTACGTCATTTGCCGCCGGGTCAGCTATCTTGGGCTCGGTTCAATTCATATAATGTCGCGCAATCAAATGCCTAGGAGATATACAAGATGAGACAGCACCTGGTAATGGGTAACTGGAAACTGAACGGCACCAAGGCTTCTGTAGAAGCTCTGATCAAAGGACTGACCCCGGCTGCTGCCGCTCATCCTTCTGTACAAGTCGCCGTCTGCCCGCCGGTTATCTTTTTGGGTCTGGTTGAGCAACTGACCGCTGGCAGCAAGATTGCCTACGGTGCCCAGAACGCCGACGTACACGAGTCTGGCGCCTTCACCGGTGAAAACGCCCCCTCCATGCTGAAAGCCTTCGGTTGCACCTACTCTCTGGTCGGCCACAGCGAGCGTCGTACCCTGCACGCAGAGAGTGACGACGTGGTTGCTGCCAAGTACGAAGCGATCCAGAAAGGCGGCCTGGTGCCGGTTCTGTGCATCGGTGAAACTCTGGAGCAATTCGAAGCCGGCGTGACCAAGAACGTGGTTGAGACCCAGCTGAAAGCCGTTATCGACCGTTGCGGCATCGCCTCCTTCAACAACGCCGTTATCGCTTACGAGCCGGTATGGGCCATCGGTACTGGCAAGACTGCCACTCCGGAGATCGCTCAGTCCGTTCACGCTCACATCCGTCAGTACCTGGCCGGTTTTGATGCCGTCGTTGCTGCCAAAGTACAGATCCTGTACGGCGGTTCCGTCACTGGCGCCACTGCTGCCGACCTGTTCGGTCAGCCGGACATCGACGGTGGCCTGGTCGGTGGTGCGTCCCTGAAAGTGGACGACTTCTCCCAGATCATCGCTGGCGCTGCCAAGTAATCGCTGATTACGGCAAAGAGAGGGGCTCGTCCCCTCTCGTGTATCGCTTTTCCTATGGTGGCCCCCGCATCCCATATGAAAGCCGATATAGTAAAAGTGGCTTGTCTATTTAAACATTCGTATTTGACAACTCAGATCCAGAGGCACTCATGACCAAACAAATCAAACGTATTGGTGTTTTGACCAGTGGTGGCGACGCACCCGGTATGAACGCAGCCATTCGCGCCGTGGTTCGCGCCGGTTTGCATCATGGCCTGGAAGTTTACGGTATTTATGATGGCTACCTCGGCCTGCACCAGGATCGCATCGTCAAGCTGGAGCGTCACAGCGTCTCCGACGTGGTGAACCGTGGTGGTACTTTCCTCGGCTCCGCCCGTTTCCCTGCCTTCAAAGACCCCGCAGTGCGCGCCGAAGCGATCGAAAATCTGAAAAAGCACGGTATCGATGCGCTGGTCGTCATCGGTGGTGACGGCTCCTACATGGGGGCCAAGAAGCTGACCGAAGAGGGTTTCCCCTGCATCGGCTTGCCGGGCACCATCGACAACGATATCGCCGGTACCGACTTCACCATCGGCTTTGATACCGCTCTGAACGTGGTGGTTGACGCCATCGACCGTCTGCGCGATACCTGCAGCTCCCACCACCGTATCTCCGTGGTCGAGATCATGGGTCGTCACTGTGGCGATCTGGCCATGTCTGCCGCCGTTGCCGGTGGTGCCGAGTATGTGATCGTGCCGGAAGTAGCCTTCGACAAAGAGAAGCTGCTCAAGCAGATCAAGGAAGGCGAAGCCAAGGGCAAGAAGCACGCCATCATCACTATCTGTGAACATGTGACCGACGTGAACGCGCTGGCCAAGGATATCGAAGCCCTGACCGGTCGTGAAACCCGCGCCACCATTCTGGGTCATATCCAGCGTGGTGGTGCCCCGACTGCCCGTGACCGCATCATGTCCAGCCGTATGGGTGCTTATGCCGTTGAGCAGCTGCTGGCTGGCCACGGTGGTCGCTGCGTCGGTATCCAGCGCAACGAGCTGGTACACCACGACATCATCGACTGCATCGAGAACATGAAGCGTCCGTTCGATCAGGAGCTGTACAACCTCTCCACCACCCTGTTCTAAGCCTCGCGGCTTTTTACCGGCTGTTGATGACAAAAACCCTCCATCGGAGGGTTTTTTAATATCTTGCAAAAACGGGGGCATCGGCACGCTGTGTGCCCCTCACCATACGGGTTGCCTGATTACCAACCCTTGCGCCATCTGACTGATCACCAGCCTTCCTCTCCTCACAGCAACCGGCTTCAGCCTACGAACAGAGTTCCGGTATCGTCGTGGATGTGTTTTATTACTGCGAACCGGATTGCGTTGATCTGCACTCTGTCGACCCTGAAACGAGCTTGTTCAGCCTCCTCGTCATACGCCGTTTTTTATATATCAATCTTGTAGAAGGGATTCAGATATCTTACCCAACCATGCTCCGGCGCTGCTCTCGTATTGCAATCACATGACTCACGCAGGTGCATCGCCCACGCAGATCGCTGCTCGCGCCCAGCCCAGCCCAGCCCAGCCCAGCCCAGCCAGAGAATACGCCTCTGGCCTATTGCCCACCTCACTCTTGCTGCGGCCATGTCTATTCCGAGGCTGACGGGAAAATTGGCGGTGATAAAACAGCCAGCTGCCACTCTATATCCCCCCGATGCACGACTCTCCTCCCTATGCCCCAGTGTTTTGCTGTAAAAATGCGGAGACTCTGGACTGATAAAGTGATGGTGCGACAAGGGTTGGCAACCAGACTCTCTCCATAGACTTCTTTTGGATGGGCTATCTACGTCAGGAATCGTCAAACTATGGTCTTGAACACTTTTTATAGCCTCAAGTACACTATTACAAGGGTGAAAACTTATAAAACCCCATTGAAGCTCCATACAAAGCCCATCACAAAACCAACCAGTAGCTCAACAACCAATTGAATTTAAATGAAATAATCATAAAGGCAGAATCTTGAATGCCTGGCATACCAGATCAGGTGATAAAATCAGCTCAATATGACAAAAATAGCCATCTCAACCAACCACACACACAAAACAGCTATTTTATCAATTTACACCTTGTTTTACCGCCTTGTTATGGTATCTTGACTACATCAACCAACAACTTAGGGAGAGAAAAATGAAAGAGTTTGTCGTTACTGCCGTTTTCACGGTGTTTTTCACCCTGGTTGCTGTCTCTCTGCCCTCACTGTCACAGTTCTGAGCCGGATAGAGAGGCATCAATCCGGACCGACCCTCTTTGCCATGTCTATTTAATCGCCACAAACTGGCGTTTTTCAGTGACAATGGCGAGATGGTCAACATAGATATGATTTCATCACGTTGACGCTGTTTCTTTCGCCACAAAGGTGTGGCCAGGATGGTTTAACCACATGGCCTGATGGAGTAGAAAAAGCAGCAAATCATATCCGAGGGGAGTAAGGCTCCCCTTTTTGTTACCTGTCTTTGACAACCCCATTGCCCCGGCGGCCACACAGGCAGCCATCCGTCACAAGGCCCATGCCCACAACTGATGTTTTCCCTCCCGTGCTCTCCATTCAACACAGCTACATCCGTCAGCAATCTCTTGTGCACACCTTTGCTCTGATACTTGTCCGGCAGATATAAAAAAGCCCCCGCCATCATGGCAGGGGCTCGCGTTACCCAGTGTCAGCTTAGTGCTGTTATATCTCAGCCCAGCTCAAAGCCGTTATGCCTTGTTCCAGCGCTCTGGGTCATATTCCGGGCTGAAGCGGTCAACAATGACAGCACAGGCCGCATCACCGGTGATATTGAGGGAGGTGCGGATCATGTCGAACAGACGATCCAGCGCGAACAGCAGCGGCAACCCTTCGATGGGGATCCCGGCCGCCAGCAGCACGGCAACCACCAGGAAGCTTGGGCCCGGCACACCGGCCTGACCGATCGCCCCCAGAGTGGAGGTCACAATGATGGCCGCCCAGGCACCGACGCTCAGATCGATGTTGTAAACCTGCGCGAAGAAGATGGCGACCAGACCGTAATAGATGGCGTTGCCGCTCATGTTGATGGTGGCCCCCAGCGGCAGCACGAAGGAAGCGGTCGCGTTGGTCACTTTCAGATCATGCTCGCAGGTCTCCATATTGACCGGCAGGGTCGCCATGGAAGAGGCGGTGGAGAAGGCCACGATCTGCGGCTTCTTCATGGCAGAGAGGTACTTCATTACCGGCGTATTGGAGAACATCATCACCAGCAGCGGATAGACCACGAAGCCGAAGATGAGGATGGCAGCCACATAGACCACGAACAGCTTGAGTACCAGGGTCAGCACATCGAAGCCATAGGTACCGATGGCTTCCGCCATCAGACCGAACACCCCGAGCGGCGCGATGATCATCACCTTGTTGATCATCCAGACGAAGGCATCCACCAGGGTATTGAGCCCATCGACCAGTGGCTTGGCCCGCTCGCGCGGCTGTTTGGCCAGCGCAATGCCGAGGAACATGCAGAACACTAGGATCTGCAGGATGTTCGCTTCGTTGAGGGAGTTGAAGACGTTGGTGGGGATCATGCCAAGCAAGGTGGCGACTGCATCCGGCAGCGCCCCTTTATCGGCGTAGTCACCGCCAAACATGGAGGCGACGGAAGCGAAATCGACCCCGACACCCGGCTTGAAGATCTGCCCCATCACCAGCGCCAGCAACACGGCCAACGCTGAGGTCACGAGGAAGAAGGCCAGCGTAGCCGCACCGATCTTGCCCGCAGCCGGGCTGGCGCCCAGATTGGCGGCGCCGGAGAGGATGGCAACAGCCACCAGCGGGATCACCAGCATCTTGATCAGCTGGATAAACAGGGTACCGAGCGGTGCAAACACGGTGGCTTGTTCACCCATGAACGCGCCGACCACTGCGCCCAGTACCATGGCGACCACAACCTGGAAGCCGATGTTTTTAATGAGTCCTTTAGTTAACACAATATGTTCCTTTATGTAGCAAAATTCACACTTTTCCCAGTGCAATTAACCAAACAGGGGAATGAGCGGCTGCCCATTCCCCTGTTTGCGCGTGTTATCTCACATTTAATTGCTGTTTTAAATCAGCAAATCATTAACCTTGGCTATTAATAAGTTTGCGAAAAAGTGAAGATTCAAAGCGGTCTCGGCGATTTTTACCTCATCCCCCATGACAACTGGCAAAAGATTGTGCTAGTTTGGCTGCACAAACGTACACACAGGGATGTAAAGATGCTGAAAGTTAACGAGTATTTTGACGGAAATGTAAAATCCATCGGTTTCGAACAAAAAGGCGAGAAATCAACCGTCGGGGTGATGAATGCCGGTGACTACCTGTTCAACACCGCCGCCCCAGAACGGATGACAGTGATCAAGGGCGCCCTCACCATCCAGCTGGCTGATGAAGATGAGTGGCACACCTACAGCCAGGGTGAATCCTTCCTGGTGGCCGGTCACTCCTCCTTCAAACTGGAAGTGAAAACTCCTACTGCCTATCTGTGCGAATTTCTCGACTGATCAGGCCGGTTGAAGGGGAGCCCCCCCTTCAACCTTATTGGCCCCCCCAGCCCCATTATCTGTGTCCATGTCACAGCACCGCACATCCCCGCTTTTCATCCATGGCAAAAATCCTAGAATAAACAGACATAAACCATCACCGGAGTGGTGTCATGATCAGTGTGTTTGACCTTTTCTCTATCGGTATCGGCCCCTCCTCTTCCCATACAGTCGGTCCTATGCGCGCCTCTTATGCTTTTGTGCAGCAGCTCAAGCTCCATGGCCATCTGCCTCATACTGCGCGAGTCGAAGTGGAGTGTTACGGCTCGCTGGGACAGACCGGCAAGGGACACGGTACCGGCAAGGCGATCATTCTGGGGCTGTCGGGCTTTGAACCGGAATCTGTCGATATCGATGCCATCCCCGCCATTCTGGCACACGTGGAAAAGGAGCAGAGCCTACAGTTGGCTGGCGAACAGCCAAGCTATTTTCCCCGCATCGGTGCCATCATCTTCAACCGCCGCAAAACCCTGCCGGCCCACACCAACGGCATGACTCTGCGGGCCTTTGATAAAGAGGAAAACCTGCGCTTCAGCCAGACCTACTACTCCATCGGGGGCGGCTTCATCATTGAAGAGAGCCACTTTGCTACCGCCAAGGAGGAGGCCGCCAAGTCCGATGCCGAACACCCTGTCCCCTATCCGTTCGACAGCGGCGCCCAACTGCTGGCCCACTGTCAGGAGAGCGGCCTCTCCATCTCGGGGCTGATCCTGGCCAATGAGCGGGTCTTTCGCAGCGATGAGCAGATAAAAGCGGGGCTGCGCAAGATCTGGCAGGCGATGCAAGGCTGCGTCGATCGTGGCTGCAAGAGCGAAGGGGTGCTGCCGGGCGGCCTCAAGGTTCGGCGCCGCGCCCCGGGGCTGTTCCGCCAGTTAAGCTGCGAGACCAACTTCAACAAGGATCCGCTGATGGTGATGGAGTGGGTCGATCTCTTTGCGCTGGCGGTCAATGAAGAGAACGCCGCCGGTGGCCGGGTGGTCACCGCCCCCACCAATGGCGCTGCGGGCATCATCCCCGCCGTGCTGCACTACTACGATCGCTTCGTGCACAAGGTGGATGACGAGACGCTGATCCGCTACTTCCTCACCGCGGCTGCCATCGGCATCTTATATAAGAAGAATGCCTCCCTGTCGGGAGCGGAAGTGGGCTGTCAGGGTGAGGTTGGCGTGGCCTGCTCCATGGCGGCCGGCGCGCTGACCGAACTCTTGGGTGGCAGCCCGGCCATGGTGGAAAACGCCGCCGAGATCGGCATGGAGCACAACCTCGGGCTCACCTGCGATCCTATTGGCGGGCTGGTACAGGTGCCCTGCATCGAGCGCAACGCCATGGGCGCAGTGAAAGCGATCAATGCAGCTCGTCTCGCCCTGCGCGGCACCGGCGAGCACAAGGTGTCGCTGGACAAGGTGATCAAGACCATGTGGGAGACCGGCAACGACATGAAGACCAAATACAAGGAGACGGCCCGTGGTGGCCTCGCCGTTAACATTACCGAATGTTAAAAAACGGAAAGTGAATCCATTTGGTTCCGAAATGCCCGGCATCGCCGGGTATTTTTATGGGCAAACGCTTAACAAAATGGATAAGCACAAAAATAAATTTTATACTCGCGCCTCAGATTCAACAAAAATAGATCTATTTCAACTTTTTTTAGGTCTGGAGCCGTTACACTACGGTTATCTGGTTCTGTGACCTGCGCTGACAAGCGCGTTCCATGGATCTCCCAAATTTCTGTGAGTGGGCATGCCGCCCCCTTCTACCCTGAGGTAATAGTGACATGATCAGCGTTTTTGATATCTTCAAAATCGGTGTAGGCCCCTCTTCTTCCCACACTGTTGGCCCGATGAAAGCGGCCAAGCAGTTTGTTGACGAGCTGCGCGCGGGCGGCAAGATCCGCGATGTAACCCGGATCAATGTCGATGTCTACGGCTCCCTCTCCTGGACTGGCAAAGGCCACCATACCGACACTGCCATCATCATGGGCCTGGCTGGCAACCTGCCGGAAAATGTCGATATCGATGCCATCCCCGAGTTTATCTCCCGTGTTGAGCAGACCGAGCGCCTGCCGATCGGCCTGCACTGCCACACCGTCAGCTTCCCGCGCGACGCCATGGTATTCCACGACGAAGCCCTGCCGCTGCACGAAAACGGCATGAAGCTGACTGCCCTGATCGAAGATGAAGTGGTCTACAGCAAGACCTATTACTCCATCGGTGGTGGCTTTATCGTTGACGAAGAGAACTTCGGCAAGGCTGACAGCGGCGACATGTCCGTACGCTATCCGTTCAAGAGCGCCGCTGAGCTGGTTGCCCATTGCAGCCAGACCGGTCTCTCCATCTCTGCCCTGATGATGGAAAACGAGAAGTGCTTCAACACTCCGGAAGAGATCTACAAGAAGTTCGGCAAGATCTGGAACACCATGCGCGAAGGTATCGAGCGCGGCTGCCGTACCGAAGGCGTGCTCTCCGGCCCGCTGCGCGTACCCCGTCGTGCCGCGCCGCTCTACCGTCAGCTCAACACCAACGAGAACCTCTCGAGCGATCCGATGAACATCGTTGACTGGGTCAACATGTTCGCTCTGGCCGTGAGTGAAGAGAACGCTGCCGGTGGCCGCGTGGTCACTGCCCCGACCAACGGCGCTGCCGGTATCATCCCGGCCGTACTGGCTTACTACGACAAGTTCATCCAGCCGGTTGGCCGCGACGAGTACACCCGCTTCTATCTGGCTGCCGGTGCCGTCGGCATCCTCTACAAAATGAACGCCTCCATCTCCGGCGCCGAAGTGGGCTGTCAGGGTGAAGTGGGTGTCTCCTGCTCCATGGCCGCTGCCGGTCTAACCGAGCTGATGGGCGGTAGCCCGGAGCACGTTTGCGAAGCCGCTGAAATCGGTATGGAACACAACCTGGGTCTGACCTGTGATCCGGTTGCCGGTCAGGTACAGGTGCCTTGCATCGAGCGTAACGCCATCGCCGCCATGAAGGCAGTCAACGCCTCCCGTATGGCCCTGCGTCGTACCTCCAAGCCGCGCGTCTCCCTGGACAAGGTGATCGAGACCATGTACATCACCGGCAAGGATATGGACTCCAAGTACCGTGAAACCTCCCGTGGCGGTCTGGCCATCAAGGTGATGCAGGTTGCCTGCGAATAAATAAGGGTTGCGACCCTCATCTGAACAAAGGCGGGATATCCCGCCTTTTTTATTGCCCGAATGGGATGCTGAGCACTTATACCGGCATACCGACCATTTCACTGTTGGGCGTCGCTGATATACCCTGCTACGCCACCGCAATGCGGATTGCCTTGTCTGCATACCTCTCTAATTACATGCCTTGATTAACTCTTCTCAATGCATTGAGAGAGACATTACGCCCCGACATGAAACCTTTACCTGCTATCTTGCCCCAGCCACGCTTTCACACCTAATCGATATCGAGATGGTCCCTCATCTCAATATCCCCCTTTGGTCATACCCTTGTTTGGCAAGACGTGGTTACCGCTCACCCTGCGGATTATCACGCCGCCACATTGATTGCCTCCTATGTGGCACTTTCGTGATCAGGGCAAACAATCAAGTACACAAACAGGGGGTTAGCTCATCATTTTGGCCACAGCGCATCGTTCAAACTGGTTTTAGCACAGTTATCACCGCCCTCTTTACGCCCTATTTGATGTAAAACGCATCGAGCAGTGGAGGCCAAAAGCGCCCAAGGAAGAGGCTGAAAATAATCGATGAATGGGCTAATAGCCGTTGAAATGGAGGATATGAGTACGCGCCACTCGCTATTTTTGTGAGCGCCAGCAAAGGTTGAGGATATGGTGTCGGGAGCAGATTGACTTTCTATTTAAACAGCGAAAAGTGAATATCACCAAAGGGGGGAGTTAATTTGGCCAGATCCTGTCACGGGATTATCGCAGGCCACCTCTCCGGGGCCGGAATGCGTCATGCAGAGTCACAAAGAATTAGCCCCGCTGGGCAGAACATACAACGGGGCTGGATATTCAGGCTGGTTTTTTCAGGCTGGCCTTGTGCTGCTCCAGCAAATTCTCAGGGGGCGGCGGCACCTGCAGGTAGAACCCCTGGTTGGTCAGCGCGGCCATCACCTTGCCGACATCAGCCAGCCCCAAGGGCTTGGCCGGATCCAGCTTGGTCATCAGCACCAGCTCGGGACGCCCGAATGCGCTCAGTAGTGGCTCGGGAACGCGGGAAAAATCCTCTCTTTTTTCAACAAAAAGGTAGGTCTCGGCTTTTTTGCGACTTTTATAGACTGCACACAACATGGAAATTGATATAATCCGACGAGTTTATTGCCTCTGATGGGGGCAAACTATAACATCAGGAATTGAATAACAATAACGGATTAGCATCTCTGCCTCGGGGAAGATTCATGGTTGAGCGCGATAACGAATTGAAAGGGACCACCTTCACTATTTCTGTGTTGCATATCAGCGATGGCGAGCCTGAGCGGATACGTCAGTTGTTGGCCGAAAAAGTGGCCCAGGCACCCTACTTTTTTAATTGTGCGCCGCTGGTGATCAATGTTTCCCGACTGGAACATATTCCCGATTTCGAACAGCTCAAGGAGCTGGTGGAGTCCGAAGAGTTTGTGCTGGTTGGCATCACGGGGGCGCGCAGTGAAGAGATGAAGACGGCCGCCAAGGCGGTGGGACTGGCAGTGATGGCCTCGGGCAAGAGTCGCAAGAGCGAACCGGAACCCGAGCCTGCCCCCGCGCCAGCCGCCCCTGAGGTGGTTCCCGAGCCCGAACCCGCCCCCTTGATCCCGAGCAAGGTACATGTGGGACCGGTTCGTTCCGGCCAGCAGATTTATGCCGCCGGTACCTCGTTGGTGGTGCTGGGGTCCGTCAGTCCAGGAGCCGAAGTGCTCGCCGACGACAGCATTCATATTTATGGCACCCTGCGTGGCAGAGCCATTGCCGGTGCCCGGGGAAACACCCAGGCCCGGATCTATTGCCAGCAATTACAGGCCGAGCTGCTCTCCATCGCGGGCACATTCCAGCTGAGCGATGCATTGCCGGCAGGCCTGATCCAGCAACCGGTACACGTCCGGCTGGACAATGAACAACTCCGAATAGACCGTATCAAATAGAGTTACAAGGAAGCGAGAATGGCGCGAATCATAGTCGTTACATCGGGTAAAGGTGGCGTTGGCAAGACCACAACCAGTGCGGCCCTGAGCACCGGCTTAGCCCAGCGTGGTCACAAGACAGTGGTCATTGACTTTGACATCGGTCTGAGAAACCTGGATCTCATCATGGGCTGCGAGCGGCGCGTGGTGTATGACTTCGTCAACGTCATCAATGGGGAAGCAAACCTCAATCAGGCGCTGATCAAGGACAAACGCTCGGAAAATCTGTTTATCCTGCCCGCCTCCCAGACCCGGGACAAAGATGCCCTCACCCGTGAGGGGGTCGAGAAGATCCTGGATCAACTGGCGGAGATGAAGTTCGATTACATCGTCTGCGACTCCCCGGCGGGGATCGAGGCGGGCGCACTGATGGCGCTCTATTTTGCCGATGAAGCGATCGTCACCACCAACCCGGAAGTCTCTTCCGTGCGTGACTCCGACCGCATCCTTGGCATCCTGGCCTCCAAGTCTCGCCGCGCCGAGCGTGGCGAAGACCCCATCAAGGAGCACCTGCTGCTGACCCGCTACTGCCCGACCCGCGTCAACCGCGGCGACATGCTGAGCGTGCAGGATGTGCAGGAGATCCTGGCCATCCCGCTGCTCGGGGTGATCCCGGAGTCCCAGGCGGTGCTGCGCGCCTCCAACTCCGGCGAACCGGTCATCCTGGACAAGGAGTCCGATGCCGGTCAGGCCTACGAAGATGCGGTGTCCCGCCTGCTGGGCGATGCCAAGGAATTTCGTTTTCTGGAAGAAGAGAAGAAGGGCTTCTTTAGCCGACTGTTCGGGAGTTAAACATGTCATTATTGGATTATTTTCGTTCCAACAAGAAACAGAACACCGCACAACTGGCCAAAGAGCGGTTGCAGATCATCGTTGCTCACGAGCGTTCATCCAGAGGGGGGCCGGATTACCTGCCCCAGCTCAAGCAGGATATCCTCGATGTGATCCGTAAATACGTCAACATTGATCCGGAGAAGATAACCGTCCAACTGGATCAGAAGAGTGATGAGCTGTCAGTGCTGGAGCTCAACATCACCTTCGCCGATGACAAGAAGGGATGAGCTGACGCCCTATGCGTGACCCCTTCCCCCAATGAAGACCGGATCCTGTCACTGGATCCGGTTTTTTATTGGCACAAAAACAGGTCACAGCGGCTCGCCTCATCTCGCCAAGGGGTCTGCCGACCGCTAGAATAGCGCCGCCCCGCAGGCAGTGATCTGCGCTGGCACCTTTTTCTCTTTTCTGGAACAGACCGCTTATGTCTATGAATGACGAAATGCACAGCGTCGAGGAACTGCTCGATACCGCCCTCGAACTCTTTATGGAGCTGGCCTCTGACAACCTGCCGGAGCAGGAGATCGCCCGTTTCAATCAGGAGTTCAACGACCGCGGCCTGCTGGCCGAAACCGACCCGGCCGATGACTGGGAAGCGGACGTGGGTTTTGCGGTGAGCGACACCGACTATGCCGAGATCTGGGTTGGCCTTGGCAATGAAGAACAAGAGTATGAGCATCTGTTTGCCCGCATGCTGCTCTCCCGCCGTGTTGACGAGAAGTTCTGCCACATCGAATGGCTGCCCCAATAATTCCGGATCCCGATGATCCCAGCCACTATCAGTGGGAGTCTAGCCCTGACGCCGTGGCCCCCGTACGCCCATCTGCATCCCTTGGGCGCCGGGTGTTGAGGTGGGCAGGCAAGATCGCGCTGGCCGGGCTGCTCTGCTCGGTCGGCTCGGTCGCCTTGCTGCGCTTTATCGATCCGCCGATGTGGAGCTGGCGTATCGAGCGGGCCCTCTTTCCGCCCGCCAAGATCACCCAGGTGCGCCATCAATGGGTAGATCTGGAGTCCATCTCCAAGGAGCTGCAACTGGCGGTGATCGCCGCCGAGGATCAGCGCTTTGCCGATCACAACGGCTTTGACATGGATGCCATCAACGCGGCCCTCAAGCACAACCAGCACAGCGAACGGGTGCGCGGCGCCAGCACCCTCAGTCAGCAGACCGCCAAGAACCTCTTTATGTGGAGTGATCGCAGCTTCCTGCGCAAGGGGCTGGAGGCCTGGTTTACCCTGCTGATGGAGCTGGGTTGGGACAAGGCCCGTATTCTCGAGGTCTATCTCAATATCGTGGAGTTCGGCCCCGGCATCTATGGCGCCGAAGCCGCTGCCCGCACCTACTTTGGCAAACCGGCCAGCCGCTTGACCCGCTACGAGTCATCCCTGCTGGCTGCTGCCCTGCCCAATCCGTGGCGCTATCGGGTCAAGCCCCCTTCACCCTATGTGCAGAAGCGCTCGGTCTGGATCCGCCGCCAGATGGGACAACTGGGCCAGATCACCCTCAATCGGGTGCATCAGGCCGACTGATCCTCAGGGCTCATCGGGTTTCTCCGGTGGGCCCAGATGGCCGCCCACCGTTTCGCGGTGAAGCGGCAGATAGTGCCACCACCAGGCCTCGCGCCGTCGCTTGATCTGTTGCCGCCGTCCCCGCTGCTTCATCCCCTTACTCCCTGCCAGCTGATCCGCGCCTTAACCATACTCCCCCAACGGCAACTTGGACAGGCCAGCCACGCCCGGCGCACTGGTCTGGCCGCCACAGCCAATAATTGTTACAGTAACGAACCTCGATGTATCTGGAGTGATTTCATGGAACAGCGTACCCCGGATCAGCTGGTCGAATGGGCCTATGATCAGTTTCTTGAGCAGGCCGCCGATATGCTGGCCCCCGAACAAATAGTCGACATCACCCTGGAGTTTGAGCAGCGTGGCGCCGTGGAGGCGACCCTGCCCAATGCCGACTGGTCGACCGAGCTGGGTGAACCGGTCGATATGGAGCGCTGGGTCGAAGTGTGGGTCGGTTTGCTGGATCATCAGGATGAGTTTGAGGTGATCTTCGCCACCTTCCTGCTGCCCCGTCTGCTGACCGAAGATCAAGTGCATGTGCGCTGGCATCGCCAGCAGCAGGCATAAAAAAGGCGCCATCGGCGCCTTTCTTGTTTCTATTTTCACTTAATTCAGTTTTCTGCTAATCCTGCGCCGCGATGGCCTTGGCCAGACAGCGGCGGCACCAGCAAGCGCTGGCCTCCTGCATCGGCAGTACCGGCAACTGGCTGCACCAGCACTGCGCAATGGTCTGACCGGCAGAAACGGCGCAATAGGCCGGTTCGCCACAACCCGGGCAGCGGTGGGTGCTTTTCGAGCCATCCAATTCGGCCATCACCGCCAGCTGGGCCTTGCTATCCATCGCCGACCAGTGGCCGATCTCGCTCAGGGTGCGGCCACAACCAAGGCAAAGCCCGTCTTTCGCCTTGCAGAGGCCAACACAGGGACTCGGCATCTTATTCGCTATCCTGCGCCTGCTCGCCTGCTTGTACCTGCGCGGCACCGGCGTCGGTCAGGGTAATGGCGTTATCTTCGATGACAATCTTGCCCTGCTTGTAGAGGCCGCCGATCGCCTTCTTGAAGGTGCCCTTGCTCATGCTGAACAGCTTGTAGATGAGTTCGGGTTCACTCTTGTCACCCACCGCCAGACTGCCGCCCTGCTTTTTCATCCGGCTCAGAATGCGCTCACCGGCATCATCAACCCGCGCCAGACCCGGCTTTTGCAGGGTCAGATCCAGCTTGCCATCTTCGCGAACCTGCTTGACCCAAGCGGTTTGCGGCCGACCGGTCATCACCCGGCCAAACACCTCGTTCTTGAACAGCATGCCGGGATACTGACCGTTGACGATCACCTTGATGCCAAGGGGCGAGTGCTCCCCCGGCAGCGCGGTCACTTCGTCACCGACCTTGAAGTTGCTGCCGGCCGGGGTCAGGAAACGCTCGATGCGGCTGGTGCCGACCATGCGCCCTTCATTATCCAGTTGCAGACGCACCAGATAGACGTGGCCCACCTGCATCGGCTTGTTCTGCTCACGGCTGGGCACAAACAGATCCTTTTTCATGCCCCAGTCGAGGAAAGCACCAATCTTGTTGGCATTGACCACTTTCAGACCGGCAAATTCGTCCACCATGGCAAATGGCTTGTCGGTGGTGATCACCGGCTCGCAATCGGCATCCAGATAGAGGAAGACCTGCACGCTATCCCCCTCTTTCACCCCTTCCGGCAGTTGACGCTTGGGCAGCAGCAGTTCACCGTACTCATCGGCCGCAAGCCAGGCGCCACGGTCTTCGAGTTCAACAACGGTGAGGGTGTTCATCTTGCCAATCTGTATCATGGTGCTCTCTTTTTTCATTACCCGGATGGGCCAACTGAACATGGCCCCTATGGGCGCGCATGTTACCTCAAGAGCGGTGATCCGGCCTAGTCCCCAAGCCACCACTGGCCGCTCTTTCGCCCTTACCTTATCCGCCAATGGTGATTAAATCGCCAAACAGGCGGCCATTTGCTGCAAATAACCCCACTTTTAGGTAGACTCCGCGGCTGTTCAAATCCAGAGGAACTGTCGATGAACCCATCCACTCGTACCCGCCATCTTAATCAATGGATCCAGAGCCACAGCGATCAGGACATGACCTACCCGGCCCTGCACGGTTTTCTCTGTGCTCGTCTGGTAGGGCCGGAAAGCCCTGACTGGCAACGCCCGTTGGCTGGTCTGCTGGAACAGGATGCCGAGTTGGATGAAAAAAGCGCAGAAGCCCTCAACCACCTGATCGCCGAGCTGGAATCCCAGGCCGACGACGCCCAGCTGGCCCTGCCGAGTCAATGCCGCCTGCCCAGCGATAACCCCGAGCAGGTGTTCGAACAGAGCCACCCACTCGGTCAATGGTGTTATGGCTTCAGCATGGGTTTTGCCACCTGGCCCAAGCCGAAGGATTTGAACGACCCGACCACCCAGTACCGCTTCAGTCTGGCCGCCGAGCTGAGCCTGTTTCGCGACAAGCAGATGGCCCAGATGCTCTATAGCGCCGCCGCCAGCGAACTCCCCTTTGTCGAGTTCTGCAAACGCCAGCGCCAGAACATGAAAACCGCCCTCAACCAGTTGCTCAACCTCGACCAGTATCAGGCCGCCCCCAGCGCTGATGTGGCCCTCAATAGCGAGCAGGCCCAACAGTGGCAGACCTGGTTCGAGCTGGCCGACAGCTGCCGCGATCATCAGGCCCGCCTAGGCTGGTTCGAGAAGATCATCGCCGATGCCACTCCACTCTTTGATGAAGCCTTCTGGCAGCAAATCGCCGGCCACGGCTGGAGTGCCCCCGAGCTGCGTCCTCTGCTGGCCGCCAGAGCCGGCCGTGCCGACTGCCTTTTGCGCCTTGGCAAGCTGGACGAGGCCAAAGCGGAGTATCTGGCGCTGCTGACAATCTGCATGGCCGATGAGCTGGGTTGCCGCTACAACCTCTCCACCCTCTATGCACTGCAAGGGGATTGGCAGGCGTTGGCCGCCCTGCTGGTGCGCTTCGATGAAGCCTCCAGCTGGTTGCTCTATAACAAGGCGCTGATGGTCTTTGCTACCGAGGGTGCCGAGGCAGCCAAGCCCCATCTGCTGGTCGCCATCGAGGCCAACCCGCACATTCCGGCCTGCCTGCTGGGTCAGCGCAAGCTGCCCAAACAGGAGCCACAAAGCTGGCAAGCGGGCAGCCGCGACGAGGCCGCGCTCTACGCTATCCACACTCGCGAGGCTTGGCTCAAGCAGAACGCCCTCATCTGGTTGCGTAAAGGCTGAACAACGTTGGCTTAAAATCCCGTCGGTCAGACCCGGTTTTTCCTTGAGGGCGTGCGCCACCGCACATTTCATCGCAACCGGGTCAGACAAATCAGCTTGAGTTTCGTATCATCAATGTCAAAGTATCAAAAGAAACTGCATCTGATGCAGCCGTCACAGCAGGGTGTAATATGTCAAAAATCATAGCGTTACTCGCTCACTACCCGCCCTATCAGTTGGTACATGCCGCCGAGATGCTACGGGATACCTTCGAACAGTTTTATGAACAGCGTTACCAGCTGACCGTGCCGCAATGGCGCCTGATGATGGTGCTCGGCCCCAACTACCCCATCAGCCAGAAAGAGCTGGTCGAGGCGAGCGGCATGGACAAGGTGCGCATCTCCCGCGAGATCCGCCGTCTGGTCGAAAAAGGGATCATCTTTACCGAGAGCAGCGAGCAGGACAAACGCATCAGCCTGGTCTCCCTCACCAATGCCGGGCTCGCCCTCTTCCTGCAGCTCAAGAGTGAAGCGGGCAGCTGGCAACATACCCTGACCGACTATCTGCCTAGCGAATCCCGCGAGGCGATCCGCCAGCATCTGCACAGCGTCAGCGCCGCCATTGAGCAGTTGCAATCACTGGATCGGGAGAAATAATCATGGATTTGAAAAAGTTCGCCACCATGGACATCAACATGCTGCTGAGCGTCGTCAATATGCAGCTGCGAGATCGCTATGACGATCTGGATGATCTCTGCAAAGCGCAGGAGATCGATCAGGCGGCACTGGAAGCGCGGCTCGCCAGCGGCGATTTTCACTACCAGCCAGCGCAGAAACAGTTCAGATAAAGAGAGCTAGCGGGATCGGGATCACAGCGCCAGTGATGGCGCTGGCTCTGCGGTAAAAACCTGATATGGTCTGAAGAGGCCCAACAGGGTGATGCACGGATACATCACCCTGTCACAAGAGGGCATTAAAATCGTTTCAGGTGAGCAAACCAAGGATGACCCCATGATATTGATGACCCGACAGAGCCTGTTGATCACGCTCTGTACCCTGTTGATGATCAGCCTCTTCACACCCTACTTGCCGCAAAGTACCGAACAGTGGCTAACCACCCTCTTGCTTGGCCTGCTGGTCATGGTGGCATTGCTGCTGGTGCGTGGTTGTCGCCGCTTTATGATGGAGTAGTGACTCCGCCAGAGCGTCTATACCGACCACTTGCCGCGATACTCTCTGTAGCAGCAACGTCTGTCGCAATCATATCTAACCAAAAAACAAACGCAGCCTGATGGCTGCGTTCTTGTATCTCGCAGGGCAACCCCTTGAAGAGATAACCCCTGACGGGATAGAGAGCCCTTATAAAAGAGAGCCCTTAGATAGCCAGAGCCTCAAGCTGCGCTTTGGCCGCTTCCATCCCCTTGCTCTGGGCATCCGGGCCCATCCCCATCCCTTCGGCGTAGATGAAATCCACCTCTTTGATACCGATGAAACCGAGCACGGTACGCATGTAGGGAGTGACCAGATCGGTGGCGCTGCCGACGTGCATGCCGCCGCGGGGGCTGATCACCAGCGCACGGGTATTTTCAACCATACCCACCGGACCGGTCTCGGTGTAGCGGAAGGTGACGCCAGCACGAGCCACCAGATCGATCCAGTTTTTCAGCTGGGTCGGGATGTTGAAGTTGTACATGGGGGCCGCAATCACCACCAAGTCGCTCGCTTTCAGTTCGGCGATCAGCTCGTCGGACTGGGCGATCACCGCCAGTTGACGCTCATTGAGGTTATCACCACCACGCAGGCCGGAGGCCAGCTCGCCATCCAGCACCGGCAGGTTGAGGGCCGCCAGATCACGCACGGTGACGGCATCATCCTGATGATCAGCCAGGAAGCCGTCGATCAGGGCGTTGGATTGGGAATATTGACCCAGGATGCTGGATTTGAGTACGAGGATATTGGCCATGGTGAAACTCCATTTGGTTGTCGGTTGAACAGCCTTGCTGTCGATGGAGGTCACTCTAAACATTGTGCTTATTTGCTGATAGCGAAAATAGATGCTCAACTTGTTCAAATTTTTTGATGCAAGGCCACTTCCTCGCCAGCCAACCCTGCGGCCGCGCTTCCACCCTTGGCAGAACAAACGATTGCCGTTATGATCCGCCGCACTTTTTTCCAGCGACCCGGATCCCATGATACCCTCGCGCAGGCACTCTCCTTTGGCCGGTGCAGTCTGGATGATGGTGGCAGGACTCTGCTTCGCCGCCGTCAACAGCCTGAGCCAGTATGTCAGCTTCAAGCTTGGCCTCCCATCGACTCAGGTCGCCTTCCATCAATACCTGATCGCCCTGATCTGCCTGCTGCCCTGGCTGGTTCGTCATGGCTTGCGCCAATCCCTGATGACCAATCAGTTCCGGTTGCACCTGTTGCGGGTATTGCTGGCAGTGATCGGCATCCAGCTCTGGCTCTGGGCACTGGCGTACCCCGTCCCCATCTGGCAGGGGATCGCCCTGCTGATGACCTCACCGCTGTTTGCCACCCTGGGCTCCGCCCTGCTGCTCAAGGAGCAGGTGAGCCGCACCCGCATTCTGGCCACCCTGGCGGGCTTTGCCGGCGCCATGCTGATCCTCGCCCCCTGGACTGACGAGTTCAACTGGGCCTCCCTGCTGCCGGTGGCGGCGGCGCTGTTCTGGGCCGGCTACTCCCTGATGGTGCGCTATCAGGCGGCCAACGAATCATCCCACACCATTGTGGTCTATCTGCTTATCTTCAGTACCCCGTTCAACATCATGCTGGCCCTGCCGGAGTGGCAGTGGCCAAGCGAGAGCCAGTGGCTGCTGGTAGCCGCCTCCGGCGTGCTGACGGCACTGGCCCAAATGTCCATCGCTCGCGCTTACAGCGTGGCAGAGGCCTCCTTCGTGCAGCCTTTCGATTTTGCCAAGCTGCCGATGAACGTGCTGGCGGGCTGGCTGGTATTTGGCTGGGCGCCCCCCGGCCGTCTGTGGCTTGGCGCCGCCATCATCATTGGCGCCATTACCTTGCTGACCCATCTGGAGCAGCGCGCTCACAAACCCGTTTCCTGAGGTACGCCATGCGTGCCTCTTTTTTTGTCCGCTATTCGTGCGATAGCGATCATCAACAATGACCATCGACATCAGGAGAGATCGTATGTTTGGAACCGCAACCCGCCCCGGCGCCACCCGTGCCCTGCTGCTGGGCTCCGGCGAACTTGGCAAAGAGGTCGCCATCGAGTTGCAACGGTTCGGGATCGAAGTGATCGCCGCCGACCGCTATGCCAACGCCCCCGCCATGCAGGTGGCCCACGCAGCCCACGTGCTGGATATGCTCGATGGCAACGCCCTGCGTGCCCTGGTTGCCGAGGTTAAACCCGACCTCATCATCCCCGAGATTGAAGCGATTGCCACTGATACCCTGGCTGCCCTTGAGCAAGAAGGGGTCAAGGTAGTGCCCAACGCCTGCGCTACCCAACTCACCATGAACCGGGAAGGGATCCGCCGCCTCGCCGCCGAGACCCTGGGTCTGCCCACCTCACCCTATCGTTTTGCCCAAAGCAAAGAGGAGTTTGTCGCCGCCGTCGAGGCTATCGGCCTGCCCTGCGTGGTGAAACCTGTGATGAGTTCGTCCGGCAAGGGGCAGAGTGTACTGCGCGATCTCGCCAAGCTGGATGAGAGCTGGACCTACGCCCAGGAGGGTGGCCGCGCCGGTCGTGGCAAGGTGATCGTCGAGGGCTTCGTTCCCTTTGAGTACGAGATCACCCTGCTCACGGTACGCGCCGTCGATGGCATTCACTTCTGCGACCCTATCGGCCACCGGCAGGAAGATGGCGACTACCGCGAATCCTGGCAGCCACAGGTGATGAGCGAGCTGGCGCTGGTCCGATCCAAAGAGGTAGCGGCCAAGGTGGTCGAGGCCCTCGGCGGTTACGGCCTGTTCGGGGTCGAACTCTTCATCAAGGGGGATGAGGTGTGGTTCAGCGAAGTCTCCCCCCGCCCCCACGATACCGGCATGGTGACCCTGATCTCGCAGGATCTCTCCGAGTTCGCCCTGCACGTGCGCGCCATTCTGGGACTGCCGGTCGGCACCATCACCCAGTACGGGCCGAGTGCCTCCGCCGTGGTGTTGCGCGAAGGGCACAGCCAGGACATCCGCTATCAGGGAATTGGTGAGGCATTGGCGCTGGTGCCGGGCGCCCAGCTGCGGCTGTTTGGCAAGCCGGAGATCGCCGGTCGCCGCCGTCTTGGCGTGGCGCTGACCCGCGCAGCGGATTGCCAGGATGCGGTGGAAAAAGCCAAAGCTGTGGCCGCCAAGGTCGAAGTACTGTTCTAAGGGCTTTTTTGCCACAGCAAAACAAACGTTTGCCGATGTGATCGAGCGCAAGGGGCATGGCAATGCCCCTTTTGCATTTCCCCGTCAGGCTTATAATCCCCTCTTCAAATTTGTCAGGAGTACAAGATGTTAGCTGCCGTGATCTTCGATATGGATGGTGTTCTGATCGACTCGGAACCCTTTTGGCAACGGGCCCAAATCGCCGTTTTCTCCGAACTGGGTCACCCCCACACCGTCGAGGATTGTGAGTCGACCATCGGCGTGCGCATCGATCAGCTGGTTGCCCACTGGTATCGCCTGCGCCCGTGGAGCGGCCCGACTCAGGAAGAGGTGGTACAGCGCATTCTGGATCGGGTCAACGCCCTGATCCTCTCCGAAGGTCAGGCCAAAGCCGGCGTGCTGGAGGCGCTCGACCTTATCGAGGCCCGCGGCCTGAAAGTGGGTCTGGCGACCTCCTCACCCTTTGCCATGGTAGAAGCTGTACTCGGCAAACTCGGCATTCGCGATCGCTTTATGGCGGTTCACTCTGCGGAAATCGAGCGTTTCGGCAAACCGCACCCGGATGTCTATATCCACGCCGCCGAGAAACTGGGGGTTGAGCCGGTGCACTGCTTGGCCATCGAAGACAGCTTTACCGGTTTGCTGGCGGCCAAGGCGGCCTCCATGACAGCGCTGATCGTGCCGGATCCCGCTTTAGTGGGCGACCCACGCTTGGCCATCGCCAACTACCAGCTCGGCTCGCTGGCCGAACTCAATGCCGACATGTTGGCCAGCTGGGTCAAATAGCGCCTATCGGCGCCTTGCTGCGCTCGCGTTCTCATATCCGCAGGGGGCTCCAGCCCCCTGTTATTGCCAAACAACCGTTGGCAATTCCCCTCTTTTCACCCGTCAATCACAACCGGATTGTGCTTATCGCACACGACCAGTCCAGCCGGTTTCACCTTGCCATCCCTCAGGCTTGATCTCTGTCATAAACGTGCGTTTGCTCGCGGTTAACCCCCTGCAGCCCGACTAGAATCAGGGTAGATAGGCGGCCTCAGGGCCCGAGGAGGTTATCATGATCGAGTACACCAGCAAGCGCATCGTCTGCCCCCACTGCGGCCACCATACCCGGGTCGAGCTGGATGCCAGCCAGGGTGATCAGGAGTTTTACGAAGATTGCATGGCCTGTTGCAATCCGATCCATCTGCGGCTTCACCGCGACGAAGCACGCGACTGTTTGCAGTTGTTTGTGGATGCAGACGACGAGCAACTGTTTTGATTACGAGTCACAAAAGGCCGAGCAGGGCATTGTTGCCTAACTCAGCCAGCAAGTCATGACTTCCGAAGCCCCATGTGCTGCTACAACACTTGGGGCTTCTTTACAGGCAGAGCAAGGAGTTCCGTTTGTTTATCGCACTCATATGCGCCACCACTTCTCCTACCTGACCGTTGCATTTCCTGAGAATGCTATTTCCTGCCAGCAACTGCTTGAACCGGTAAATTACCGTCACTGCCAACGGGCGATGGTGCTTCCCCTCCCTAATATCTTCTTTCGGTGCACCACTCTCTCCGTTTGCACCGCCTCATTCCTCGTATGCTCCTTTACCTATACCCCCGTATTTTAACGAGGAGGAATAGAGACTGATGCCCATGATGGTCGTGGTAAAACCAGTTGTTCATGACCTCGTTATCAACCCAGCAGGTGAGCCAGCTCTCGCTTGGTCGGCACGCGAGGCTCTCTCTCGGGTTGAAAGCCAACATGTTCGATACGTAATTTCGACTTCGGAGAGCCACCCATGAGATTACGTCGCATACAAAAACTCAGAATGGACTTTAACCTGCGCAATAAATGCCCTGCGTTTTTCGGCTTTTTCTTGCCAATCTTATCAAACCACTCCAGCCAGCTCGAAAACGGGATCTGTTCCACCGGAATACCAATAAACAGAGGTTCGAAATAGCGCTGCATGGTATGCTCATAGAGCATGACCGTACGAGGCCGCAGCTTGGGCAAATGGTGCTCACGAAAATGCTCGCAGCACTGTTTCAGGGTGACATCATGCTTCTGGTGGAGTTTATCCCAAAAAACTCTGGGATGTTCATTACGTTCAAGAGCGCCACGGATAGCAGGGATCAACGCCCTGGCATCAGCGAGTTTAAGGTCGGGATAGCGTCCAATTTTGAGTCTCGCCGCTTTTCCTTGCCAGCGATAGCGATATTGCCACGAGATGGTGCCTCGCTCGGTGATCCGAGCTGACAATCCATCACGGTCTGACAATTCCGTCTTGCCAAAGTAGGGCTTACCATAGAGGGCCCGTAGCTTCGTATCAGTAAGTGGCATATGACTCTCATGTGACTGGTTATCTGATTTTTCACTGACACATTAACGCGTCCTAACGTGTACACAGATATGTACCAAACTGGTCTGGAACGGACTGAATCAAGATCGGACAAAGTGAGACAATCTGAGATAACACCTCGTATAACGACTTGTTTTTCAAACATATAGACACAATTCAGAACCACGTAATGAACCAGCAGACAAATCCTACCTTCTATTTTCACGACTACGAAACCTTCGGCATCAGCCCCGCCAAGGACAGGCCGTCGCAGTTTGCCGGTATTCGTACCGATGCGGATTTCAACGTCATCGGCGAGCCGCTGGTCATCTATTGCAAGCCTCCGGCAGATTACCTGCCAGATCCGGAGGCGTGCCTTATCACCGGTATCACGCCACAGAAAGCGATGAAGGATGGGCTGTGCGAGGCGGATTTCATTCGCCAGATCCACGAGCAATTCGCCACGCCGAATACCTGTGTGCTTGGCTACAACAGCATCCGCTTCGATGATGAGGTGACCCGCTACACCCTCTATCGCAACTTCTATGACCCCTATGCCTACAGCTGGCAGAACGGCAACTCCCGCTGGGATATTCTCGACATGCTGCGAGCCTGCTATGCCCTGCGGCCGGAGGGGATCGAGTGGGCGTTTGACGATGAGGGCAAGCCGAGTTTCCGGCTGGAGAAGCTGACGGTCGCCAACGGCGTCGCCCACGCCAATGCTCACGATGCACTCTCGGACGTGCTGGCCACCATCGAGATGGCCAAGCTGGTGAAAAAAGCCCAACCCAAGCTGTTTGGTTATCTCTTTGACCTGCGTAACAAAAACAAGGTGAAGGCGCTGATTGACGTGGTGACCATGAAGCCGCTGGTGCACGTCTCCGGCATGTTCTCCCCCTGGCAGGGTTGTGCAAGCTGGGTCTCGCCACTTGCCTGGCACCCCACCAACCAGAACGCGGTGATCATGGTGGATCTGACCCGTGACCCCACCCCGCTTATCGAGCTCACCAGCGAGGAGATCCGCGAGCGCCTCTATACCAAAAAAGAGGAGCTGGGGGATCTGGCGGGCATTCCGGTGAAGCTGGTGCACATCAACAAGTGCCCGGTACTGGCGCCGGCCGCCACCCTGACGGCGGAACGGGCCGACGAGCTCGGCATCAATCGGGAGCAGTGCCGCAAGAGCCTGGATCTGCTGCGCGCCCACCCCGAGGTACGGGAAAAACTGGTGGAAGTGTTCAATCAGGAGTTCGCCGGCAGTAATGAGAGCGACCCCGATACCCAGCTCTACGCCGGATTCTTTGGCCATGGCGACAAGTCCACCATGGATCTGGTGCGTGCCACCCCCGCGGATCTGCTGGGTGAGCGGGAATTTGCCTTTACCGACGCGCGGCTGCCGGAGATGCTGTTCCGCTACCGCGCCCGCAACTGGCCACACACCTTGAGCGAAGCAGAGCAGAAACGCTGGCGCCTGCACTGCAGCGACTACTTCAGCCGCCGTCTGCCGGACTATGTGCCCCGTCTCGAGGCGCTGGCCGAGCAGAACCAGAGTAACGAACGGAACTTCGCGATTCTAAAGAGTCTCTATCACTATCTGGAAGATTTATGAGTTGTGAGTAGTTTCACAATAAATCCTCCCCGCTCATCCCCTTCTTCAGGTCATAATGACGAAGGGGATTTCCCCAAAAACCAATATCTTGCAACATCCTGAGCGGATGTCTCACAAGCAAGAGATCTCTTTGGCCGAACGGAAGCCATTTGCTGATGCCTCGTCACCACGCACTGCTCGGATTACTGGCCCTGCTGCCGCTGGCAGCCAACGCCGCATACCGGTTCGATGTGCCGGATTATCTTGCTCGCCTGCCCGAGCAGACCTATCGCATCGTAGAACAGAACTTCAATACCCTTTATCAGCAGACTGATTTCACTCCCCTGATCACCAACAGCTACTTCAACGGCTCCCATCTCTACAAGTTTGTCGGGGTACCGCTGGCCATCAGCGCCCAGTCAGGTTTCCAGCTGGAGGTGTTTGGTCAGGTCTATAACCGCGCTTCGCAAGCCTATATGCACCTGAGCGAGGATATGTCCCTTTATCGGGTGATGCGGGTCGATCTGATGGGGAACCCCAATGATCAGCTGGCCATCGGTTTTGGTCTGGGGGTGCCCATCACCCCGTTGCTAACCCTCAAGGCGATCGCTTCCGGCAGTGATATCCCGGGCTATGGCTCTGCCAAATACGCCGTTGGTTTTGAGTGGCGTTACTGAAAAACGTGACTGATAACTGCTGATTGAAACAATTCAGGCTCCGTGATGGAGCCTGAATTGTTTATGGTGAGGTTGTGATCAGGCGTAGCGGATCACCCGCCCTTCGCCCTCTTGCAGGGTCATGGCCGTACCGACTGCCTGCCCATGCCAAAAATCAGTTCCCCCTTCTGGCAGCAGAAACTCCTGTGGTTGCCCCTCCCAGTTGAACAGACAGAGCAAAGTGCCGCCCTCGGGCAGGCTTACTTCACCACAGGCAAAGTCCATCGACTCGAAACGGGCAGAGGGTGCACGGGACGCACAAAGCGCCAGCAGCTTGCGCAGTTGCGCCGCTTGCTCCTCATCGAGATCTTGCAGTCGATCACCGGCCAGCATCATGCCACCGCTCGCCACCAGCGCTGCCAGATGGAAGCTGTAATCCGCCTTGCTTGCCTGCTGGCTTGGCAGATCCCGCAGGCAAATGCAGTCGGGGTCGAGGGCCCAGAGTTTGTCGTTCTGCCAGGCGCGGCAGAAGGCCTCGCGGGCGATCTGGCGATAGCGGTGGCCATTGCGTTCCACGTCATCACTCACCCGCATGCCGTGCACCAACCCAAGGCTTGGCCAGATGGGGGCGTTGCAACCGAGCAGGAAAGCACCTTCACCAGCACCACGCAGGATGGCCGCCATACCGCGTCGATAGGCTTCAACCCGAGTGGCGGCCGGATCGTGGAAACGGCCACCGTGGATGGCGCCCCAGAAGTTGGCATCGAGCTTGAAGTAGTGGATGCCCCACTGCTCGCGCAGGGTTCGGAACACCTGTTCAAGGTGCGCTTGCACCTCGGGGTGGGTGCCGTCCAGCACATACCAGGGGGTGCAGCGCCAACCGCCATAGGTGACCCGCTCGGAGGGCAGCGGCAAGCCGTCATCCCCCTTCACAAACCAGTCGGGATGCTCCTGAAACACCTGTGAACCGGGTTCGGCAATAAAGGGCGCGACCCAGAGGGCGGGCTCGCAGCCAGCCTGTTTGATCTCCGCAGCCAGTGCCGCAACGCCCTGCTCGAACTTGGCCGATGGAGTGAGCCAATCGCCCATTTTAGCCTGATAGCCGTCGTCGATCTGCACGTAACGCAGGGCCGGGAAACGCTCGGCACGCACCTGCAGATTCTCGCGAATGTCGGCGGCACTTACCTCGGCGTAGTAGTGATACCAGGAGCACCAGCCGCTCGGGCGCTCACTCACCTTACCGATCAGCGAACCATGCTCGGCCTCGATCAGCCGTGCCAGCTCAGCCAGCAGATCTTCGCGCTCAGCCCCTTCGAGGCAGATCAGCGCCTCGCTCTGCCAATGCTCACCAGCCGCAAGTTTTCGCCCTTCGCAGTTCATCAGGATCTGCAAGCAACCATCGGGATAGAGGCGAAACTCCCCGCCAAAACGGTGGCAGCTGGCAAAGGCGAGCAGCAGCCACCCCTTGCCATGCTCCACCAGCAACAGGTTGTGGATGGTGTGGTAGCCATTGTCATCGGTGATGCGATAGACGCTGGCATCGGGGCAACGGCCGACATGTTGCGGTGATTGCCAGCACCCCATGGTCTGGGCCAGCATCTGGAATCCTTCGCCATAGATGGCGCTCTCCACCGGCAGGCCAAGCTTGCCGTCAAACAGCACCCAGCGGTCAACCGGAGTGGCATCAGCGCCAGTGTTGTCGAGTCGCACCCGACACAGGGGCCCTTCCCACTGACGGGTTTGAAGCAGATGGGGTGGCAACGCATTATCATTCGCCAGCTGGCGAACTCGGGACAAGAGGGATGTCATCACTACTCCTTGTAGTTCGAAAAGGGTTCTATCAGACAATGTTCAACAGATAATCTGCATACAAATCAGCTTCAAACGAACTGATTTCAGTTGTTATTGTTTTAATGCCGCGACCCGGCCTCTCTGGTAAACTGCGATTTTTCTTCCCAGTCGATGAGGTTCACGTGATCGCGCAACGCGCCTTGCTGTACTTTCGTGACTTTATGGTCATCGTCGCCTGCCTGCTGGCAGGCAAATCCGTGGCAGCCATCCTGCCTTTCGCCTTTCCCGGCAGCATCATCGGCATGCTGTTGCTGTTTGTGCTGCTCTCCCTGCAACTGATCAAGCTGCATTGGGTCGAGCTGGGGGCAGGCTTGCTGCTGCGCCACATGGGCGTGCTGTTCGTGCCGGTTGCAGTCGGACTGGTGGCCTGGCTTGAGCCCCTGCGCCAATCCTTCGGCGTCATCATGCTCTGCATCGTGCTCGGGATCGTGCTGATCCTCGCAACCGTCGGTCGGCTCTACCAGAGGATGAACAAATGATCTTCTGGCTAGCGATCCCTCTGACCCTGGCGCTCTATTTCGCCACCCGTGCCCTCTATCGCCGCCTGCCCTGGCCCATCATCAACCCTGTGCTGGTGCCGACCGCGGTGATCATCGGCCTGCTGCTCTGGTTTGATCTGCCCCTTGAGCAGTACGAGCGCGGCAGCAGCCCCATTACCATGCTGCTGGAGCCCGCAGTAGTTGCGCTGGCGCTGCCGCTCTATCAACAGGCGCGCCAGATCCAGGCCAAGCTCAAGCCCATCCTAATCTGTACCCTCGCCTCCGTCTTGATCTCGGTGTGCACAACCCTGCTGATCGGTCATTTTATGGACATAGATCCGGCACTACTTGCTTCGCTTGCCACCAAATCGATTACCACCCCGCTCGCCATGAGCGTCAGCCAGTCCATTGGCGGCATTCCTGCCATCGCGGCCGCCGTGGTGGTGGTGGTGGGGATTGTCGGTGCCCTGATCGGCTATCCACTGCTCAAACTGCTGAAAGTGACCGATCCGGAAGCGCAAGGGCTCGCCATGGGAGCCTGTGCCCACGCCATCGGCACCGCCACCTCCGCCGAGAAGGGGATCACCCAGGGCGCCTTTGCCTCGCTCGCCATGGTGGTATGCGGGATCCTCACCGCGGCCGTCGCCCCGCTGCTGTTTGCCATCTATCACTGGCTGATCTGATGACCCCATTGACCACCTGTTGACCATTCCGGGGGGCCTGCTGGCCTCTCGGGGTGCGACCTGCCGCACAATTTGCACAAGACAAACGTTTCCATTACCATCCCCCTCCGTTTGCCCGTCAGGGCGTGAGCCTGCTCACACATTTACCCGAGCTTGCTCCCTACAATGGCCGCCCAATTGGCCTTTGAGGACACACTATGCATCCCCGTTTTGCCAAGCCATTCGATACCCTCTCTGCCCCGCTCAAAGCAGCCGTGCAGCCCATGCTGGATAGTGCCGACTTCAACGCCCGCTTCACGCCGGAGCAAGTCGCCACCCTGAAAGCCGCCACAGGTCTTGACGATCGCGCCCTGCGCCTCGCCCTGTTGCCGCTGGCCGCTGCCTGCTCGGTAGCACCCATTTCCAAGTTTTACGTCGGTGCCATCGCCTGCGGCCTGAGCGGCAGCTGGTACTTCGGTGCCAACATGGAGTTTGCGGGGCAAGGTCTGTTCCACTCGGTTCACGCCGAGCAGTCCGCCATCTCCAACGCCTGGCTGGGTGGCGAGACCGGGATCAGCGAAATCACCGTCAACTACACCCCCTGCGGCCACTGCCGTCAGTTCATGAACGAGCTGAGCACCGCCAAGATCCTGAAAGTCTCTCTGCCCGATGACCTGAGCGCCCTGCAATCCTTCCTGCCCCACTCGTTTGGCCCAGCGGACCTCGACATCACGGATGCGCTGATGAGCCCGCAGGATCACGCAGAGCTTGAGCTTCAAAGCGAAGACCCGCTGTGGCAAGCCGCGCTGGCCGCCGCCCGTCAAAGCTATGCCCCCTATAGCCAGGGCTATGCCGCGGTGGCGCTGCAATTTGCCGATGGCCGCATCTTCTCTGGCCGCTACGCCGAGAACGCCGCCTTCAACCCCAGCCTGCCACCGATGCAGATGGCCTGTGCCCATGCGGTGCTTAACGGCGAAGATCTCGCCACCATCCGCCGCGCCGTGCTGCTGGAGAATAAAAGCGGCCAGATCAGCCAGCGTGACTCCGCCCAGTCCACCCTCAAGGCGCTGGGCTCGGTCGAACTGGAGTATCAGGCAGTTTGATCCCGGCTTTGTGTCGATATTTGTGTCGATAAACGAAAGCCCCCGCACCTTGGTACGGGGGCTTTTTACTTGGCCGTTTAATCGGGGGCAGCCCTTGATCTCACGGCTTGGCGCGGTTGATCACCCCGTATAACCGATTGCTGATCAGACCGGTTTTAGCCGCGCCGTGAAGTGGCGCAGCAGCGGCGGCTCGTAGTCAAAGGTGAGTCCGCGAATGTCGCTGGCCCGCGCTTTCACTGCGATCAGGCAGTCGGCCACATAGTCCATGTGATCCCGGGTGTAGACCCGGCGCGGAATGGTAAGACGCAGCAGTTCAAAGTCCGCCGCCTCCTGCTTGCCGGTGGCGGGATCGCGCCCCAGCAGCAGGGAGCCAATCTCCACCCCGCGCACGCCCCCTTCCAGATAGAGCTCGCAGGCGAGCGCATGGGCTGGGAACTGCTCGGCCGGAATATGGGGCAGCAGCTTTTTGGCATCGACAAAGACCGCATGGCCGCCGGTGGGGGTCTGGATCGGGATGCCCGCCTCGGCCAGCCGCTCGCCGAGATAGGCCACCTGACTGATGCGGTAGGTGAGATACTCCTCATCCATCCCCTCACGCAGGCCGATGGCAAGCGCCGCCATGTCCCGCCCGGCGAGGCCGCCATAGGTGACAAACCCCTCCATCGCCACGCAGCGCACCTGCACGGCGCGGAACAGGTCGAGATCCTCTTTAAAGCAACACAACCCGCCGATATTGACCAGTCCGTCCTTCTTGGCCGACATGGTGAAAATGTCCCCCAACGCGAACATCTGGCGCACTATCTCCTTGATGCTGTGCTTGGCATAGGCCGGATCCCGCTCCTTGATAAACCAGGCGTTCTCGGCAAAGCGAGCGGCGTCGATCACCACCGGAATATGCTGGCGACGGGCCAGTTCGGAAACCGCCTCCATATTGGCCATGGAGACCGGCTGACCACCGGCGCTGTTGCAGGTGACCGTGATGATGATGCCGGCCACGTTGTCGGCCCCCAGGGTCTCGATGGTGTCGGTCAGGCGAGGGAGATCAAAATCCCCTTTCCAGGCGTAGGGCGCCGTGGTGTCGAGGGCTTTCGGGTTGAGCAGGTTGATGGCCCGCGCGCCAGCCAACTCCACGTGAGCCTTGGTGGTGTCAAAGTGGTAGTTGGAGATAAAGACCGGCGCCTTGCCCTTGCAACGCTTGACCAGCTCGGGGAAGAGGATCTGCTCGGCCCCGCGCCCCTGGTGGGTGGGCATCACATGCTGGTAGCCAAAAATCTCGCGCACCGTGCGCTCCAGCTCGACGAAGTTGCGGCTGCCCGCATAGGCCTCATCCCCCATCATGATGCCAGCCCACTGACAGTCGGACATGGCACCGGTACCGCTGTCGGTCAGCAGGTCGATATAGACATCTTCGGCCAGCAGCAGGAAGGGGTTCCAGCCAGCGGCCTCGAGGGCGGTGCGGCGCTAGGCCAGTGTGTTTGAAATCGGGATTGGCAAAGAGGCCGGGGCGATCGGGGTCGTCCGGCTGACAAATTCAAACGGCGGGTGCCGCCAATCAGCGGTGAGGAAAGTCGAAGGTGAGAATGGGATCCCGGGTATACCAGTGGGCGAGCAGGCAAGCTGCCCGGGGCGTAGCTGTCATGATTGGCATCACTCCCCTCCATATCGGTTGTAGACAGTCGGTGGCCAACAAGATCCATTGATGGATGCTGCCAACGGGCAGCCTCGCCACGTTAACGGCTGGTTAATTGGCAAACAAGGGGCGCACCGACGGGCTGTGCGCCCGCTCACAAAGTGGGCATCTGCGCGGCAAACCTGCAGCGAGGTTGATCCGCCCGCGCTCCCGCTTCGTTATTCTCCCTACCCACACGCCACATCCCCCATCAGCCAAGGCCGGAAGCCATCATGCATCGCAAACCCCATCTGCCCGAGAAGATCTGCCCCGTCTGCCAGCGCCCCTTCAGTTGGCGGCGCAAGTGGGCGCGCAGCTGGGAGGAGGTTCGCTACTGCAGCGAACGCTGTCGCCACGCTCGTCACCGCAGCCAGCAACCTGAGGGGGAGCGAGTCTGATGGAGCTGCGCCTTGTTCTCGGCGATCAGCTGAACGCCGGTCACAGCTGGTTTCGCACCCCGGATCCGGCGGTCTGCTATCTGATGGCAGAGCTGCGTCAGGAGACTGACTACTGCCACCACCATCGTCAGAAGGTGTTGGCCTTCTTTGCCGCCATGCGCGCCTTCGCGGCAGCCCTTGGCAAGGCGGGCCACCGCGTCTGTTACCTGACCCTTGATGAGAGCGCCCGCTGGCCCGACTTACCCGGCTTGCTGGAGGCTCAGCTCGAAGCACATCAGGCCAGCAGCTTTGCCTGGCAGAGCCCGGATGAGTGGCGCCTCGCCAGCCAGTTGAAAAGCTGGGCGGCGGGCCTTGCCATCCCTGCCACCGAGGTGGAGAGCGAGCATTTTCTCACTCCCCGCGATGGCTGGCAGCGCTATCCCCATAGCCGGATGGAGTTCTTCTACCGCGCCCTGCGAAAGCAATACCAAGTGCTGCTCGATGAGAACGGCCAACCCCTTGGTGGGCGCTGGAATTTTGATGACGAGAACCGCGCCAAGCTGCCGGCGAGCCAGCCCATCCCGGCCCCCCTCACCTTTGCCAACGAGGTGAGCGAGATTGATGCCATGCTGACCCGCCACGGGGTCAGCACCATCGGCGAGGCGGATGCCAGCCAACTGCCGTGGCCTATCACAAGGCGCCAGAGTCGCGAGCTGCTGGCCCATTTTCTGGCCCACTGCCTACCTCACTTTGGCCGCTATCAGGATGCCCTGAGCGAGCGGGGCTGGAGTCTGTTTCACAGCCGTTTGTCGTTTTCCCTCAACAGCAAGATGCTTCATCCGCTTGAGGTGATCCGCGCCGCCGAGACCCACTGGCAGGCCAATCAGGCCACCATCACGTTGGCGCAGGTGGAGGGCTTTATCCGCCAGATCCTCGGCTGGCGCGAGTTTGTCCGCGCCCTCTACTGGGAGAAGATGCCCGACTACCAGCAGACCAATTTTCTCGGGGCCAACCGGCCGCTGCCCGGTTTCTTCTGGAATGGAGAAACAAAGATGGCCTGCGTGCGACACGCCATTGGCCAGTCCCTCGAGCACGGTTACGCCCACCATATCCAGCGGCTGATGGTGACAGGCAACTTTGCCCTGCTGACGGGGATCCATCCTGACGAGGTGGATGCCTGGTATCTCGGCATCTATGTGGATGCCATCGAGTGGGTGGAGCTGCCCAACACCCGCGGCATGAGCCAGTTTGCCGATGGCGGCCTGATGGGCAGCAAGCCCTACGCCAGCAGCGGCGCCTATCTCGAGCGGATGGGCCACTACTGCAAGGGGTGCCACTATCAGGTCAAAGCTCGCCACGGCGAAGGGAGCTGCCCCTTCAACAGCCTCTACTGGCACTTTCTCTGGCGCAATCGGGACACACTGGGCGGCAATCCCCGCCTCGCCCTCCCCTATGCCAACTGGGATGGCCAAGCCGCGGAACAACAGCAGGCCATTCTGGCCACTGCGGAGCACTACCTGATCAAGCTGGAGCAGTTGTAAGCGGGCCATGTCCCCTGGCACATTCACACTGACAAGAGCGCAGCGATTTACGCTGGCAATCAGGCTCACCATCGCACCAAACACCAGCCTGTGACCGGCAAGCAGACGGAGATCCCAATCCTGCGCAGAGCAGTTGAATATCCTGTGGCGGCTGATTATGGTGGTGGCCACATCAGGAGATCAGTCAAGGAAAGACGATATGGAGATAGTGGTTCTCGGTGGTGGCGTGATTGGGGTAACCAGCGCCTGGTATCTGGCCAAAGCGGGTCACAACGTAACCCTGCTGGAGCGACAAGGTGGCGTCGCCCTTGAAACCAGCCATGCCAACGCCGGGCAGATATCCCCGGGTTATGCGGCACCCTGGGCGGCCCCCGGCATCCCCCTCAAGGCCGCCAAGTGGATGCTGCAAAAGCATGCCCCCTTCACCGTGCGCCCCACTGCCGATCCCTTCCAGCTACGCTGGATGCTCAGAATGCTCGCCAACTGCACCCCGACCGCCTATGCCACCAACAAGGGGCGCATGGTGCGTCTGGCCGAATACAGCCGCGACTGCATGAAGCGGCTGCGTGACGAGCTGAACATCGATTACGAAGGGCGCCAGCTCGGCACCCTGCAGCTGTTTAGAAGCCAGTCCCAGCTCGATGCCAGTCAGCGCGATATCGAGGTGCTGGAGGAGTATGGCGTCCCCTACCAGTCGCTGGATGCCAGCGGCTGCGAATCGGCAGAGCCTGCGCTGGCGCGAGTGCGTGGCAAAATCGTCGGCGGCTTGCGTCTGCCCGGCGACGAGACCGGCGACTGCTTCCGCTTCACCAAGGCCCTTGCCCTTGAAGCCGAGAAGCTCGGGGTCAAGTTCGTCTTCAACTGCGACATCGACGAGATTGAGCAAGCCCGCGGCCGCGCCGTGGCGGTGCGAGCGGGCGAACAGCGCTATCGCGCCGATGCCATCGTCTGTGCGCTCGGCAGCTATGCCACCGGCTTTTTGCGGCCGCTGCTGCGCCCGCTCGGGCTGGAGCTGCCGGTCTATCCGGTCAAGGGCTACTCCCTCACCCTGCCGATGATCAATGCTGAGGCCGCGCCGCGCAGTACCGTGCTCGACGAGACCTACAAGGTGGCCATCACCCGCTTTGACGAGCGGATCCGGGTCGGCGGCATGGCGGAGCTGTCGGGCTACAACCTCGCCTTGAATCCGAGACGCCACGACACTCTGGCAATGGTGGTGGGCGATCTTTTCCCCGAGGGGGGCGATATCAGCCAAGCCGAGTTCTGGACCGGACTGCGCCCCATGACGCCGGACGGCACCCCGCTGGTGGGGCCAAGCCCCATTCCCGGCCTCTGGCTCAATACCGGCCACGGCACCCTGGGCTGGACCATGGCGGCCGGTTCGGGTCAGTTGTTGTGCGATCTTATCAACGGCAGCGAACCCGCCATCAGCGATGAGGGGCTCACTCTGGCCCGTTACGGCTAAGCGCCCAAGCTGTCGGGCTGTTTCACTCGCTTTTCACCCGCTTTATTGACAGGCCACCGCCATAAACGGTGGCCTTTTCGTCTGATGTTGACCTTCTCCCTCCCCGTCTACCTGGGCGGTGCTCTGGCTGCCGGTTAATGCAGCAAACGGCACAGAATATTGCGCAATTCGACTTGCGCCAGCCGCCACAATCCGTAATGTGGATAGACGCATTTTTCGCAGCGCATATTTTTTAAATGGCCTGTAAACCGCTTGTAAACAGGCGTCGCCAGACAAGGGGTTACGGGTGTCACCACGAGTTTCTTTAGCAGCAATCCAGGGTAGGACAATATGAAAAAAGTAGGTTTGGTCGGTTGGCGTGGCATGGTGGGATCGGTTCTGATGAGCCGGATGCAGGAAGAGCAGGATTTCGCCCATATTCAACCCACATTCTTCACCACCTCCCAGGCCGGTGAGGCCGCACCCAACTTCGGCGTCGATGCCGGTACTCTGCAGGACGCCTTCGATATCGAGGCGCTGGCCAAGCAGGATATCATCATCACCGCCCAGGGCGGCGACTACACCAAGGATGTCTATCCGCGCCTGAAAGCCGCCGGCTGGCAGGGTTACTGGATTGACGCCGCCTCCTCCCTGCGGATGGAGAAAGACGCCGTCATCATTCTGGATCCGGTCAACGGCGACGTCATCGAGCAGGCCCTGAACGATGGCATCAAGACCTTCGTCGGCGGCAACTGCACCGTCAGCCTGATGCTGCTGGCCCTCGGCGGCCTGTTCAAGGCCGATCTGGTGGAGTGGGTGAGCGTGGCCACCTATCAGGCTGCCTCCGGTGGCGGTGCCCGTCATATGCGCGAGCTGGTGACACAGATGGGGATGCTGCGCGACGAAGTGGCGGTCGAGCTGGCAGACCCTGCCTCCGCCATCCTCGACATCGAGCGCAAGATCACCGAGAAGACCCGCTCCGGCACCCTGCCGGTAGACAACTTCGGCGTACCGCTGGCCGGTGGCCTTATCCCCTGGATCGACACCAAGCTCGACAACGGCCAGAGCCGTGAAGAGTGGAAGGGTCAGGCCGAGACCAACAAGATTTTGGGTATCGAGAACGCCGTCATTCCAGTGGATGGTCTGTGCGTGCGGATCGGCGCCCTGCGCTGCCACAGCCAGGCGTTCACCATCAAGCTGAAAAAGGATGTGCCGCTGGCGGAGATCGAAGCCCTGCTGGCTGCCCACAACGACTGGGTAAAAGTGATCCCCAACGATCGCGACATCACCGCCCGCGAACTGACTCCAGCGGCCGTTACCGGCACCCTCAGCATTCCGGTGGGTCGTCTGCGCAAACTCAATATGGGCCCTGAGTATCTGGCCGCCTTTACCGTAGGTGATCAGCTGCTGTGGGGCGCCGCCGAGCCGCTGCGCCGCATGCTGCGTATCCTGCTGGCGCGCTAAGCCGCCACAGCAGCAGATACAACAAGGGCGGGGAGTCACACTCCCCGCCCTTTTTTATTGCCAGTTTTTATAAGCCCTTTAGCAGACTCTCACTCTTGCAGTCACTTAAAGCAGAATACGCTGGCAGCCGCTGTAGATCTCGGCCCGCCCGGGGCGGCAAAAACCCACCAGAGTGAGCCCGGTCTGCTCGGCACGCTCGACCGCAAGCTCGGTAGCGGCCGAGATGGCGAGCAAGATCTCGACCCCGGCGCTGGCGCACTTTTGCACCATCTCGAAGCTGGCGCGGCTGGTCACCAGAATGGCGCCGTCACGGCGACCCGTGCGGCACAGATGACCCACCAGCTTGTCGAGTGCTATGTGGCGCCCCACATCCTCGCGAATGGCGAGAATATTGCCCTCACCATCCAGATGCACCGCCGCATGGGTGGCGCCGGTGCGCTGACCCAATAGCTGGAGCGGGCGCAGCGCGGTCAATACCTTGTCGATATGGCCTACCGCCAGACGCTGGCTGTCGGGCAAGCTTGGCTGGGTGCGGATCACCTGCTCCAGACTCTCGCTGCCGCAGATGCCGCAACCGGTGCGCCCCGCCATGGTGCGCCGCTTCTCTTTGAGGCGATGGACGCAGCGATTGGCCAGGGTGATATGCAGCTCAATCCCCTGACAGCCGTCAATCTGCTCGATGTCGTGGATATCGAGCAGGCTGTCGATGATCCCCTCGGATAGCGAAAAACCGATAGCGAAATCCTCCAGATCGGAGGCCGAGCACATCATCACGCTGTGGGCGATGCCGTTGTAGACCAGCGCCACCGGCGTCTCGGAGGGGAGCTCCATCTCGCTGTCGCAGGTCAGTGTATCGGCGCGATAGTGCACCACCTCGCGATGGATGGCGCAGCGTGCCAGTTCGCTCTGCTCGCTTTGTTCTCTCTGCTCGCTCCGCGCCTCAAGCTCTATGGCCTCTCTCATGGTGCGACCCCGTCAATGATTTCGGGATCCCGGGCCGAGATGCCGAGCCGCTTCATTTTGGAGAGCAAGGTCGTGCGCTTCATGCCGAGGCGGTTGGCCGCCCCCCGCTCACCGGCCACGATGCCGTTGCAGTCGCGCAGGGCGGCGATGATCGCCTCGCGCTCATCCTCCGGCCCCTCGGCAAAAAGCGGTGTGGCGGGCTCGTCATACACCAGGGTCTCAATCTTGTGATAACCCTTGAGGGGCATCAGCTCATCGGGTGAGAGATTGAGCACATGGCCGCGGGTCATCACCACGGCGCGCTCGATGACGTTCTCCAGCTCGCGGATATTGCCGTACCAGGGGAGCGACACCAGCATCTTCATGGCATCGGCGGGGATCGAGGTGATGGTGCGGCGCATCCGCTTGGCGATCTTCTTGATAAAGAAATTGACCAAGAGCGGAATATCCTCGCGGCGCTCGCGCAGCGGCGGCAGTTCGATGGGAAAGACGTTGAGGCGGTAGTAGAGGTCACTGCGAAAGCGCTTGTTCTTGACCATGGAGAGCAGATCGCAGTTGGTGGCGGCCACCAGCCGCACATCCACCACGATGGGGTTGCTGTTGCCCACCCGCTCCAGCTCGTGCTCCTGCAATACCCGCAAGAGTTTGGGCTGCAAGTCCAGCGGCATATCCCCCACTTCGTCGAGGAACAGGGTGCCCTTGTGGGCCCGCTCGAAGCGGCCGATACGCTGGGTCAGGGCGCCGGTAAAGGCCCCCTTCTCGTGGCCAAAGAGATCGCTCTCGATAAGGCCGGTGGGGATGGCGGCGCAGTTCACCTTTACCATCTCGTGATCGTGGCGGGCACTCAGGGCGTGAATGGCCTGGGCGATCAGCTCCTTGCCGGTGCCGGTCTCGCCGAGGATCAGCACGGTGCTGTCGCTCTCGGCCACCAGCCGCACCTTCTCCAGCACACTCTCCATCACCGCGCTCTGGTAGATGATGTGGGGGAACTCCCCCTGCATCTGCGGCTCGTTGATGCGAATGGTCTTCTCTTTTGCGCCGTTGGTGTTGGAGATCTCCTGCTGTGCCTGCACGTTGTTCATGGCAATGGCCGTGCGCGCCGCCACCTGCTCCAGCAAGGAGATATCGATATCGGCAAAGAAGTCGGCGTTGGGGTGCGAGAGGATCAACACCCCCAGCAGGTTGCCCCGATAGCGCAGCGGCAAAATGCAGGAGCTGTCGGCCTCTGGCGGCAGGATCTGGGAGGTAAAGCGGCAGCGATTGCTGCAGCCGTGGCCATGTTCGCGATAGACAAAAAACGGCTCGCTATGGCCAAGGGCTCCCTGCAGACACTTCTTTTCGAAACAGGAGTGGTCGATGATGCCCGGCTGCTCGCTCTGGTGCTGATTGACCAGATAGCTTTTGAAGCTGTCGGAGGTGGCGTTGTACTCCGCCAGACACAAGCTGCTGATGCCGAAGTGGTGATGCAGGATGGTAAACAGGCTCTTGGGCAGCTCGGCGATGCGCACCAGTTTGATCACCGCGTTGGTCACATCCACCAGAATTTTGCAACTGTCGCGCTCAAGACGCAGGGAGTTGGCCTGCTCCAGGGTGCGCTCCTTGTCCTGCACGTTCTCCAGCGCAATTGCGATAATGGCCGCCAGCTGGGTCAGCTTGGCCAGGGTCTCCATGGTGAAGCTGTCGAGCTGGGTGTTGATAAACTCGACCCCGCCAAGGTGGCTGCGGGCGGTGGTGATGGGGAGCTGGCAGTAGGAGCGCAGCCCCCCGTAGACCCCTTCGCGATCCAGCGCCGGGCAGCGATTCTCAAAGCGAGCGGCAGCGAGAATGATGGCCTGTTCCGGGGTCTCTTTGGTAGGACGGGGGGAGAGGTGCAGCTCTGCCTTGGGGCAGACCAGATGCTTTGGGCCGGAATGTCCCATGAAGTAGAAGATGGCCTCCTCGTCCGCACCCATGTTGAGGATCAGGTTGACCCGGGTCACGCCGCCGAAGCTGGCATCTATCTTGTTGAGTTTGTGGATAAAATCATCGAGCGTCACGGCCGACAGGAGGGATTTGGAGAGCAGGAGGAAACCGTCGTCCCAGATGGGAGAGATCTCGTCCAGGGGGATGGCACTCACATTTAGCATTGCGGCCTCACGTTATATCAATTTCAGTCACCAGTCAGGCTGTCCATGCCATCGCATCACGACAAGCACTCGTCACCAAAATAAATAGCCGCAGCCCGTAAAAGCGGCTGCCAATAAGAAAAGCGGTGACGAAAATTGTCGCATGTTGCAATTCCAGAGTTGTTATTAACGAACGACAACAAAAAGTAACATCGTTATCGGGGGATATATTGGAATGGCGACTCATCATAGATGAGCTCAAATTTCATTACAATCCGATTTAATATATCTGATGGCCATATTTAACCGGTTATTTCATCAGTTCTTGATCTCAATTAAGGCGCCCGAAAAGTGGGCCGCCGTCAACTGTCAGATCTGCCTCTCCTCTTCGCTGACTGCGGGATTCGAGGTGGCGTTTGCTGCCCATCCATCGGCAGTTTATGAGGTGATGATCCGGCTGTGGCAGCACTTCAGGCCACCGAAGATAAAGAGGGCCGACAGGCTCTGGAAGGCCATCAGCAGCCAGCTGGCGTTGTCGGCAAGCTCGGCGGTGACGCTCTGGTGCGTGAGATAGACCAGCAGGGTGATCACCCCCAGCAGCAGGCTGTTGATCAAGGTGGTGGAGATAAACCCGATCAGCCAGGCACTGGAAATACTCAAGGCAGAAAATACGCTGCTCATGGCGAGCCGCGCTGCCATAAAACAGCCGAAAAAACCGAAGCCCAGCAGAAATATCATCTCGTCGCGCCAAATATAGCAACCTATTCCCAGCAATATCGCCGCCAGATAGGTGCCAATATAGAAAAGTCCGAATAAGCGACCAATTTCATGTTGCATCATTTACTCCCTTTTTTTGGGTAATAAAAGGGTGCCCGACTCGATAAATCCGAGTCGGGTTCCCTTATTTGTGCAGAACCTCTTTTTTAGGGCGATCAGCCTTTGGCTGCGCTGCGCAATTTCGCCTTGAGCGCGCTGTATTCAGTCTGGACGTACACTTCCGCCTCGGGCTGATTGTCGATGCGCTCGATCTTCACCGCGCAGTACTTGTACTCCGGCGTGTGAGAGACGGGATCGACATGCTCGATGGTGAGCTCGTTACAGGCCCCGATCCACCACTGGTAGGTCATGTAGACCACCCCGGCGTTGACCCGGTCGTTGTAGTTGGCCCGGGTGATCACCTTGCCACGGCGCGACGAGATCCAGACCAGCGCCTGATCCTTCACCCCGAGCTTTTTGGCATCGCTCGGGTGGATCTGCACATAACCGGGCTCATCGGCCAGGGTCTGCAGCGCCGAGCAGTTGCCGGTCATGGAGCGGCAGGAGTAGTGACCTACCTCGCGCACGGTGGAGAGCACCAGCGGGTACTCGGCACAGGGCTGCTCCAGCGGCGGCCGCCACTCGGAGGCAATCAGCTGACCCTTGCCGCTCGGGGTGGTGAACACATTCCCCTCGAACAGGGTGCTGGTGCCCGGGTGATCCTCGGTCGGGCAAGGCCACTGCACGCTCTTGAGATCGGCCATCTTGTCGTAGCTGACTCCGGCGTAGAGCGGGCAGAGCGCACGCATCTCGTCCCAGATCTCTTCGGTGTTGTGGTACTCCATGGGATACCCCATGGCGGTCGCCATCAACGAGAAGATCGCCCAGTCCGGCTTCACGTTCTCGGGGGGCGTCACCGCCTTGTAGAAGCGCTGGAAGCCGCGATCCGCCGAGCTGTAGACCCCTTCATGCTCGCCCCAGCTTGTGGCGGGCAGAATGACGTCGGCCATCTCGGCGGTCTGGGTCATGAAGATATCCTGCACGATCACCAGATCCATCCCCGCCAGAGTGCGGCGGAACTGACCCAAGTCAGCTTCGGTCTGAGCCGGATCTTCACCAAAGATGTAGAAGGCCTTGCACTTGCCCTCCTCCACCTTGTGGCCAAGCTCGGTCAGGCGATAGCCGGGTTTCTGGGACAGTGACTCCACGCCCCACGCCTTGGCAAACTTGGCGCTGATGGCGGGGTCGGCCACCGACTGATAACCCGGGAACTGGTGCGGCAGCATCCCCATGTCACAGGTGCCCTGCACGTTGTTCTGACCACGCACCGGCCCGCAACCGGTGCCGCGGCGACCGAAGTTGCCGGTCAGCAGCGCCAGACCCGCGAGCCCCTTGACCACGTCCACCGCCTGACCGTACTGGGTCACCCCCATGCCCCACAGGATCATGGAAGCAGGCGACTCGGCATAGGTGCGAATGGCGGCGCGGATATCGGCGGCTTTGAGGCCAGTGATCCCCTCGACATATTCCGGGGTGTACTTGGCCACCGTCGCCTTGAAGGTCTCGAACCCTTCGGTGTAGTTGGCGACAAAGGCCTTGTTGTAGAGCCCTTCATTGATCAACACGTTGGCGAAGGCGTTAACCAGCGCCATGTTGGAACCGTTTTTGAGCGGCAGCCACTGATCGGCGATACGGGCGGTCTCCACCATGCGGGGATCACACACAATCACCTTGGCCCCGTTTGCCTTCGCCTTGAGGATATGGCGGGCCACAATGGGGTGAGAGTCAGCAGCGTTGTAACCAAACACCAGCAGGCACTTGGTCTCTTGAATTTCGGGAATGGCGTTGCTCATGGCGCCGTTGCCTACAGTTGTCTCCAGACCGGAGACTGAGGGTGCGTGTCACACCCTCGCGCAGTGGTCGACGTTGTTCGTCCCAATCACCGCACGGGCAAATTTCTGCATCACATAGTTGGCTTCATTGCCGGGGCCACGGGCAGAGCCGGTGGTCATGATGGCGTCCGGGCCATATTTCGCCTTGATGGCAGAGAGACGGCTGCTGGCGAACTCGATCGCTTCGTCCCAGGAGACTGCCTCGAACTTGCCACCGCGCTCGCGGCGGATCATCGGGCTCTTGAGACGGGGGGTCAGCAGGTTGGTGTCGTTCAAAAAATCCCAACCGTAATAGCCCTTGAGGCAGAGCTGCCCCTCGTTGGTCCGGCCGTTGGCGCCTTCGGCCCCCACCACCTTGTCGTTTTCAACCAGCAGGTTGATTTTGCAACCGGTGCCGCAATAGGGGCACACGGTAATGACTTTTTTCATGACTCACACTCTTGTTTGTTAACGAAAAACGGCTCGGCAAGCCCGCTCACACCCGCGCCGGCATCGCCAGCAGTGCCTCGGCACTGGCCAGCTGCTTCTGCCGGTTCAGGGTTTCAAGATGCTCCGGCGTGACCAGCCGCAGCGCCTGGGTCGGACACACCTCGACACAGGCCGGGCCCGCCTCGCGGTGACGGCAGAGATCGCACTTGAGCGCCTGCGCCTTGGTCTGCGGACGCTTGAAGAGCGAATCGGCAGCGGGTGCCACCTCTTTGAGCACCACCGCCATGGCGCCGTAAGGACAGGCCACCACGCAGGACTTGCAGCCGATGCAGCGCTCCTGCAACACCTTGACGCAACCATCCTCGCTGACGATGGCATTGTTCGGGCAGGCCATGGCGCACGGCTTGTCTTCACACTGGCGGCAGAGCACCGGCGTGGTCACCTTGCTGCCCACGATCACCTTCAGGCGCGGCTGAAAGTAGCTGTCCTTAGAGACCAGATGTCCATCCTCGATGGCAAGATGCAGGCCGCCCTCCCGCTCAAGGGTCCCGCTGCAAGACCCTGACTGGTGTGAAACGGCGCAGGCCACCTCACAGGTACGACACCCAATACAGAGACTGGGATCTGCAATCACGAAGCTGTTCATAGAGAGGGATCCTAAATGGTTCGTTACACCGGGCCGCCCGCCGACAGGCAAAGAGGCGGCCAGCCCCCCACAAAGCATTTATCAGACCAAAACGGGCAATGGCGCGATAAAAAATTACAAGCAACTGAAAATAAAGGAGTAATCAGAAATGGAAGCGCGCTGATTGCCACCTCTGACGAGGGTGACGACGGGATGGGAAGTGTGATCGACACGACAAAAGTGACGAGCTCGACACCGGCTGACTAAGGTATTTCACCCTACCCTTCCAGCCTGCACGCACAAATAACAACCAATCAATGACTAATTTATTGATCTCGGACAGATTATGCGCCGATTGCCCTTTTTACCCCCTACCCGATTGGATAGCATGCTTCAGTTGGCAACATGCTCCATTGGGGTCGCTTTCAGGATGTTTAAAAATAATGCTACATAAACTAAAGCTGATATTGGATACCTGATACTTGTCTTACTTATTATTAGATGAGAATCGATAATAAAAATATATGGTTATAAAAGCAAAGAGAAACATATGTCAATTGTACAAAGTGTTGCTAGCACGTTATCCGAAGAAGATAAAACAATATTTACATCCAAGGAAATTAAAGACCTTGCATTTAAGAAACATAAAATAAAACCTACATCAATTATACCTAGCGACTATTGTTACAATAGAACCAACTATGGTATTGACAAGTCAGGAATTCTTAAAAACAAATTCCTTTTTATAAATCCTGATGGCACATACTTATATTTAGGATTCAACTATCCATTCAATGGTTATGTTTATCATAAACCAAAGGGTAGTAAAATAGAGATGACTGTTGGACATTGGAGTAATGGAAATTATTTTCCCATTGACCCATATCAAAATGATATAGAGGATCTATCAAAAAACTCTTTTATTGAAGGAGCAACAAAAACAATCAGCGTGAATGCATATGAGCGGAACCCTAACGCTAGATCAATATGTATAGAGCATCACGGAAATAAATGTTGGACATGTGGTTTTGATTTTGAAAAAACATATGGAGATTTAGGCAAAGGATTTATTCATGTTCATCATATCACTCCATTATCTCAAATAGGACACAGCTATAAATTGGATCCGGTGTTAGATTTATTACCTCTATGCCCTAATTGCCATGCTATGGTTCATAGAAAAACACCAGCTATGCACCCACAAGAATTGAAACTATTAATAATAGAAAAGAAAAATATCAAATAAATTTAAACCACTAAAAGGATTAATAATACCATGAGAAAAGAACAGGATCCTATGACTGGATTTGAGACTTTAGAAATGGCATTCTCTCAAGGATTTCGAATGCAGCGAATCCCATTCAATGATGATTTTTATTATACTCGAGATAAAGCTTTTAACACTTATCGTTATACATATGCCAGACTAGAAAAGCTAAAAGTACAACAAACTGTCGTATTACATGAAAATGAACCATTAAATGGCTTACACTGCTACTGCTTATTTTATGGAACTTTACCAGAACTACGAGATAAAGGTCTCACCTTCACATTTATTAACAGGGTTATCGAGCAATTTAAAAAGGATCTGCCAAGGCGTATTCGAGAGTTTTATATAGAAACAATTGTCGACATAGATAACGCACCGTCATTAGCTCTTGCAAAAAAAACTTTTTGGGGATCCCTCTGATGAGGGTATAGATGAAAATACTGGATCTCCAACTATAATTTGGCAGACAAAAATCACCAGATAAATAACAACTATTAAATCATAATAACTTTGACTCTAGTATATATAACTGAGGATATATGTGGAAAGATAGATTTGAAGCAGCAACAGCAAGTGGATTTAACCGCGATGAATTCAGTCGTGATCGTGCACGAATTATCCATTCTGCATTTTTCAGGCGGCTACAAGGGAAAACTCAAGTTCTAGGATTGGGAGAAAGCGACTTTTATAGAACGAGATTGACACACTCCTTTGAGGTTGCACAAATTGGAGGTGGTATTGCCGAATTTCTCAAAGGGAAATATTTTGATAATGAAGAAATACTAGGCCTGCTACCTGAACAGAATCTCATTGAGTCAATTGGTTTGGCTCATGATATTGGCCATCCACCTTTTGGTCATGGCGGGGAAGTAGCACTTAATTACTCGATGAGAAATCATAATGGGTTTGAAGGTAATGCTCAAACATTGAGAATTTGTACAAAGCTTGGTGAGTACTCAGATTGTGGAGGGTTAAATCTCACTAGAAGGACTCTTCTTGGTCTGATTAAGTATCCCGCATATCACAGCTCCGTTGTTAACAATGGAAAATATAACAATGAAGATGGTATCAACTTAGATTCATACCATCCCCCAAAATGTATTTTTGATTGTGACAAAAGCCATGTTGATTGGATCTTACAACCATTCAATGCTGATCAAGATAAATTTCAGTCCTATAGGGAAGTATCTGGGGATCATAGCAAACCACTATATAAGTCTTTAGATACCAGTATTATGGAAATGGCTGACGACATTGCCTACGGCGTTCATGACCTTGAAGACTCTATTGCTCTAAGACTGGTCAGTGAACGAAGCTGGAAGAATGAGGTTGTTGACATCATAAAAGATCCATTAAGGATGCTCCCTTTATCTGGTCAAATTGACATTCTAACACAGCAACTTTTTTCAGGAGAAAATAAGACAAGGAAAAGAGCCATCAGCTATCTGGTTAATTATTTTATAATAAATTCAGAAATGATAAAGCAGAGTGTTTTCTCACACAATTTGCTTGACTATCAGGCAAAATTAAAAAAGTTGCCACATGAAGAACTTAAAATATTTAAAACCTTTGTGGTTAAAAATGTAATCAAAACACCAGAAGTACAAACTCTAGAGTACAAAGGGCAACAAATGATTGTGAAATTATTTGATGTCATTGCTAACAATCCTTCAAGGCTGCTCCCAACAAAATATTATGAAAGATATAAAAGTGAAGGTCAAAACATGAGAGTTATTTGTGATTATTTAGCGGGGACAACTGATGATTATGCAACTCGTCTATATCATAAGATATTCACTCCATCATCAGGATCAATATTTGACAGGTTATAATTTTTAGTACATAGATTATGTGTGGTAAGGTGCAATAAGCGCAGCGCATTGCACCTCTTGCCTCTTTTAATATTTGGTGCAATTCACTTCGTTCATTGCACCCTACATTTTTCCCTCCCAAATAAAGACTCCATCGCAGCTCAACTGCATCCCCTTTGCCATCCTGCCAGCAATTAATTTGCGATTACTTTATCGTCTATTTATTATCCGTTTTGGAAAAAGATTCCAGCCAAACCGCTTCTCTAGATAAAACAAACAGTTGCCTGCATTGTCGCGGCCTATTTCAATCGCCGGATAATTAATTCTCTTACTCAAATTGAACTTTTGATTATTTATAACTGAGCATAGTCCCGCAGAGTGTGTGTCATTATAAGCTTAATGACAGATGAACAGACTGTGTTCCATGACAAGCAGCTCACTATTCCGTTAGCGCCCTTTCCCATCGCAATCCATTAATTCTCTCCCGATTAAATATCACGACTCTCCTGGTAGGTCGGGCAGCTGTGCGTTGGCAAACGTGTAAACATCAAACTGACAAGATGAACTCATGAACTGTGATAAACAACAAGCCACTCCCGGCGTCATGCTGGCGGCGATTGGCGTAGTCTATGGCGATATCGGCACCAGCCCGCTCTATACCTTGCGCGAGTGCCTGTCAGGTCAATTCGGGTTCGGCGTCGAGCCGGCCTCCATTCTCGGCTTTCTCTCGCTGATCTTCTGGCTGCTGATCCTGGTGGTGTCGGTCAAGTACCTCTCCTTTGTAATGCGGGCCGATAACGCCGGCGAGGGTGGCATTCTCACCCTGATGTCGCTGGCAACCCGCAACGCCTCCACCCGCTGGACACCGCTGCTGATCATCCTCGGCCTGATTGGCGGCAGCTTCTTCTATGGCGAGGTGGTGATCACTCCGGCGATGTCGGTGATGTCGGCCATCGAGGGTCTGAGCATTCTCACCCCCGCCCTCGACCCCTATATCGTCACCCTCTCGGTGCTGGTGCTGACCCTGCTGTTCGCTATCCAGAAACATGGCACCGCCATGGTGGGCAAGCTGTTTGCCCCCATCATGCTGATCTGGTTTATGACGCTGGCGGTGCTGGGGCTGCGCGGCATCATCCACAACCCCGAGGTGCTGGGTGCGCTCAACCCCATCTGGGCGGTGCGCTTTTTTGTCCAGTACCAGACTACCTCCTTCTTTGCCCTCGGCGCCGTGGTGCTGGCCATCACCGGGGTGGAGGCGCTCTACGCGGATATGGGCCACTTCGGCAAAAATCCCATTCGCCTCGCTTGGTTTATCGTGGTGCTGCCCTCGCTGGTGCTCAACTACTTCGGTCAGGGTGCGCTGCTGCTGAGTAACCCCGCCGCCATTGCCAACCCCTTCTTCCTGCTCGCGCCGAAATGGGCGCTGGTACCGCTGCTGCTGCTGGCAACCATGGCGACGGTGATCGCCTCGCAGGCGGTGATCTCCGGGGTCTTTTCGCTGACCCGGCAGGCGGTACGCCTCGGTTATCTCTCCCCCATTCGCATCGTTCACACCTCCGAGCAGGAGTCCGGCCAGATCTATATTCCGGTCATCAACTGGATGCTCTATATCTCGGTGGTGATCGTCATCATGAGCTTCGAGCACTCCAGCAATCTGGCGGCGGCCTACGGCATCGCGGTGACCGGCACCATGGTGCTCACCTCCATCCTCTCCTGCTCGGTGGCCAAGAACAGCTGGCACTGGAACAAGTATCTGGTGGCTATCCTGTTTGCTGCGCTGCTCTGTATCGACGTGCCGCTCTTTGCCGCCAACCTCGCCAAGATCTTCTCCGGCGGCTGGCTGCCGCTCACTCTGGGCGCGGTGATGTTCACCGTGATGACCAGCTGGAAGAGCGAGCGTTTCCAGCTTATTCGCCGCCTGAACGAGCACGGCAACTCCCTTGAGCCGATGATCGCCTCGCTGGAGAAATCCCCGCCGACCCGGGTAGCCGGTACTGCTGTCTATATGTCGCGAGTGGTCAACGTGATCCCCCATGCGCTCCTGCACAACCTCAAGCACAACAAGGTGCTGCACGAGCGGATCATCCTGCTCACCCTGCGGGTGGAGGATGTGCCCTACGTCCACAATGTGCGCCGGGTCTGCATCGAGCAGCTCTCCCCCACCTTCTGGCGGGTGGTGGCAAGCTACGGCTGGCGCGAGACCCCGAACGTGGAGGAGATCTTCCACCGCTGCAACGCCGAGGGGCTGAGCTGCCGGATGATGGAGACCTCATTCTTTATGGCCCACGAGTCGCTCATCATGAAAGACCGCCCCTGGTATCTCTATCTGCGCGGCAAACTCTTTATGCTGCTGCAGCGCAACGCCCTGCGCGCCCCGGATCAGTTCGAGATCCCGCCCAACCGGGTCATCGAGCTGGGTTCGCAGGTGGATATCTGATGGCGTGTTGATGGCCTCTTAAAGGCATAGAAAACCTCAGCAAGTAGAGAGGGAGGCATGGGCCTCCCTCTCTTGTTTCCGTTAACTCAGTTACCGGCCCCCTCATCCCCAACCCTTCTCCCGCGAGGGGAGAAGGGAGCAAACCACCGCGGCCATATGCTGCAAACGGTGCTATTCACGTCGTTCATTGCCCCCTGCTCCCGGCATGCTGCCGATATATTTGCGTTCTCGTGCGTCCGATTACGCTTCGCTAATCGAACCTACGGTTTCAACACTGACGGGCTCTATCCGAACAGACAGACAACCGTAGGGTGCAACAAGCGCAGCGCCGTGCACCGCGAACATATTTGAAAGCGGTGCAATTCACTGCGTTCTTTGCACCCTACTTATGCTGCGTTTTCCAAGGTGACGAACCCTCCGGGCGGCTTCGTCACAAGTGACGAACGTCACAGTTCGACAGCCACATTCGCACCTTCACTCAACCACACCAAGATTTTTATTTATTTAAAAACAGCCACTTAAAACCAATTTCGCAGCAAAAACCAATCTGGCCCGTATCTTGCCAACCTGCCCCTACTTTCTCCGTTCGCGACACGACAAGGTAGGCTATGAACCGCTTCGTTATCGCTGACCCCAAGCTTTGTATCGGCTGTGGCACCTGTATGGCGGCCTGCAGCGAGGTACACAAGGCGCAAGGTTTGCAGCAAGCCCCCCGTTTAACCGTTATGCGACACGAGCAGGCGACCATGCCGGTTCAGTGCCGTCACTGTGACGATGCCCCCTGCATCAAGGTGTGCCCGGTCGAGGCCATTCGCCAGACCGGCGATTGCGTGCAACTCAACGAGTCGCTCTGCATCGGCTGCAATCTCTGCGCCGTGGCCTGCCCCTTTGGCGCCATCCAGAGCGGTGGCAGCCGTCCGGTGGCCGTGGCCACCAGTTACGACACCTATATCCCCTGCTCCATCCGCTCCAGCAACCCCTCCACCTCCGCTGGCCTGCGCTGCTTTGGCGAGGATCTGCTGAGCTGGGAGCCGGGGGTGCGGAGCATCGCGGTCAAGTGCGACCTGTGCGAGTTTCGCGCCGATGGCCCGGCCTGTGTCGGAGCCTGCCCCTCCCAGGCATTGAAGCTGGTCAATGACGGCGACACCGAACGCGCCGCCCGTATCCGTCGCCAGCAAGCGGCCGACACCAACCCGCAAGGGGCCTCTGCCTTCTCGGCGCCTGCCACGGCGCTCCCTGCATCCGATTTATCTACCACAGAGGGAGTTCGCTGATGTTGTCCCCCCTTGTTATGGCCACGCTCCTGCTCTTTTTGCTGGGCGCTGCCGCCGGTTTGCTCCTGCAAAAACTGCCCGCACTGGCCAACCGCCTCAATAGCGGCTTTGCCCTGCTGGGCTCGCTCGCGGGTCTGGTCGCCGCCATCCAGATCTTTGCCCAAGGCGCGCCCGTCGACGGCCAGCTCTGGCTGTTGGGCTCGGTGCATCTGGATATGCTGGCCGCGCTGATGCTGCTGGTGATTAGCACCGTCGGCGTCGCCGTCGCCCTCTACTCCTTTGCCTATATCCGCGAATATCAGGGCAAGGGGGATGTGGCCATCGGCGCGCTGATGAACCTCTTCCTCTTTGCCATGGTGGGCATGGTGCTGGCCGACAACGCGCTCGGTTTCTTGCTCTGCTACGAGCTGGTGACCCTCACCACCTACTGGCTGGTCAAGACCAACCCGGAGGCTGCCAAACAGAGCCGCCTCTACCTGGTGATGAACCATATCGGCATGGCGCTGGTGCTGGTCGCCTTCTGGCTGCTCTGCCGCGAAAGCGGCTCGCTGGAGTTCGCCGCGCTGCGCGAGCACCATCTGGCGGGCGGTTTGGCATCCCTGGTGTTCCTGCTCAGCTTCTGCGGCTTTGGCCTGCGCGCCGGTTTCGTGCCGCTGCACGGCTGGTTGCCGGTGGCCGAGCCCGTTGCGCCGTCCCATATCTCGGCGCTGATGTCCGGCGTCATGGTGAAGCTGGGTCTGTTTGGCATTTTGCGGGTCTGCATCGATTTTCTCGGCGCCAGCCAGCTCTGGTGGGGCTATGTGGTACTGATCTTCGGTGCCTGCTCGGCAGTGCTCGGGGTGCTGTTTGCGCTGGCCGAGCACGATCTCAAGCGGCTGCTCGCCTACCACACGGTGGAGAACATCGGCATCATCCTGATGGGGATGGGGATCGGCATGATCGGCATCGCCAACCAGCAACCGGCACTGGTGGTGCTGGGGCTGCTCGGCGCGCTTTATCATCTGCTCAACCACGCCATCTTCAAGAGCCTGCTCTTTATGGGTACCGGCTCTGTGATGTTCCGCCTGCACACCCGTGACATGGACAAGATGGGGGGGCTGGCCAAGCTGATGCCCTGGACTGCGCTGGCGTTTCTCATCGGTGCCATGGCCATCTCGGCGCTGCCGCCGCTCAACGGCTTTGTCAGCGAGTGGTTTATCTACCAATCCCTGCTCTCCATGACCAAACTCGGCACCTCTGTCGTCGCGCCGCTCGCGGTAGTGATGCTGGCGGTAACCGGCGCCATGGCGGTGATGTGTTTCGTCAAGGTGTATGGCATCTGCTTCTGCGGTGCACCGCGCAGCGAACACGCGAGCCACGCCCGCGAAGTACCGGGGGCCATGGTGGCAGGCACCCTGCTGCTAGCTGCGGTCTGCCTGGTGCTGGGTCTGGGCGCCCCCTGGATTGCCCCCCATATCGCCAGCTATGGCCAAGCCTTGGTAAGCGGCCAAATGAACGTGGCCACTGGCGCCACCCTGCTGCCACTCGACAGCTCACAAGCGATCCTCTCCCCGCCCGTTATCGCCATCACCTTGCTGGGTCTGTTCCTCATCCCGCTGCTGGTACTGACCATCTTCAAGGGGCCCAAGCTGGGTCGTCGTCACGCTGGCACCCCGTGGGCTTGTGGTTACGCCTACGAGGAGCGCATGAGCCTTACCTCCGCCGGTGTCACCCACACCTTGCGCCAACTCTGCGCGCCGCTCTATCGCAAGCAGCCGCAGCTCGATCTGGCCAGCGCCCTGCACGGGGTGAGCGATACCAGCGGGACGACCGGCTGGCTGCTGCACGGTGTTGTGCTGGCGCTCTTTATCCTGATGGCTGTAGGAGTCTGATATGCCTGTTCTTGAAATGCCGAGCTGGGGCATGGTTGCCCTCGCCCTGACCCAGGCCATCGCCATGCTGGCGCTGGCGCCGCTCGCCACCGGTTTCAACCGGGTGCTGCGGGCCAAGATGCACTCCCGTCAGGGGCCGGGCCTGCTGCAGGATTACCGGGATATCGCCAAGCTCCTGCGCCGTCAGGAGGTGACCCCCGAGCCTGCCGGCATCATCTTCAACCTGATGCCTGCGCTGCTCATTGCCGCCCTCTTGCTGGTGGGGATGACGCTGCCGACCCTGACTCATGAGTCCCCCTTCCCCATCGCCGGGGATCTCATCACCGATATCTATCTGTTCGCCATCTTCCGCTTCTTCTTCTCCCTCTCGGGACTCGACAGCGGCAGCATGTTTGCAGGGATCGGTGCCCGCCGCGAACTGACCCTCGGCATTCTGGTGGAGCCCATTCTGGTGCTCGCCTGCTTCATCATGGCGATGATGGTGGGCAGCTCGGATCTGGGCAATATCAGCAGCTATGTAGCGACCCAGCCACTGGCCGCTCCCATCGCTACCCTCTTGGCGGGTGCCGCCTGCGCCTTCGCGGTGTTTGTCGAGATGGGCAAGCTGCCCTTTGACTGCGCCGAAGCCGAGCAAGAGCTGCAGGAGGGGCCGCTCACCGAGTATTCCGGTGCGGGCCTGGCCCTGCTCAAGCTCTCCATCGGCCTCAAGCAACTGGTGGTGGTGCAGCTCTTTCTGGTGATTTTCCTGCCCTTCGGCAAGGCGGCCAACTGGAGTCTGCCTGCGCTCATCGGCGCGGCGCTGATCCTCGCCTGCAAGCTGCTGGTGGCCTTTTTACTGGCTGGCATCATCGAAAACGCCATGGCCCGTACCCAGTTCGTGCGCACCCACAAGCTCACCCGCTACGGCTTGGGGCTAGCCCTGCTGGCGCTGCTCGCCTATCTGGTCGGGGTCTGAGCCATGCCCGCCAGCACAGCAACTTTTTCCGATTTCATCATTTGTGAATGCTCATTCCCGAACATTAAAGTGAGAACTGCATGACCATCGCCATTTCGGATCGCATCGGCTGCGACTACATCCAGCAGGTGCGAGCACAACTGCCCCACGCCATCGTCGACGAGGAGTGGCAAACCGCCGATCAGGCCACCATTACCGTCAAGCCCACCAGTCTGGTCGAGACCGCCAGCCTGATCTTCCACCAGCTGGGGGGCTGGCTTCCGCTCTCCTTTGCCAATGACGAACGCAGCCTCAACGGCCACTTCGCCGTCTACCACGTCTTCTCCATGGAGGGCGACACCAAGTGCTGGATCACCGTCAAGGTGCTGGTGGATGCCGATACCCAGGAGTACCCCTCCATCACCCCGACCATTCCGGCGGCGGTGTGGGGCGAGCGGGAGATCCGCGACATGTACGGCCTGCGCGCCATCGGTCTGCCGGACGAACGCCGTCTGGTGTTGCCGGACGACTGGCCGGAGGATATCCACCCGCTACGCAAGGACGCCATGGATTATCGCCAGCGCCCGATGCCCACCACTGACACCGAGACCTACCCTTTCGTCAACGAGCTCGGCAGTGATGCCAACCGTATCGTGCCAGTCGGCCCGCTGCACATCACCTCGGATGAACCGGGCCACTTTCGTCTGTTCGTCGATGGCGAAGACATCATCGATGCCGACTACCGCCTCTTCTATGTCCATCGCGGCATGGAGAAGCTGGCGGAAACCCGCATGGGCTATAACGAAGTGGCGTTTCTGACCGACCGGGTCTGCGGCATCTGCGGTTTTACCCACAGCGTCGCCTACACCACCTCGGTGGAGAACGCCATGGGTATTCCGGTGCCGGAGCGGGCCAAGATGATCCGCGCCGTGCTGCTGGAGGTGGAGCGCCTGCACAGCCATATCCTCAACATCGGCCTGTCGAGCCACTTCACCGGTTTTGACACCGGCTTCATGCAGTTCTTCCGGGTGCGGGAGAAATCCATGACCCTGGCCGAGCTGCTGACCGGCGCCCGCAAGACCTACGGTCTCAACCTGATTGGCGGGGTGCGCCGCGACATCTTCAAGGAAGATCGCATCAAGGGTGCCCAGCTGGTACGGGAGCTGCGTGATGAGCTCAAACCCCTGGTGGCCATGCTGCTGGATACCGCCAACATCTCCTCTCGCCTCATCGGTATCGGCAAGCTCGAGCCGCAGATTGCCCGCGATTTCAGCTGCGTCGGCCCCATGGTGCGGGCGAGCGGCTTCAAGCGCGACGTGCGCCGGGTCCACGACTTTGCCGGCTACCACGAGCTGCCGATGGAGATCCAGACCAAGGCGGGTTGCGATGTGCAATCCCGAGTGCTGGTGCGCATCCACGAGCTCTACGACTCCCTCGACATGATTGAGTTCGGCCTGGAGCACCTGCCGGAGGGGCCGCTTTTGACCGAAGGCTTCACCTACCAGCCGGGCAAGTTTGCACTGGGCTTTACCGAAGCGCCCCGCGGCGAGAACGTCCACTGGAGCATGACCGGGGACAACCAGAAGCTGTTCCGCTGGCGCTGCCGCGCCGCCACCTACGCCAACTGGCCTGCCCTGCGCTACATGCTGCGCGGCAATACCGTGGCGGATGCGCCGCTCATCATCGGCAGTCTGGATCCCTGCTACTCCTGTACCGACCGGGTCACCCTGGTCGACCCCAAGAAGGGCAAATCCACCGTGGTCTCCTACAAGGAGATCGAGCGCTACGGCATCGATCGCAAAAACTCTCCGCTGAAATAAGGGGTCATCATGATCAAGCTGTTCAAGACCATCCTCAAGGCTGGCACCCCGACCGCCAAGTACCCCTTCGCCCCTTACGAGGTGAACCGGGATTTTCGCGGCAAACCGAAATATCAGGCGGATCAGTGCATCGCCTGCGCCGCCTGCACCAAGGCCTGCCCGGCCAATGCGCTGGTGATGGAAGTGGACATGGAGACCGGCGAACGGCGCTGGGAGATCTCCATGGCGCGCTGCATCTTCTGCGGCCGCTGCGAGGAGGTCTGCCCGACCCGCGCCATCGCCCTCTCCCCCGAGTTCGAACTGGCGGTGACCAACAAGGCGGATCTCTATGAGGAGGCCCGCTTCGCGCTGGCCCCCTGCACCCTGTGCGGCACCTACTTTGCCCCGAGCAAGCTGGTGGCGCTGGTGGAAGACACCCTCAAGCAGGCGGGCACGCCGCTGGCTCGCGATGCCAAGCCGCTAGCGCCGCCAGAGCGGCTGCACCACTGCCCCGACTGCAAACGAAAACAGAGCATGCTGAGCCAGCCTGACTCGGCCCTGATCACACCGATAGCCACACCGATGGCCGCACAAAAGGAGTGGATGTGATGAGCAAGATCAAAGGCATAGAACCGGTTGTCGGCCATGCCCATACCCGCGCCGTGCCGCTGGCACAGGATCCCGAGATCACCAAACTCAAGAAGACCCTGCTCAAGGACATTCGCCGTTCAGCCTATGTCTACCGGGTCGATTGCGGCGGCTGCAACGCCTGCGAGATCGAGATCTTCGCCACCATCACCCCGCTGTTTGATGCCGAGCGTTTCGGCATCAAGGTGGTCGCCTCCCCCCGTCACGCCGACATCCTGCTCTTTACCGGCGCGGTGACCCGGGCGATGCGGGTTCCGGCCCTGCGTGCCTACGAGGCGGCGCCCGATCCCAAAATCTGCATCGCCTACGGCGCCTGCGGCTGTGACGGTGGCATCTTCCACGATCTCTACTGCGTCTGGGGCGGCACCGACAAGATCGTGCCGGTAGATGTCTATATCCCCGGCTGCCCCCCCACACCGGCAGCCACCATCTACGGCTTTGCGGTGGCGCTCGGTCTGCTTGAGCAGAAACTCAAAGCCACCAGCCACGAGGTGCAACCGGGTGAGCGGGTCGAGCTGCGCCACACCGGCATCCCCAATGAAATCCGGGTGATGATCGAGCGCGAAGCGCGCCGCATGGCCGGTTATCGTCAGGGGCGGATCATTGCCGACGAATTCATGGCCCTGCTCGAAGGGGCGACCCAGCAGGATGTGGATCTGCGCATCCAGAGCTACCTCGATCAGCACGACGATCCGCGCCTCTCGGAGATCGTCAACAACCTCGCAAACGCCTGCCTCAACCGGGCGGCCGGCAAGGGAGAGGCGGTGCATGGCTGACGAGGTTTTCTTCTATCGACTCTCGCGCAAGTTCGTCGACGAGCAGTTCGACGTGCCGGAAGAGGCCAAAGAGGTGATGTACTACAGCCTCGCCATCGGCCATCACCTTGGCATCGTTGATTGCCTGCGAGCAGACCTGGTCTGCTCGCTGATCGGTTATCGCGACTGGGTGGCCAAGCTGCCAGAGGGGAGTGAAGCGCGCCGCAAGATGGAGGGATTTCTCACCTTTGGCGAAATCACCATCTATCGCGAGCACTGCCATATGCTGGCCTGCGCCTTCGACCGACTGCGCAAAGCCGACAATCTACTCGATGAGCAGGAGCTGGGCTGGACCAACACCTTTATGGATCAGCTCACCGCCCTCTTTAACGACCCCCATATGTACCTGATGATAAGGAGCCGCTGATGGGCTGCAATCTCGTGTTGACCGTGGGCAATGCCATGATGGGGGACGACGGTGCCGGCCCCTACCTCGCCGACAAGCTGCAAGCCGCCCCCCTGCCCGGCTGGATCCATATCGACGGCGGCATCGCGCCGGAAAATGTGGTCTACAAGGTGCGGGAGCTGCAACCGGAGCGGGTGGTGCTGGTGGATGCCGCCGAGATCGGCGAGAAGGCGGGAACCCTGCAGGTGATCCCCCCCGAGACCATCGCCGAGATGTTTATCTTCTCGACCCACAATATGCCGCTCAATTTCCTGATCGACGAGCTCAAGACCTTTGTCCCCGAGGTGATCTTTGTCGGGGTACAACCGGCCATCGTGGCGTTCTCCTTCCCGATGACCGAGATGGTGAGGGAGGCGATGGATTATCTTTATCAGCACCTTGATGCCGCCAAGGATACCGACTTGTTAATAGAGAAACTGGACCAGTGGAATATTTACAACGCCAAGCGGTGATTATTTATCGAGTTGTTAACGACCGTTATTGACTGACGCTTTTGGCAATGTGATCGAGGCCCGATGTTAAATTAAAAACATCGGGCCAACTGTGCTGAACTTGATATAAAACAAGGTTCTTTGATTTTTTCAAAAAATCGCTAACTCTCGCTTTTTTATGACAAAAAAAGCGTTGCCAGTCACAGAAATTTGCCACAAAATGGCGACCATTACGGAAGTTGATGGGGTCTGGTGGCCTCCTCGGTCTTCAAAACCGATGTGAGCCGAGAAGGCTTTGGCAGGTTCGATTCCTGCCTCTTCCGCCAAATTTATCTATTGAACAAATACTCTCTCGCTGAATTTTTCGGCCTGGATGTTATTTCCATTGTTTGTTCAATATGTATGAAATAATACCTTGAAAAAGGTGCTTGCCGTTTGCCAATATAATCCGAACTCAGGTTATCTCGCTGGCCAAAAATTAATTTATCAGCATCGATGCAGCATTGATTTATACCCGCTCATTGATGCACCCAGTTTGCAGTCATCCGCAAATCGCCAGCAGTGCCATAACCCGTCAGCTCGGCCTCTCTATCGGCAAACCGGTGCGCATCCCGAACCCACGCACTGCACTGGTAATCCCATGCCGAACTCGTCTCACGCGCCAGCCATCCCCCACCGCCAGCCCTCATCAGGTCAGGCTGCCGACGATTCACAGCAACAGCCCGGCCAGCAACAAACGCGCCGTTTGCCGCAAGTGGAACAGCTGCTGCAGCAACCCTTTCTCGCCGGTTTTATCGAAGCGCTGAGCCGCCCGCTGGTGACCCAGGCGGTGCGCGACACCCTCAGCGAGCTGCGCCAAAGCGAAGATTTTCGCCAGCATGGGGTCGCCCCCGAGCAGATCGAGGCGCTGATTGCCAAACGCTGCCAACAGCAGTTGCGCCAGTGTCAAACCCGGGTGATCAACGCCACCGGCACCCTGGTGCATACCAATCTGGGGCGTTCGCCATTAAGTCACGAGCTGTGGGACGAGGTGCGTGACCTCAACACCGGGTACAACAATCTGGAGCTGGATCTCGCCACCGGCAAGCGCGGCGGGCGCAAGGGGCTGATCGCCCCCCTGCTCCGTTGCCTCACCCAGGCCGAGGATTCGCTGGTGGTCAACAACAACGCCGCTTCGCTCTTTTTGCTGCTGCAGGAGGTGGCCAAAGGGCGCGAGGTAATCGTCTCGCGCGGCGAGCAGATCCAGATTGGCGGTGGCTTTCGCATCCCCGACATTCTGGCCCTCTCCGGCGCCAAACTGGTGGAGGTGGGCACCACCAATATCACCACCGCCAAGGATTACCTCGATGCCATCACCGATCAGACCGCGCTGGTACTGATGGTGCACAGATCCAATTTCGCCATTCGCGGCTTTACTGAATCCCCCGATATCGGCGAGGTGGCCCGCGCCCTGCCCGAGCATGTGGTGCTGGCGGTGGATCAGGGGTCGGGCTTGACCACCGAAGAGTTTGCACCGGATGAAACCTCGGTGCGCCAGTACATCAAGGCGGGGGCGGATCTGGTCTGCTATTCCGGCGACAAGCTGCTTGGTGGCCCGCAATCGGGCATCATCAGCGGCCGCAGCGACCTTATCAAGCGGCTGGAAAAACACCCCATGATGCGCACCTTCCGCCCGAGCCGCATCGTCTACTCCCTGCTCGAACGTCTGCTCATCCACAAGCTCAACAAATCTCCCGTCGGCGAGGGTATCGCCCAGCGTACCTTGAGCAACCCGGCTGCCATGGAGGCGAGAGCCTCCCAGCTGATGGCCGCCCTGCCTGGCTCCTTTGTGCCGGTTCCCGCCCAACTGGTGGTGGGCGGCGGCACATTGCCGGACGAGTTCTATCCGGCGCCCGCGCTCGAGTGCACCGACCCGCGTCCGGCCCAGCAGCTGCTTGATGCTCTGCGCGAACTCCCCGTCCCTGTCATCGCCACCGTGCGCCAGCAGAAGGTACTGCTCAATATGGCGACCCTGCTGCCGACCGAGATGGAACTGCTGATCGCCCAACTCAGGGAGTTGCTTCTCCCCGCCCCGTTCAATGCAACAAATGCGACCGAGGAGCCCTGATCCCATGACCCCCTATCGCGCCGTTATCGGTCTTGCCGGCCACGTGGATCACGGCAAGACCTTGCTTATCAAAGCCCTCACCGGCATCACCACCGCCCGCGCCCACGAGCAGGCCATCGGCATGACCCAGGATCTCGGCTTTGCCCACTTCGACGACGGTCAGGGCAACACCATAGGCGTCATCGACGTGCCCGGCCACGAGCGCTATATCCGCAATATGGTGGCGGGGCTCTGGAGTCTGGATCTGGTGCTGCTGGTCATTGCCGCCGACGAGGGGTGGATGCCGATGACCGGCGATCACCTGCGCCTGCTCAAGGCGATGGGGGTACCGCGCCTCTTGGTCTGCATCAACAAGTGCGATCTGGTCTCCCCCAACGAGCTTTTGCTTTTGGAAGAGAGCCTGCTGGAGCGGGTGATGGACGAGAGCGGCATGGTGCCCGATATCGTCAGCGTCAGCGCCAAAACCGGCGCCAATATGGCAGCCCTGCACACCGCCATCGTCTGCCAGCTAGGAGATATGGCTGAGCATCATGCTCCCCTCGAACAGGCCGCCCCGCGACTGTATGTAGACAGGGTCTTTACCGCCAACGGCACCGGCACCGTGCTTACCGGCACCTTGCAGCAGGGCAGCCTCAAGGTGGGGGACAAGCTGCGCCTCTACCCCGCCGATCGGGAGGTGCAGGTGCGCTCCCTGCAGGCCTATCACCAGAGCGTCGACGAGATCGGCGCCGTCTGCCGGGTGGCGGTGGGCCTGAAAAAAGTGCCCCACAAGGAGGTGGCTCGCGGCCACTGCCTGACCAGCGCAGCTGGCCAGTGCGAGGCGGCGACTCACCTCATCGTGCGGCTCAACACCGAGAGCCTGAGCGGCAAGGCACTACGCCCCTCTCTGCACAACAAGGAGGTCGAGGTGGCCCTTGGCAGCTGGCATGGCCGGGCCCGTTTCGTGCCGATCAAGGACTCCCGGCTGGCGCGGCTGATCTTTGCCAGCCCCATCCCCTGCTTCTTTGGCCAGCCGCTCGCCATCATTCGCCACGGCAGCAGCGAATTGCTGCACGGCGCCCGCATCGTCTGGTGCGGCGACATCCATCCCGCCAGACGCAAGGCGCTGCACACCCTGCTCGGTGAGCTGCCTGATGAGCTCGAGCACTACAACCCGGCCACCCTGCAGCTTGGCCTCAATGGCTATGTGCTGGCCAGCCGCTTTGACCAGCGGCCCGAGCAGGTCACCCCCCTCGGTGAGTGGCTGCTGGATAACTGCTGGCTGGCCCAGAGCCGCGACCAGCTGCTCGGCACGCTGGCCAGCGAACCGCTGAGTGCCGCCGAGCTGGCAACCCGCTTCGGCATCGCCCTGCCGGTCACTCAGGCCCTGCTCCAGCAGCTCAAGAGCGAGCAGCTGATACGCCTGCACCATGACAAGTGGCAGCAAGGCAGCGGCGAGTCAGAAGATGATTTGGGGGAAGAAGCACAGCTGGTGCTCAAGGTGGTGCGAGATCAAGGCAAGGAGGGTTACGAGCCCGGTAAACTGGGCCCCGGCGGCGTGGAGCTGGATCCCTTTATCACCCGCAAGCTGCCCGCCGCCCTGCAGCAGGGCTTGCAGCAAAAAGGCGCGTTGCAAAAGCAACTGCGCAATCTGGCGCGACTCAAGTATCTGGTGCAGCTCGATGGCCCCATCTACTACGACGCCGAGCTTTACAACCAGATGGTCGCCGAAGTGCTGGCGGGCCAGCAGGTGGGAGATCTGATCGACATGGCATCCCTCAAGGAGATCACCGGTTTGTCGCGCAAATACGCCATTCCGTTCTGCCTGCGCATGGAGATGGATGGCTGGGTACGGCGCGAGGAGAACGAGCGCCGGGTGCTGCGTTTGCCGCAGACTCAAGATGAGATGGAGCCGGCATGAGCACCACCATCGCCCCCTCTGGCTCTTCCAATCCAGTGGCCAACCGGCTGCGCCGCGAATTTCATATCGACGGCATAGTTCAGGGGGTCGGCTTTCGCCCCTTCGTCTATGGGCTGGCGCTGCGCCACGGCCTTGCCGGTTATGTCTTGAACGATGCCAACGGCGTCACCATAGGTGCCGAAGGATCGCCTGAGCAGCTGGCCGCCTTTGCCCGCGAACTGCGGGAATTGGCGCCGCCGCTGAGCCGTATCGATCATTTCAGCGAGCGGGAACTGCCCCTTGCTCATGATCCCGACTTCGATGACCAATTTCATGGCCAGTTTCGAATTAAAGCGAGCCAGCAGCAGAGCGCGGCCACGGTCGCCATCTCGCCAGATCAGGGGATGTGCGAGGCATGCGCCCGGGATGTGGCCAACCCCGCGGATCGCCACCATCGCTACCCCTTTACCAACTGCACCCACTGCGGCCCGCGCTACACCATCATCCGCCGCCTCCCCTACGACCGCCCCCACACCGCCATGGCGGGCTTTGCCATGTGCCCGCGCTGCGCGGCGGCCTATGAAAACCCGCTGGACAGACGCTACCACGCCCAGCCGGTGAGCTGCCCCGAGTGCGGGCCCCATCTCAGCTGGCGAAATGGCTATGGCGATACGCTGGCCGAGCGCGAGGATGCCCTGCAAGAAGCTGCAAGCGCCCTGCAAGCAGGCAAGCTTATCGCGGTCAAGGGGATGGGGGGCTATCACCTGATGTGTGATGCCCGCAATGAACAGAGTGTTGCCAGATTACGAATGCTCAAACGGCGCGAACGCAAGCCGCTGGCGGTGATGATGGGCTCCCTTGCCGAGGCCAAATTGCATGTCACCGGCAGCGAAGACGAGTGGAAGCTGCTCGCCTCTCAGGCCAGACCCATCACCTTGCTGCGCAAGCGAAAAAACGATGATCGACCGTCAGAATCCCAACTGACAATCGCGCCGCTGGCCGAGGGGATTGCCCCCGGCATCCCCTACCTTGGCGTCATGCTCCCCTATACCCCGCTCCATCAGCTGCTGTTGGATGCCTGCGCCATGCCGCTGGTGGCCACCAGTGCCAATGGTCGCGGCAGCCCAATCCTTATCGAGTGCGAGGCGGTGGTCAGGGAACTCGGCAGCGAGATTGACGGCATCCTGGATCACAACCGCCCAATCCTGCACCCCTGCGACGACAGTCTGGTGCAGTGGGCGGGTGGGCGACGCCAGACGTTGCGCCTCGCCCGAGGCTATGCCCCCTGCACCCCCAGCCTGAAAGAGGCGGTCAGGGTGCCGCTCTTGGCGGTCGGGGCGCAGCAGAAGAACCAGCTGGCGCTCGCTTTCGGCCGCCAGCGCATCTACAGCCCCTATATCGGCGATCTGCACAGCCTGCCGATGCAGGAGCACTTCGAGCAGACCCTGGCCACCTTTCGCGAACTCTACGACCTCAAGCCAGAACTGCTGGTCTCGGATCGCCACCCCGGCTACCTCAGCCATCAGTGGGCCAAGGGCTATTGCCAGGATCAGGGTGCCACCCACCTCGAGGTGCAGCACCATCACGCCCACCTGCTGGGGGTGATGGCCGAGCACGACATCACGGACCCAGTGCTGGGTGTTGCCTTCGATGGCACCGGCCTTGGCGATGACGGCACCCTCTGGGGTGGCGAGCTGCTGCTGGCAGACGTTCAGGGATTTGAGCGGGTTGCCCACCTTGCACCCTTCAAGCTGATCGGCGGCGAAGCGGCCATCCGCGAGCCGGTGCGCCAGCTGCTGGGGCTGCTGTTTGAATCGCACAGCCCTGAGCAGATCAGCGCCCTCGATATTCCGTTGATCAACAAACTGCCCCTTGAGCGGATCAGCAACCTGCACCAGCTCTGGCAGCTGGGCCGCAACGCCCCTTACACCAGCTCCATCGGCCGTCTGTTCGATGCGGTGGCGGCGCTCTTGGGGGTGATCGACACCCCCGATTACGAGGGCGAAGCAGGGCTCCTGCTGGAGGCGGCCGCCTTGCAGCTGGCTCCCGATGAACAGCCCTTCCCCCTTACCTTTGATCTCAACCAATCAGCGGAAGGGCCGCTGCAGATCGAGTGGGCCGAGCTCATCAATACCCTTGTCAGCGAGCGGCGCCAAGGCACCTCCACCGCCAGCCTGGCCGCCGGTTTTATCCGCGCCATCAGTAATCTGGTTATCGCTCTGGCCGAGCGCTTCCCCGGCTATCCGGTGGCGCTGGGGGGCGGCGTCTTTCAAAACCGGGTGCTGATGGACCAGCTGGTGCCCGCTCTCGAAGCAGCCGGTCGGCAGGTATTGACCAGCGAAACCCTGCCGCTCAATGACGGTGGCATCGCCGCCGGTCAGCTCTGGTTTGCCATCCACCATCTTGCGGCGCACCAGCCCTCCATCTCCTCTCTTGCTGCCATAAAAAGTGGCGCCACTTTGTCGGAGTCCTGAAATCCATGTGTCTATCCATTCCCTCTCAGGTGGTGCAGCTGCACCCCGAAGATAACTGCGTCACCGTCGACACCCTGGGGGTGCAGCGGCGCGTCAGCTGCATGCTGCTCGAAGAGCCTCTCAACATTGGCGATTATGTTCTGCTCCACATCGGCTTTGTGATGAGCAAGATTGATGAAGAGGAGGCGCAGGCCAGCCTCGAGAGCTTCCGCCAGATGGTGGCCCTGATGCCAGAGCAGGATATCTTGCCATGCTGACACTCAATGATCTCTTTCAGGGCTTTCGTCAGCCCGAGGTGATCCGCGCCCTCGCAACCCAGATCACCGAACTGGCCAAATTACTCCCCGAACCGCTGCGGGTGATGGAGGTGTGTGGCGGCCATACCCACACCATCATGAAGTACGGCCTGCACCAGTTGCTGCCGGCCAGCATCGAGTTTGTCCACGGCCCCGGCTGCCCGGTTTGCATCATGCCAAAAGAGCGCATCGATCAGGCCATCGAGCTGGCGAGCCAGCACAACGTCATTCTGGTGACGTTGGGGGACATGATCCGGGTGCCGGGATCCAAAGGCACGCTGGCCCAGCAACGGGCCAAAGGGAGCGATATCCGTCCGGTCTATGACCCCCTCGATGCCCTGCGTATCGCCCGTGAGAACCCCGAGAAAACCGTGGTCTTCTTCGCCATCGGTTTCGAGACCTCCACCCCCATGACCGCCGCCTTGCTGGCTGCGGCTGAAGCTGAGGGGATTGAGAACCTGCTGTTTCATATCAACCATGTGCTGGTGCCCCCCGCCATTCATGCGGTGATGGCCGACGGGGTGGCCAAGGTGAACGCCTTTATCGGCCCCTCCCACGTCAGCGTCATCACCGGCGCCGATATCTACCTGCCCATCGTCGATCGCTATCAGGTGCCGGTGGTGGTGAGTGGCTTCGAGCCGGTGGATGTAATGGAGGCCCTGCTGATGATGGTGCGCCAGAAGGTGGAGGGTCGCTACGCGCTGGAGGTGCAATACAGCCGCGCCGTCACCGCCAGCGGCAATAAAGCCGCCCAGCGGCTGGTCGAGCGCTTTTTCGAGACCCGCGAGCACTTTCGCTGGCGAGGTCTGGGGGATATCAACGCCTCCGCCCTGCGCCTGCGCGATGCCTTTGCCAAGCGCGATGCGGAGCGTCACTTTGCGCTCAATCAGACTCCCATCGATGACCACAAGGCGTGCCAGTGCGCCGATATCCTGCGCGGCCTGGCCAAGCCAAACCAGTGCAAAGTCTTTGGCCGGGGCTGCACCCCGACCCAGCCCATGGGCAGCTGCATGGTCAGCTCCGAAGGGGCCTGCAATGCCTACTACCGATATATGGGGATCCAATGAGAGAAATTCAGTTAAGCCACGGCGGCGGCGGTGTGGAGATGAACCAGCTGATCAATCAGCTCTTCTTTCGCCACTTTGGCAACGAGATCCTGCTGCGCGGTGAAGATGCCGCCCTGCTGCCGGTAAACGGCCCCGTTGCCTTCACCACCGACAGCTTTACCGTCTCGCCGCTCTTCTTCGAGGGGGGCGATATCGGCAAGCTGGCCATCGCCGGTACGGTCAACGATCTCGCCATGATGGGGGCCAAGCCCGAGTATCTGAGCTGCAGCTTTATCATCGAGGAAGGCTTCCCCTACGCCGATCTGGCCCGCATCGTCGAGTCGATGGCGGTCGAACTTGCCAAGAGCGGTGCCCGCATCGTCTGCGGCGACACCAAGGTGGTGCCCAAGGGGGCGGCCGACAAGATCTTTATCAACACCAGCGGGGTCGGCACCTTTCCGCGGCCTGAGCAGAGCCGGGGCATCTCGGTACGCAACCTCAAAGCCGGTGACGCCATTCTGGTGTCGCGGGATATCGGCAGCCACGGCGCCTGCATCCTGATGGCCCGTGACGCCCTGCAACTGGGATCCGATCTAAAGAGTGACTGCACCACCCTCTGGCCGCAGGTAGAAGCGCTGCTAAAAGCGGGGATTACCCCTCACGCCCTGCGCGATGCCACCCGCGGTGGCCTTGCCGCCGTGCTCAACGAGTGGAGCAGCGCCTCCGGCGTTGCCATCGAGCTGGAGGAGTCCGCCATTCCGGTGTGCGATCCGGTGCGTGGCCTGTGCGAGCTCTATGGCTTCGAGCCCCATGATCTCGCCAACGAGGGAACCATGGTGCTGGCCCTGCCTGCCGAACAGGCACAGGACGCGCTGGGCATCTTGCGGCAATTCAACCCCGCTGCCAGCCAGATCGGCGTGGTGCAGGCAAGCGATCGTCACAAGGTGATCCTCAACAACCCCTGGGGTAGCCGCCGTTATCTGGAGCTACCGCAAGGGGAGCTGCTGCCGCGGATCTGTTGATCGGCCATGCCGTTCCGTCAATTACAGGGAGGAGTCACTGCTCCTCCCCATATCGGTTAAGGAGCCACCATGCACGAAATGTCTCTGGCCATGGCTGCCATCGATCTGGCGGCCGAGCAGGCCACCCAGCGGGGGTTTACCAAGGTGACAGCCCTCTGGCTCGAGGTTGGCAGCTTCTCCTGCGTCGACCCGGACACCATTGCCTTCTGTTTCGAGGCGGCCGCCAAGGGCACTGCCGTCGAAGGGGCCCAGCTTCACTTTCAGCACCAGGCGGCAGAGGCCTGGTGTTACGACTGCAACCAGACGGTCACCCTCACCGAACGCGGGCAGGCCTGCCCCGAGTGTGGCGGATACAAATTACGAGTCGCGCAGGGTGATAGCCTGCGCATCACCGACATCGAGGTAAGTTGATATGTGTAGCGTATGCGGATGCGGCCAGGCGCGGATCGCCGGCCATGAGCACGATCATGAGCATCATCACGAGCATGAACATCACCATGAACATGGTCATGAGCACGACCATCATCATGCCCATGACGCCCATCACCATCATGACCACGAGCAGAGTGCGCCGCGCACCCTGATCATTCACCACCACTACCACCATCAGGGGGATGTCCATCACCACTACCACGGGGTACGGGCTCCCATAAGCCATGAGGGGCATGATCAGCCCTATGAGCACCACCATGATCATCCCCGCGACCATCATCATACCCAATCTCATGAGCACGGCCATTCCCACACGCATCCCCATGATCACTGCCATAACCATGACCATGACCATGACCATGACCATGACCATGACCATCAGCAGGGTGATCTGCACTATGGCAAAGGGGAAGCGGGATTGTCGGTGCCCGGTATGGGGCAGCGCCAGCTGATCGCCATCGAGATGGATGTGCTGGCCAAGAACAACGCGCTGGCGGCCCACAACCGCGAACACTTCACTGCCGCAGACCAGCTGGTGCTTAACCTGGTCTCTAGCCCGGGTTCAGGCAAAACCACTTTGCTTTGCGAAACTCTGCGCCAACTGGCCGACAAACGCCCCTGCGCGGTGATCGAAGGGGATCAGCAGACCAGCGCCGATGCGGATCGCATCCGTGCCACCGGTGTCCCTGCCGTGCAGATCAACACCGGCAAGGGCTGCCATCTGGACGCCAAAATGGTTCACGACGCCTGTCACCAGCTACCCGCCAATGAAGGGGGCATCCTCTTTATCGAGAACGTCGGCAATCTGGTCTGCCCCGCCAGCTTCGATCTCGGCGAGAAGTACAAGGTGGCGATCCTCTCTGTCACCGAGGGGGAAGAGAAGCCGCTGAAATACCCGGACATGTTCGCCGCCGCCCAGCTGATGGTGATCAACAAGATCGATCTGCTGCCCTACGTCAGCTTTGACGTGGCCCGCTGCATCGAGAACGCCAAACGGGTCAACCCCTATATTCAGGTGATCCAGGTCAGCGCCACTACCGGTGAAGGGATGGATGCCTGGCTTAACTGGCTGGCCAGCGCTTGAAATCAACCGGATAAACGCCACTGCTAACGGTAGAAAACAAAAGAGGGAGGCTGATGCCTCCCTCTCTTTTACCTGCGCACTTTGCCAACGGTTCTCTCTGTACAGCATTGCCAGCGTTTCATACTCGCATCCCATCACCCTGACCCTCTCCCCAGGGAGAGGGTCAGGGTGAGGGGACATCGATAATACCCTGCCAGTATCCAGATGCACCGAGGTACATCTTGCTGGTGAAGCACATATTTGCTCCCTTCTCCCCTTGCGGGAGAAGGGTTGGGGATGAGGGGAAAGCCAACCCTCAGGCCACGCTACGGGCCATCGCCTCCTGCTCCGCAGGCACCTCACCAAAACGCAGCACCCGATGGCAGATCTGGCGCAGCAGTGCCTGCTGGTGACTGAATATCACCATGCCAAGCCCGCGCTGCTCGCACTCAACCATCAACTCCCGCCAGAGCTGGCGCTGAATCTGCGGATCCAGCTGGGCGGTCACCTCGTCGGCAATCAGCAACCGGGTGCGGGGATCGAGGGCGCGCAGCAGCGCGATGCGGGCCAGCTCGCCACCGGAGAGTTGACCGGGTTTACGACCAAGCCATTCAGGCTTGACCATAAAGCGGGCCAGCATGGCCTCATCGGGGCGCCATACATCCCAGAGCGCCTGCCCGGTGGTGCGATAGGGATTGAAGGTGAGCTCCGGATGCTGGGGCACCAGCTGGATGGGGTTATAACCTTTTACCTGTTCAGGCACCGGCTGCCCATCCAGCAGGATCTGCCTGCCGGCCCCAACCGGTTGCCAACTCGCCAATACCCGCCCCAGCGTGGTCTTGCCATAACCGCTAGGCGCGGAGATACCGAGCCGCTCCCCCGCTTTCACCGTCAGCGATAACCCCTGCCAGAGGGGACGTTCCCCCTGGGCGATAGTGAGGTTTTGTACTTCCAACATCAGGAAACCTCCGGCACAGAGAAGAGCGCATTGAACTCGGGCAGCGCCTGCCAGTGGGCACGGAGCATCTCGCTCCCCTGCCCTTGCCGCAGATGGTGGCAGCTCAAGGTATCGCTCACCTGCCCCTGATGGAGCGCCACGATGCGATCGGCAAAGCGGGCCGCCAGCGCCAGATCGTGGGTGACCCAGAGGATGCCGCTGCCCTGATTGGCCAATTCACGCAATTGGCTGAGCAGCAGACAGGCCAGCTCCTCGTCGAGCCAGGCGGTGATCTCGTCTGCCAGAATGTAGCGGGCGCCGCCGAGTGCCGCAGTGCAGGCCAGAATGCGCTTGGCCATGCCGCCGGAGAGCTGGCGCGGGTACCTGTCCAGGGTGGTCGCGGGCAGCTGGTAGCGCAGCAACTGCTCGCCGAGCCGCTCGCGAGAACCGCTCTGACCGCAGAGACGAGCTGCCCGGCCCAGCTGGCGCTCCACCGTCAACAGTGGATTGAGGGCGCTCACCCCCTGCGGCACATAGCAGAGGGTGTGGCCGCGCAGACGGGCACGACTGGCATCACACAGGGGCGTGCCATCAAGGGAGATGGTGCCGCGCATCCGCAGATTGTCCGGCAGCAATGTCAGGGCGCTTTGCAGCAACAGGCTCTTGCCCTCGCCGCTCCCCCCCACCAGCGCCACTATCTCCCCTGGTGCCAGTTGCAGGCTGATATCGGTCAGCAAAGGCTGCCAGCTGCGCCGCCCCAGCCAGGAGTAGTGGGCCGCCTCTATGGTCACCTGATCAAAACTCAGCATGGTTCACTCCTGTGCCACAACAGCTGTTGCAGAGCGCGGGTTGCCTGATCAAACAGCAATACCAGCAGCAGCAACATCAGCCCCGGGAAGAGGGCCAGCCACCAGCCGCCACCGGCCAGATAACGCAGAGCATCGGCCAGCAGCAGGCCCAGCGAGGCCTCGTGGGCCGCCAGACCAAATCCTAGAAAGCTCAAGGCCGCGCTGTGCAGCACCGCATGGGGAAACATCAGCAAAGTCCCGATAAACCACTGGGGCAGCAGCCCCGGCAGCAGGTGGGTACGCCAGCGACGCAGCGCCCCCATCCCCTGACAGCGGGCCAGCACTACGTAGTCGCTGCAGGCGATCCGCCGCGCTTCTGCGCAAAGGATCAGCGCCAACTTGGGCCAGTGGGTGAGCGCCACCGCCAGGATCACCCCGCGCATGCCGCCCCCCACGGTAAAGCAGATAAGGATCAAGAGCAGCATATGGGGCAGCGCCAGCATGGCGTCGATCACCATTCGCACCGCCGCATCACATCTGGGGTGAACGAGCGATACGCTTGCCGCCACCATGGCCAGCAGGCCACTGCAGAGAGCCGTGCTGATGCCGAGCTCCAGACTGGTGAGGGTGCCCTGAAAGGCGCGCAACCAGAGATCCCGCCCCATCTGATCGGTGCCGAACCAGTGGGTCAGCGAGGGAGGCTGCTGGCGCGCCAGCAGATCCATCGGCACATCCTGATGAGAGAGGCTCCAGCCGTAAGTGGCCAGCAGCGCCAATCCGAGCAGGGCTACAGCGAGGCGCACTATGGAGGGAAGCGGATTAAACAGCATGCTCGCCCTCCCAGCCCCGATTGATGCGGGCCAGCAGCAGACTGGCCACCGTGTTGCCAATAAAGACCAGCAGGGTGCAGAAGAGCACGATTCCCATCAGCAGGGGGATATCCCCCCGCAGCCCCGCATCCACAGTGGCCTGACCTAGCCCCGGGTAGGAGAAGACCTTCTCGGCCAAGAGCGATCCGCCAATCAGCTCGCCGAGCGAGGCAAACTGCAGGCAGAGCGCCGGGGTCAGGGCGTGGCGCAGCACGTGAAAACGCAGCATGGGCCAACCGCCATCCCCCTGGGCGCGGGCGTAGCGGATAAAGTCGCTCTCCAGCACCTCGGCCACCCGCCCCCGGGTATGCAGGGCAATATTGCCCACCCCGAGCAGCGCCAGGGTAGTCACCGGCAGCAGAAGATGGCGCGCCCGCAATGCCCAATCCGCCTCATCGGCAGCGAGCCCCGGCGTCCAGGCGCAGCAGACCGGCAGTAGCGGCCAGTGCACCGCAAACAGGGCGAGCAGCAACAAGCCGACCCAGAAGGTGGGCAAGGAGGCAAGCAGGTAGGCAAAACGGCAAATCAGGCGATCGGGCCAGCGGTTGAGATAGCGACCGGCGCTAAGGCCCAGCAGGATGCCGAAAAAGCCGGAGAGCAGCCAGGCCCCCGCCAGCAGCAGGAAGGAGGCAGCAAAGCGCTGGCCTATCACCTGAGTCACCGGCGCGTTGTAGAGCATGGAATAGCCGAAATCCCCCTGCAGCACCTGGGTAAACCAGTGCCAGTAGCGCAGCCACAGCGGCTGATCCAGCCCCCAGCGGGCGGCGATGCGGGCGTACTGCTCCGGCGGCACATGGAGCAGATCGTTGCCGATATAAGCCTTGATGGGGTCGATGGGGGAGTAACTCAGCAGCACAAAGGTGGCGACGGAGACCAGACAGAGCAGCCCTGCCAGACGCAGCAGGGCTTTGAGTGTGGCAGTCATCATGGTGGACGAACTTAGCGGCACGTCCACCGCCAATCCTGCAGGTTGTTGAGGAGTGACCAGCTACCGTGGATTTCCGGCGCCCCCTTGCCAAGGTCGATGCAGTGGTTGGCCAGATAGGTATGCTGCACATTGAGCAGCCAGGCCCAGGCGGCATCTCCCTGTACTCCGGCACCAGTCTTGCCATCCCACTCCACCTGCTGCCAGAACGGCACGGCCGCCTGCCAGTTCGGGGCATCCAGCGCCTGCTTGAGGTGGCCATCCACCACAGGGTTGCTGTAGTAGCCCGGGTTGTAGAACTCCACGCCGCCGGAGCCGCTCTGGTAGTGGTGATAGAGCTCCATGGGATCCAGACTCCCCCACCCCATCAGCACCGGATTGGCGTGCATCTCGCGCTCCACCTGCTCCCAGCTGCCGGATTTAAGGCTCACTTCGAGGCCGATGGGTTTGAGCATGGCCCGCACCGCTTCCGCCAGATCTCGGCGGGTGCTGTCGCCGCTGGTGTACCAGAGGGTAAAGGCGGCTCTCAGGTCGCCCTTGTGGCGAATGCCGTCACTGCCCATCTTCCAACCCGCCTCATCGAGCAGGGCATTGGCGTGGGCCGCATCCCCATCCTTGAAGGCGGTGGCTTTGTTTAGCCATGGCAACCCTTCCACCGCGCTGTAAGCGGGGATGGCGTGCCCCTCCAGCAGCTGGTCGGCCAGCAGCTTGCGGTCAATGGCGTAGTTGATGGCACGGCGCACCGCCACGTCCGAGGTCACGTCGTTGCCGATGGGATAACCCTTGGCATCTTTTTTACCAGCAGCAGGAATGGGGAAGACGATGCCGCGGTTCTCCACGCTCGGCCGCACCCATAGCTTGAGGGAAGCAGGCACGGTTGGCGCAAGCGACGGGGCGATGCGCACCACATCAAGCTGGCTGCTCTGGGCGGCGGCATAGGCGCTCTCTTCGTCGATAAAGACAAAGACCAGCCGTTTGAAATCATTGTTGCCGCCAGCGTAATAGGGGTTCGCCTCCACCACCAGTTGCTGGCCGGGCAGGAAGCTCACCAACCGGTAAGGGCCGGCACCGACCGGCTTTTGGGCATACGCTTTTGCGTCGTAATCCTTCTTCGACACTATCCCCAAAGATCCCAACACGTTGACGAAGGTGCTCTGGGGAGCACTCAGGGTGATGGCCACCTCGGTGGGCGAGAGCACCTTGGCCGAGACAAAGTTGCCCATGTCGATCTTGCCGCCACCCTTGGCTGCGCTGTTGTAAGTGAAGGCCACATCTTCGGCGGTGAGCGGCGCACCGTTGGAGAATTTCAGTTCAGGCTTGAGGGTAATGAGCCACCCCTTGCCATCCTTGTTCGGGGTCACCGACTGGGTGAGCACATTTTGCCAGCTGAGATCGGCGTTCTGCTTGAGCAGCGGGCTATGCAACAGCAGGTAGCTGCCGTGGCTCCAGCCAAGCAAAGGGTCAAACCCTTCGGTGGGCTCACTGCCGATGGCGAGCTTGAGCTCGGCAGGCACAGGTTGGGCAGCGGCCAGCGCCGCGTGAGAGGCAGTGCCCAGCAGCAGAGTCAACAGGGCGGCAGCACTGGTGCAACAGTAATGGCTAAGGGAATTGCGTGGAACAGTCATGGGGATCCTTCTTGTTTTGTACCACTCACGGATCATCACTCAAAAAAGCGGTGGAATGCGTGTCTGAACATGGGAGTGAGGGGCCAAAATGGCCCCCTATTCTAAACTTGATTTCGCGTGAAACCTAGCGACTATGCCGGTTGACTGCGCCGGGCACCGAATAGTCGTCTGCGACCCAGATCCACGCCGCCAGCCCCTTGCTGCACCGGCAAGGAGAGCAGCATCTTGAGGGTGCTGCTCACCAGTGCTCGCCCCTCCCCGGCTCCGAGATGGGGATCGAGCGGCGACATCAGGGAGCAGGCCAGCAACTGTCCTGTCTCGGGCAGTTCACCCACCATAAAGGTCATGTTGCCGCAGGGGAGCTGCAGGGCGAGCCGATCGCTGTTGCTACGCACCGGCCAAAGCTGATCCGGCCCCGGCAGCACCACCACGCTCAGCATCCAGGGGGTGAGCACGCAGCCGAGCCACTGACCTTCAAACACAACGCACTCCGCAACGATTGGCATGTCCGGGTGATAGAAGGGCAACGCCTGCATCTCTTCGCGAGCGATCCGCTCGTACTGGGCTACCAGCAGAGGCGCGGGATTGCTGGCAAAGCCGGCAAACTCCTGCGCCGTCTCCGGTACTATCTCCAGCACTCTCTCAGCCTCGCTTAAATTGGACTGCGCCATAGGCCCTCCCGTGCTTGTTCAGCTTTCTCCTGCTCAGAGAGCACAATGGCGGGCGCGCCAACGGCGGCCAGCAGGGTCAAAATCCGATCCGTCGCCTCCCCCATGGCAGCCGCCACCACAGGGGTGAGGCCGATGCGGGGCTCGAGGGATTCGGGCTCGACCCCGATCAAGGTGAGCCGCTTTGGCGACTCCCCCGTCATTTGCAGCGCCGAGAGCACGTCCGCCAGCCCCAGCTGGTGCGGGGAGATCTTGCGGCCAAACAGGGTCGGGATCTCCTCATCCTTCAGGGTCACTACGGTGCCCGGCGGATTACCGCTGCGCACCGCATCCACCAGAATGATGTGATCGCGACTGGCCATCGCTTCGAGCAACTCCATGCCGGCGGTACCGCCGTCGAGCAGCTCGATGCCGGGGGCGAAACGGTATTCGCGCCCCAGCCCCTCAACGATGCGCACGCCGACGGCCTCGTCACTCAACAGCAGGTTGCCCACGCCCAGGATCAAGGTGTTCATCACAGCACCTTCACCTGAGTCGTTTCACCATTTTGGGTATCCACCACATGCACAGCGCAGGACATGCAGGGGTCGAACGAGTGGATGGTGCGCACCACTTCCAGCGGTTTGGCGGGATCCGCCACCGGGGTGCCCACCAGCGATTGCTCGTAGGGGCCGGGTTCATCGTTGAAGTTGCGCGGGCCCGAGTTCCAGGTCGATGGCACCACCGCCTGATAGTTCTCGATCTTGCCATCCTTGATGACGATCCAGTGGGAGAGCATGCCACGCGGCGCCTCTTCAAAGCCCACCCCGCGAAACTCTTTATCCGCCGGGATCTCTGCCTTGATATAGGCGGTAGTGTCCCCCTTGCCGATGTTGTCGACCAGCGCCTTCCATTGATGGGACAGGGTATCTTTGAGCACGCAGCAGCGCACCGCGCGACCGATGATGCGGCCCATGGTGGAGTGCAGCTGTTCGGTCTTGATGGCCGAGCCGGTGAGCGCCTTGTAGATGCCGTTCAGCTGCTCGAAATGCGCCACCGTCTCCGGGTGTTTTGCGGCGAGCTTCACCAGCAAGTCGGCAAGCGGCCCCACCTCCACCACCTTGCCGTAGAAGGTGGGGGATTTGACCCAGGAGTATTTGCCGTCATCCTGCCAGCCGGTGTAATCGGGCTCGGTCTTGCCCTCCCAGGGTTTGAGGGGCTCGTCATCCTTGTACCAGGCGTGCTTGTTGCTCTCGGCGATGCCGTCCATCAGCCAGCCATCCTGATGGCTCTCGATGGGGCGATAACCCGCCAGATTGCCATTCTCGATATAGCCGCCCGGCATCAGGAAGCTGCCGCCGTTGGCATCGGTGGGGAGCTCTGGCACGCTCAGGTAGTGCTTGGCCCCCTGCCCCAGACTCAGCCACTCGGGGTAGTGGGCAGCGATGATGGCGGCATCCACCTTGTAGACCTGCTCGATAAACTCGCCGAGCCGGTCGATAAAGCTCTTCACGTAGAGCAGCCGCTCCAGGTTGAGCACGCTAGGTGCATCCAGATTGATGGGGTTGGCCACGCCGCCCACCGCCAGATTCTGGATGTGCGGGCTCTTGCCACCGAGGATGGCGACGATGCGGTTGGCATCGCGCTGGCACTCCAGCGCCTGCAGGTAGTGGGCCACGGCGATGAGGTTTACCTCCGGGCTCAGCTTCATCTCCTTGTGACCCCAATAACCGTTGGCAAAGATGCCGAGCTGGCCGCTCGCCACCAGCGCGCGGATCTTGTCCTGCACCTTGGTCAGTTCATCGGCACTGTTGAGGGACCAGGTTGATACCCCCTTGAGCATGTCCGCCGCTTTTTGCGGATTGGCCTCAAGGGCCGCGGTGATGTCCACCCAGTCCAGCGCGGAGAGCTGATAGAAGTGGACGATGTGATCGTGGATGTTGTGGGCCGCGATGATGAGGTTGCGGATGTACTGGGCGTTGACCGGCACCTTGGCGCCAATGGCGTTCTCCACCGCCCGCACCGAGGCGATGGCGTGAATGGAGGTACATACCCCGCAGATGCGCTGCACTATCATCCAGGCATCGCGCGGGTCGTTGCCCTTGACGATCTCCTCCATGCCGCGCCACATGGTGCCGGACGACCAGGCTTTGGTCACTTTACCGCCTTCGATTTCGCAGTCGATACGCAGGTGCCCCTCAATGCGGGTGATGGGGTCTATGGTGATACGTTGGCTCATACGTTGGCTTTCCCTCGGGCCTGATAATCTTGGTGAACACGTTCAAGTGATGGCAGTACCGGCAAGAGCCGGATCAACAGCAAATAGGCACACACCTCGATGGCAACAAAGCCCAGAGAGATCAGCACCTCCTCCGCGGAGGGGAAGTAGTGGTAGCCATTGCCGGGGTTGAAGGCGAGCAAGGAGTAATCCAGTCGCCAGAGGGCGGCGCCCAGCAGCATGCTGAGGGCCCCCAGGAACAACATGCGCGAATCCCGGCGGCTCTTGTCCCAGTGGAACACCAGCAGCGGGAATATCATCAGCGCGATCTCGCTCCAGAACATGATGGAGTAGCGATTGAACTCGGAGAGGTAGGCCGACTTGTCGTGGATGACGATCTCGGCAAAGCGCAGCGCCACAAACAGGATCAGGAAGATGTCGATCACCTGGGTCAGCTTGTAGAAGAGCGACTTCTCGTTGGGGCCACGCCCCGCCAGTCCCGCCTGCACCAAGGAGCCCTCAAATACCACGATGGAGAAGCCCATGATAAATGCGGTCAGCAGCGAAAAGACCGGCAGCAGCTCGTAGCTTTGCCAGAGCGGATGGATCTTCTCCCCCGCCACTATCATCAACGAGCCCATGGAGGATTGGTGCATGGTGGGCAGCAGAGCCCCCAGCGCCAGCACGAAGAACATGATCTTGTTGAGGCGAATGAGTGACGCCTTCCAACCGAACTTCTCCAGCAGCACGGGAGCGAACTCCAGCGCCATCACCCCGATATAGATGGTCATGCAGACCGCCGTCTCGAACAGCACCGAGGAGGTGTTGAAGTGACCGGGCAGGTAGAAGTACGGCAGGTTCCAGTAACGCCCCACGTCGATGGTGATGGAGAGCCCCCCCAGGGAATAACCAAAGAGGCTCGCCAGCAGCGCCGGACGCACCAGGGGGTGATACTCGCCCCGGTTGAACACGTAGACGGCCCAGGCCAGCGCCCAGCCACCGCACGCAAAACCGGTGCCGATCAAGAGATCGAACGAGATCCAGAGTCCCCAGGGATAACCGCCATTCAGATCGGTGACCGAGCCCAGCCCGAAGACGAGGCGTTTTAAAATCAACATGCCGCACAGCACGGCAAAGGGGGCCAGCACCAGCACAGGCCAGCTGACCAGCTTGCCGCCGAGGGGATACGCCTTGTGATTACTCATGATCCTTGCCTCCCTTTGTGGTGCCCTGATCCTTGATCTGCGCCCTCCCCTGATCATGGCCATCATCGTGATGATGATCGTGACCATTCTTGGTGTTGCGGCGAATGAGCACCGAAAGGCCAGTCAGCACCACCATGGGCAGCACCATCCCCTTGTAGAGGGTGTGCTGGATATGCTCGGAGCGGGCACCGGAGGAGAGCTCCGGCAGATCGGGCATGTCGAGCTTGGTATAGGGCACCCCGGCCAGCACCAGCACCTGGGTGCCGCCCCCCTCTTTCTCGCCATAGACGTAAGGCTGGTAGTTGGGCACCTCGTGCAGGTAAGGGTCGTTGGCAGAGAGGGTCTGGCGCGGATAGGCGTACTCACTGCCCGGAGTCGCCAGCAGACGACGCTTGGCCTCGGCCATCAGCTCCTCGCGGGTGCCAAAGATGACGGCGCCGGTGGGGCACACCTCGACGCAGCCGGGCAACTTGCCCTGATCGATCCGCTCAAGCCCCTTCTGGTTGCAGAGCTCGCACTTGTGGATCGCCCCCAGCGGGTTGTCATAGTCATATTTGGGCACATCGAACGGGCAACCCACCATGCAGTAGCGACAGCCGGTGCAGACGCTCGGGTCGTAGTGAACGATGCCTGTCTTGGGATCTTTTTTAAGAGCCTGCACCGGACAGACAGAGACGCAGTTGGGATCGACACAGTGCATGCACTGCTTCTTGATGTAGGCATAGCCATCCACCAGCTGATCCTTGTGCTCGCCAGTGCCGCTCTTCCACACCTGAATGATGTTGTTGGTGTAGGGGGTCAGCTTGTCGTTGTTGGACCAGGTTTGCGCCCCGGCTGGATTGGCCGGATTGCCGTTGAGGCGCTGACACTCCGCCACACAGGCCTGACAGCCGACGCAAAGGGTGGAGTCATACAACATACCGAGCGCGCCGGGAATGGGCGGCTTGTTCTTGGCCGCCGCCAGTGCGGTGCCGGGTACGGCTGTGCCCGCCGCCAGCGCACCGACGGAGGCAAATTTGAGGAAGTTGCGTCTGTTCACGGTTACTCCTCCCGTGATGGGTGCTGCCCGGCTTCGTGGCGCTTCTGCTGGCGACCGAGTTCACGCACCGTCATCAGACTCACCCCCACCAGCACCCCGAGGGCGCCACCGATCAGGCCAGTCGCGGTGGGCGAGGTATAGCCCCCCTCCTGAATTTTCACATCGGGTTTATCCACCCGCGGGGTCGGGTTCTCGACCTTGGCGAGCTGGAAGATCCCCTTGCTAAAACCGACCCCCTGCTCGTTGCAGCCATAACAGGGGTGACCGATGCCGACCGGCCAGATGCCGCCGCCCACATCGCAGAACTCCAGGGTCGAGCAGTTGCCGTAGGTCTCCGGCCCCTTGCAGCCCAGATGGTAGAGACACCAGCCCTGCCGGTGGCCCTCATCGCCAAACTCCTTGGCAAAACGCCCTGCATCGAAGTGCGGACGGCGCTCGCAGTTCTCGTGGATCAGCCGCTCATAGGCAAACAGCGGACGCTTCTTGCTATCCAGCGCCGGCAGCTTGCCGTAGGTGATGTAGTAGGCAACCGTGGTGAGGAAGTTGTGGGGATTGGGCGGGCAGCCCGGGATATTGATGATTGGGGTGCCGATATTGCCGAGGGCTTCTTCGAGACTGACGGCACCGGTCGGGTTGCCGCCGCTAGCAGGCACACCGCCCCAGGCGGCGCAGGAGCCGATGGCGATGACGGCAGCGGCATCACTGGCGGCACGGCGAATATGGTCGACGATAGGCTCACCGGCCACCATGCAGTAGACACCACCATCTTTGAGCGGAATGGAGCCATCCACCACCAGCACATACTTGCCTTTATAGCGCTTGATGGCGTTGTGCTTGTTCTCTTCCGCCTGATGACCAAAGGCCGCCGAGAGCACCTCGTGGTACTCCAACGAAATGGTGTTGAGGATCAGGTTCTCGATGGTGGGGTGAGTGGCGCGCAGCAGCGATTCGGTACAACCGGTGCACTCCTGCGCCCCAATCCAGATCACCGGCGGCCGCTCGGGGCTGGTGAGCGCGGTGGCCATCTTGGCGACGGCATGCTGACTTAATCCCAAGGTTGCGGCCATCCCGGCACACAATTTCATAAAATCACGGCGATTAATCCCATGAGCCGATAAAAAATTATCCTCGACCATTCTAGTTATTCCCGTAGTGAGCACTTGTTTGGTAAATGCTTAATAGGAGAAATGCTAAGGACTCACCCACATCACAGTATTGATCTCTATCAACTTCGACCGGCTTCCCCCTATTTACATAGCGAGCCACATCACAAACAGAATTAATTACCCCCAAAGAGATATTTGGCAGGGAAATAAATTTTATGAACTTAATTGGACAGCAAATAATTAATCACCGGACCAAATACCCTTTTGTTCCCAGTTAAATTAACATGCGGAATGACTGTGCCATGCCGCTTATTTCACAGTATTGACACCCGACAATAAATGTTCAATCAAATATACCTTTACTCACTGAATTGCATATTTTACTGGCTTTAAATCTGACTCAGCACGGTTTGCAACACCAAATCATGGCAGGAACAAGAGACCCGCTCAGCCCTTGCTGCCAGGGCCTTCATGGCAGAATTTCCCGTAAATTCGCGCAGATGGTCTCTGCCGGAAAGCACTAGCGGCAGCGCCCCTGGTTGCATCCCCGTCTGTTGAACCTGAGCAGTAAGAAGATGCAGATGATGTATTCATATCGGAGGGTATCCAGATATGCTTTATCATCCGATGTCGAGACGAGTAAAATATCGCGCTCACGGATATGTTTACGCATCATCGTGAATCTGCATTCAAATTAATAATGAGAGAAAAGGCAAGGTGGAAGGCTGCCTGCAACATAGTGAACATATTTAACACGCGATACATTCGCTCATCCGGTTACAGATGTTACCGCCCACCTTCACACTATTTACCTTCACGTCACCCTGCGTAATTAACCAGAGCGTAAATATCCATCCCCATCGATATAGATGATAATTATTCTTGTTCAACTGCAGCAAAAAGAAATGAGCGGGGATGACGATAAACATGACAAACGATAAGTGTATTAATCATCAGCCGAGCAGTGGCTCCAGCAACTACCTTGCCTTATCGAACTCGTTGACAGCCCTGCTCACCTCGTGAAATGCAGCCCGCAGCGGCCGCAGTTGCAGAGAGAAACCTCCCCCTGACTGCCTCTGATAACCACGCCATGGAGCCTTGATTCTGGCTGGCCCTACGGACACTTGCCAATTACGGTAATCGAACAAAAAAACGAGAAAAATCAAGATAGATAGCCAATTAAAATGACATAATTGACTATAGTTCAATCGAACGTTTGAAAAACGTGACCACTTCACATGGGCCCAGCGCAATGACCACTGAACGGGAACAGTTGATCCGCTCACTGTTTGATGAGTACATCGAGCTGTATTCATCACGGGATGATCGGCTCACCACGCGGTTTAGCGACAATTTCAGCGGTTTTGCCGGCAGCAGTGATGTTCTGGTTACCGATAGGGATGAGTGGATCCGGATAACCCGCCGCGATTTTGCCCAGATCCCGGGAAGGATCCGCCTGGAAATACTCGATGTGACCCTGCAAGATCTGGCCGCTGATGTGGTGGCTGTCACCGCCTTCTTCCATATCCATCTACCGAAATCAGAACCTATCCTCTCCCGCAGAACCGCCAGACTGGTATTGATTTTTCGACACGAAGCCATGGCGTGGAAAATTGCTCACAGCAGTATCTCCATCCCTTACAGTGCGGCTCGGGAAAGCGAAATTTACCCGATGACCAGTCTGGAGGAGCGCCAACATGAGCTGGAGCTCATTATCGAGCTCAGAACCAAGGAGCTGGCCGAAGCGAACCGGAAACTGGAAGCGCTCAGCAATACCGACGGGCTCACCAACATCGGCAACCGTCGTCTGTTCGACAACTCATTGAACCAGGCCTGGGAGCATTGTATTCAGACAGAGATGCCGATTGCGCTCATCATGCTCGACATCGATCATTTCAAGCAGTTCAACGACCTCTATGGCCACGTTGCCGGTGACGAGTGCCTTCGATTGCTGGCCCATACCCTGGCGCAATCCGGGCGCCGCTCGGGGGAGTTGGTGGCCCGCTACGGGGGAGAGGAATTTGTCATCCTGTTGCCACATGTCGAGCGTCAATCCGCCTATGAAATAGCCCAACATATCCAGCGGCTGATTTTTGCACTCGCGCAGCCACACGCACAAAATGCCACCGGTCTGGTGACCGCTAGCATGGGTGTTGCCTGCCTCAGACCATCGAGTCACTGGCAGCCATCTGAACTGGTAAAACTGGCTGATGCTGCGCTCTACACCGCCAAATCATCCGGCCGTAACTGCATCAGAGTGGCGGAGTCACCCTGCCTCCCGCAACCCCTCTGCCCATAAGTCCCTCATACACCCCCATCCTCCCCGTGGGGAACCACCGCGCGCTAACCATGCACGGCAAGGCTCAACGCATCCCATCGCAACATACCTTCCCACTGATCCAGTGTGCTTTGGTAGGTATCCGCCGCGTTGTAATGGACCATGGCATGCAGACGGGCATGATGGCCAAGTCGCTTGACCACGTCGGGCATGGCATTGAGGCTAGCCAGCACCTGCGCCAGATCGCCGGGATCGTTTGGCTGATATTTACGGCAATTCACGTCATCGGTGAGGTGTCGATCCCACCAGGCCCCATCGGCCGGGATCACTACGCATAATCCTGCCGCCATGGCCTCCAGAATGGAGAGACCAAACGGTTCTTGATGACTGGTGGAGACAAAAATGCCGCATCGAGATCGGATCTCGTCAAGATTGGCGGGGTTGGCATACCAGTGCGTGTCTGGCAGCTGTGGCTGAGGCTGGCTACAGGGCTGCAGCGTGCCCTTGGGCTGCAGATAGCACACCATCAGCTCGGGGCGAGCATCAGGGATCATTTGATGGGCGGCCAGCATGGTCTCCAGTCCCTTCCAGCGCAGCAACGAGGCCGCCCACAAAATACGAGGCCCCCCCAGGGTCGCTTTGGGCCAATCAATCTCGCTCAAACCGTTGGTAAATGGCTGCCAGTGTGACGGGAACTCGGTCTCGCCAAGCCGGGCCAGCAATGCCGCCAGGGAGCTGCGAGTTGATTCGAGATAAAACACAAAATTCGCCCGTTGCAAGGCCCTGGCAGAGAGCCCCGAGCACCCCACAGGGCCATGGATCAGCTGAACCACCCGGCACCGCAACCAGCGGGCCGCCCAGTAACAGCAGAGATCCACTCCCGGTCCGGACGCCGCCACCAGGCACTTCACCTGCCCCAGACGCAACACCAGCCAGAGGATCAGCAGGGTCTGCCACCCCTGTTTGAGCAGATAGCCGATGCCGGACTCCCGCCCCTTCAATATGTGGGGCAACCAAAGAGGATGATGCTGACAACGGGACCAGGAGTCGGGATCCTGGGTCAACACATGGCATGTGAGCCCGGGCATCCGTTTGGCCAACTCATCGAGCAGCACTTCGGTCGCAACCTTGGAGCCACCGCGAAACGGGATGGGATCCACGACGATGACCTTTCCAAACACCGGCTCAGTTTGCATGCTCATCTTGCTGCTCCCTTACTCTGGTACCTTGCGGCGGCCAAACCCCAACTGCACTTTTTGCGCCACTCTTGTCATCCCACTCGCCAGCATATTGCGCCCTCTGGCAAGGAGTCGTTGCCCCGCCCAGTGAATGAGTGGTCGGAAGGGTGTGGGGGCCGTGGCGTGCCAACGACCAGCCAGCGCGGCGTCCCACACCGCCGTGACTCCGTCAACGTAGCGCGCCACAGTGAACAACTGTGCGGCACGCAACTGAGCGGCACGCCCCATTTCACATCGGCGCTGCGGATTGCTCAATTGCCGCCAGTGATCAGCCATCTCGGCCCAATCCCCCGGGGTTGCCAGCAAGCCGGTCACTCCCTCCTCCACCACTTCGGGGATGCCGCCCACTCGGTAGGCACTGACCGGAAGCCCCAACATGCCCGCCTCCGCCAACGTCAGACCAAACACCTCCTCACGGGCGCCGGAGACCAGCAGATCCACCCCGCCTCGCAAGATAGCGGCACTGTCCGGCCGCTCGCCGAGAAAGTGGACACGCTCGGCCACCCCGAGCTCGACAGCCAACGCCATCAGTGCTTCCCGCTCCGGGCCGCTGCCAATGATCAGCAACTGGGCCTCCTCCCCCGATGCCATCAGGGCAGCCAGCGAGCGGATCAACAGATCAATCCCCTTGCGTTTGATCAGGGAGCCAACGGTTGCGATGATCATATCCCCCGGGGGCAAGCCCAGCATGCCGACGACCGGCCAGTGAGCACCACCATTCAGACGAGCGGCATCCACCCCGTTGGGTACCCGGATCAACCGATCGGCCGCGCAGCCATCCTGGCGCCAGCCGGTCAACACCGGCTCGCTCACTCCGATCAGCAAGCTGGCCTGATGGACCCGCAGGCTGAACCTGTCTCTGGGCTGGTAACGGGCATGGAGGTGGCACACCAGCGGCACCTGCAACGCCCGACAGACCCCCGCCAGCCACTGACAAGGAGCCGCGCTGTTGGCGTGCACCAGCCCAATCTGCCGCTCGGTGATGAGCTCTCTGGCTCTCCAGGAGAGGCGCCGATGGGCAGCAAGATCAAAGCGGGGCGCCTGCCATCCCAGCAGCAGGCTGAACGGCTCGACCATGGTTTCTACCCCGAGGGTGGCCGCCTCTGCCGCCAGCGTTGGGCTATTGCACCAGAGCAACGGCGTAAACCGGCTGCGATCGAGGTGGGCCAGCAGATCCAGCAGGCAGCGTTCGCTGCCGCGGATCCAGTCCTCTCCGTAGTGAACCAGCAAAACAGGGGTTGCGTTCATCCTCTTGCTCCCTTGGGTGGCACTGCCGGCAACCGGGTTGCCTCCTGATGATCCTCAGGGGTGGCCTTCACCTCTGTGGCCGCCTGCTGCACGTACTTGATGGCGGCGACGGCCAGCGCCAATTCCAGATAGATGGGCCAGGTAAAGCCCTGGGTCAGGAAGGATCCCGAAATCACAAACCCAACCATGCTGGCCATCACCCCCTGCATCGCCGTGATCACTGCAGGAGGCATGCCAGCAAGCTGGCAACGCCAGCAACTGCGCAGGGTCACCGTCACCATGCCGATAAACAGCGCCAGCCCGACAAAGCCGGTTTCAGCTAGCACCCCGAACCAGGTGGAGTGCACCGCATGATTGAGTCCATCCCAATGGGGGCTGTAGAAGAAGTAGTTGTAATAGAAATTGGACAAGCCCACCCCTACCAGCGGATGGCCCAGCGCCATCCCCCAGGCTGCTTGCCAGGCGTAGATCCGCCCCATGGCCGAGGCATCGACCCCACTCTCGGCGGCGCCGCCAGATGCCCGGTCGCTGATCCCGGCGGCGGCAAACAGCACCACCAGCGCGACCATACCCAGCGAGATCAACAGGGTTTTCGACTTCACCCGCTGCCAGGCAAACAGGCCACCAACGGCGCAGATACCCAGCAAACCACCCCGGCTCTGGGTAGCGATAATGGCGGCCGCAGTCAGCGCAAAGCCGAGCCCCCCCAGTAAACGCCCCCCCACCCCATTGCCCTGATTGAGCAGCAAGCTCAGCGAAAAGCCGGCAGGAAAGAGCAGTACCAGCGCCAGATCGTTGGGATCCCCCAGCACAGAGCCCAGCTCGCGCCCTATGGTCACCCGGGTGCCCTCCACCAACCCGATCCCGCTCGCCTTGTTGTAGAGGGCCACCAGCGCCACCAGACAGCCCGCCACCACAAAGGTGCGCACCGCCAGCGCAAAATCCCCCGGAGTGCGCACCAGCCAGGCGGTGGCCAGGGTCATCAGATAGATCTTGCTGTAGCTGCCGGTCCAGGTGGCGATCGCCTCACCCCGGTTGCTGGCAAACAGCACACCGATGGAGACCATCACAAAGAAGGCCGTCAGCCAGCTCAGGGCTGGACTCCAGTAGGGCTTGATCCGGCCGGTCAGCAAAATGTGCCAGACCAGCGCACCGATGGCGGCCAGCGAGAAGAGCAGCGGGATCTTGAGGGGATAGAGCTGGGGGAACACCTCATGCAGCCGAAAGAAGGAGAAGGTGACAAACCCCAGCACCATCAAGAAGGGCCAGCGCAGGGCAAACCAGATGGCGGGAATGGCAAGGCCGAGCACCGGCAGCAGCAAGGGATGGGGCAGCCGCCACCAAAGCAGGGCCAGCACCAGACAGATGGCGCTTGCCCAGATGGCTGGCGTTAGACGAGCCATGATCCTGCCCACCATTGGCCGAGCCAGACCATCGCCAGCGCCCCGAGCGAACTGGCCCAGAGGGTCGAGAGGCGATACGGCAGCGGCAGCAACCGCTGGCTCACCAGATAAAAGGCCTGCGCCCGCACCAGATAGACCAGCAGTAGGGTCCAGATCACCCCGGCGACCCCGAAGGGGGGGATGGCGAGCAGAAAGCCTGCTACCCCAAGGGCGCTGCAGCCCAGATTGATCACCATCTGGGCATTGCTCTTCTCGCCGCTAAAGCAGCCGACATTGAGCAAGTCCGAAACATTGCGCACCGCCATACCCAGCACCAGCAGCGGAATATAGGCGATCGCCCCGTGATAGCTCTCCGGGGTCAGCCAGCGAATAAGCAAGGGGGCGGTAAGCCCGACAATCCCCGCGGTGACAAACCCCAGCACCGACCCCATCACGCTGTAGTGGGCATTGAGCCGCAGTCCATCCGGCTCACGCAGCAGCATGAAACGGCGGGGATACCACCAGAGGGCAAAGGGTTGCAGCAACAACCCCACCGCCAGCGCGAGCTTGCCTGCAACGGCGTAGTAGGCAAGCAGCGCCTCCCCCACCACATCGGCCAGCAGCCAGCGATCCAGTCCGCTCAGGGCAAAACCTGCCAGCCCGCTCACCACCAGGGGCAATCCATAGCGCAGCAGCGGCCGATAGTGCTGCCAGTCAAAGCGGATCCCGCTATCTCGCCACTGCCAGAGGCTCAGCAGCAGCGCCAGTGCAACGCAGGTCAGGGTGCCGGAGGCCAGCACCCCGCTCACGCCCCAGCCGAGCCAGAGCCACCAGCCGGTCAGCACCGACTGGATCACCGCCTTGCCTGCGGTTGCCACGAAAAAGAGCCGCGCCTGATTGCGCATGCGCAGCCATGCAAGTGGCACGCCGATCACCCCTTCAAACGGCAGGGCGCAAAGCACCCAGCGCACATCCGCAAGGCGAGTTTCCACCGGCAGCCAGGCTTGCACCACAGGTGCCAGCAGCCAGAGCAGCACCAGACTGGCCAGGGCGATCAGCCAGACCAGACCAAACATGCGGGCCACCACCTGCTGGCGCTCCTGCTCATCTTTCGCCAATCCGGCAAAACGGTAGAGGGCATCCACCAGCCCGAAGCCCAAAATAAGGGAACCCAGATTGATGAGGGTCAACAGCACCTCCAGCTGGCCGTATTCACGAGGCAGCAGCTGATGGGTCAGCACCGGCAGCATCAGCAGGGAGATCCCCTTCATCAGGAGCAAGCCGCCGGCGTAATAGAGCATGGCAATCTGGTTCACACCAAGTTTCATAGGGCCTCCCAGCCACCCGAAGCATCCTGCTCCGGGTCAGCTACCGCTAATGCAAAGCCCACGCCACTCACTCCCGCCCTGAAGCGATAGCTCCTCTGTGCGGCTTAACCGGCCTGAACAAGCCCAGAATGAGACTGGCATTTGCGTTTTGCACAACGCTGGCTGCAAATTGCACCGACCGGCGCAATCTGCCCCTCCTCTTAGCCCCATTTGGCCCGATCTAGCTGGGGCCGTCCTGTTGGCCCGATCCCTGCTTTCTGCTTAGCGAGCAACGGACTGCACCAGAGGGAGAGGTCGCAATGAACACCATCAACCTGCACCGGATGAAAAGCTGGGCCAAACAGGGGGAGACGCCACTGGCTCGCCGGGTATGGCGACTGGCCAAAAGTGCCCGCCACTGGTCATGCCCCGTGATCCCTCCCCTGCATCGGCTGCTTTATCGGCTCTATCTGCTGATCAGCAACGCGCTGGCGACCCTGACCCGCACCCTTTGGTGGACCCCCTTGTTTCAATCTCGCCTCACGGCCCCCGCCCCGCGCCTCTACCTCTATGGCGGCATCCCCTATATCAGCGGTCCGGTCACCATCGAGATCGGCGCCGACTGCCGTCTCAGCGCCGCCATGACCATCAGCGGCCGGGCATCGAGCCAGACACCACGGCTGGTCATTGGCCGCAATGTCGGGATTGGCTGGCAAACCACCCTGGCGGTGGGCAGCAAGATAGTGCTGGGGGATAACGTCAGAATTGCAGGGCGTGCCTTTCTGGCGGGCTACCCGGGGCACCCGGTAAATGCCCGCGATCGCGCCCGGGGCCTGCCGGATCGCGATGAACAGGTGGGGGCCATTGTGCTGGAGCAGGATGTCTGGCTTGGCACCGGGGTGATGGTGATGGCCGGTGTCACCATAGGCGCCGGCACCATTGTCGCCGCAGGCAGCGTCGTCACTCGGGATCTGCCCGCAGGTGTGCTGGCAGCCGGAGTACCAGCCACCGTACTGCGCCCGTTGCAGCCACAGGATCACAGCGACCTCGCACACGCTTCGGAGACCTTTGCATGAAACCACACTCACTGCCGCAACTGGTGGTATTGGGAGAGGATTGGGGCCAGCACCCCTCCAGCACCCAGCATCTGATCAAGCGTCTGCTGCCCGATTATCAGGTGCTCTGGGTCAACTCCATCGGCATGCGCTGCCCCCGTTTTACCCTTCATGATCTCACCCGCATCGTCCGCAAAGTGGGGGCCGTGCTGCGCGGCGCGCGCCATGCTGGCAGCCAGTCGGTTGCGCCATCAGAGGTCAGCAGCCCCCGGGTGCTGCCGCCGCTCGCCTTGCCACTGCCGGGCAGTCGGCTGGCGGGCAAGATCAATGGCCACTGGCTGGCGGCGCAGATCCGGCGCCAGTTGCCCGAGCTGGATCGCCCCTTGCTCTGGATCTCCCTGCCCAGCGCCGTCGATCTGATTGGCAAGCTGGATGAGAGGGCGGTCATCTACTACTGCGGCGATGACTTCTCGGCGCTGGCGGGGGTGGATCATCAAGCCATTGCCCACTGCGAAGCCCGACTGGTGGAAAAAGCCGATCTCATTCTGGCCGCCAGCCCCGCGCTGGCCAGCCGCTTTCCTCCCCATAAAACCCGGCTCCTCAGCCACGGCGTGGATCTCGAGCTGTTTATGCCCCCCAGAGAGCGGCCGGCGGATCTTCCCTCCGGCCGCCCCATTGCCGGATTTTACGGCAGCCTGAGCGACTGGATTGATATCCCCCTGCTGGCAGAGACGGCGACCGCCCTTCCCCACTGGGATCTGGTGCTGATTGGCCCGGTCCAGACCGATATCACCCCCCTCAAGGGGCTCCCCAATATCCATCTGCTGGGGCCCCGTCCCCATCACACGCTGGCGGCCTATGCCCAGCACTGGCAGGTGAGTCTGCTGCCCTTTGTCGACAACGCCCAGATCCGTGCCTGCAATCCATTGAAATTGCGCGAGTATCTGGCCGCAGGGCGCCCCATCGTCAGCACCGATTTTCCGGCTCTCGATGGCTATCGGGATCAGATCCAGCTCCCCCACGATGGGGAGAGCCTGGCCCAGGCCATCAACCGGGCAGCCTTTGATCAACCCAATCCGGGCTGGTTTCAGGAGAGTGGTTGGGAGGGGCTCACCCGCAGCGAAGGGCGCCACACTCGCCAGCAGCAGGTGGCCCTGCAAAGCTGGGATCACAAGGCTGCCGAGCTGAACAACTGGTTGAAGGGGCTGGCCGGATGAGCAGAGGGCTCTGGCTGGTTATCCTGCTCTGCTGCCATGCAGCAATGGCCGCCACCCGGCTGGAGGGGCAGACCCCGCTGCCCCTGACAGGCAACCAGACACCCCAGCGGCTCGATCTGAGCACCCACAACTGGCCAATAGGCAGCGATGATGAACTGGTGATCGAGGGCCATAACCCCAGCGCCCGCCCACAAACCCTGATCCTGCGTATCGACGATAACGCCTCGGTCAACTACCGCAGCCGGGTCAATCTGGAGCGGATTGTCGCCCCCGGCCCCTTCACCCAGCGCTTTGCCTTGAGCGAGTGGCGCACCAGCCAGCCCAGAGCACTGGCGTTGGACAAACTCACCAAGCTCTATCTCTTTATGGCCGATAACGCCCCCTCAATGACCATTCACCGCTGGTACTGGGAACCCGGTCTGACTCTGCCAGCAGGCACCATTGCGCTGGATCTGGGGGCGGCCGCCGCGCCCCGATTTACCGGCTTTGAGGCCCTGAGCCCGGGGGATCCCCGGCTGATTGGCCATCCCACCCCCATCTTGCGCCCCTCCGGCGATGCCCTGGTTCGCGATGGGCTGCGCAATCTGGATGGCGTACGGCTGGAGGTCGCCAAGGGGCGCTACCAGCTCACCCTCTGGCTCGATGATCCCGGCGAGTGGGAGTACCTCCCCCACCCCTTCGAGCGCAGCGTGCTGGTCAATGGCGAGCCCATCTGGGCCGAGCAGTGGCAACCGCAGGAGTGGCTAACGCAGCGCTATCTGGCGGGACAATCCCGCGAGGCACTGCCAAACCCGGATCCCTGGCAGCTGTTCGGGGCGCGTCAAGGCGGCCCCGTTTATGTCACCCTGAACCACCCCGGCGGCCCGCTCACTATCACACTGGTAGGTCACTCACCGGATGCCAAATACCTGGCGGGACTGCTGCTTGCCCCCTATCCGGCCCCCTCCAGCAAAGAGGCTCTCCCGAATAGTGGAAAAGCTCTCGCCGTATTGGCCGACGCTACCGCAAGCGTGCTGACCAAGCAGCGCCAGCTGTTTTTGGAAAAATGGACTCTGGCCCCCTATTCCCCAACCCCAGCCCCAGCCCCAGCTTCGCAGCAACTGAGCCTCACGCCGATTACGGATGCCGCCCCAACCCTGCAGATCGCCCCGCTATCTGCGGCCGATGCGTTGAAGCAGGCTGCACAACCGGTGCTGGCTGCCCGTGGCAGCCAGCTACTGCTGGAATTTGCCATCCACACCGCCACCGACGATCCGGCCCCCTTGCTGGTGATCCAGCCCCCTGAGCAGGCAGGATCGCCGCTGGCGCTGACCCCCTATTACGGCAAGTGGCATCTGGTTCGCCCGCAGGCGAGCGGCACCCTGCTGGCTCCCTCGGATCAGGAGCTGGTCGAGGGGATCGCCGGACTCACCCTGCTGGCAGGCGTACCTCGGCGTCTGGTGCTGCAGATCACCATCCCCCGCGATTCGCAGGCGGGGCGCTATCTGGGCAATATTCAGCTGCTGAGCCAGCAGCAACTGGTGCAGCTGCCACTGACTATCGAGGTGCTGCCACTGACTCTGCCCGCGGCCAGCAAGCCGGTCGGCATCTATGTCGAAGCGCCCCCTTATCTCAACTGGCTGAGCCCCAATCCCGAGGCGTTAAAAGAGCAGATCGCCGCGGCCAGTCGCTGCGATCTGGCGCGGCTCGCCAAACTCGGGATCAGCGGCCTCTCGCCCGCCCTGCCACAGGATGAAGCGGGGATGCGGGAGATCATGGGAGAGGCGGTGGGGCTCAGTTTTGTTCCCCCCCTGCTGGCCTATACCCCGCTCAAACGCTGGGGGAACGACCCTGCCAGCCAGCTTGATCAGTGGCAGACGCGGCAACAGGCGCTGACCGCCAGCGGCTTGCCCCCGCTGGCATGGAGCCTGTTTGATGAGCCGGATCTTGCCACTCTGCCCGCCATTACCAGCCTGGCGCGGGAGATGAAACGGCGGGATCCGGCGGTGATCCGCGCGGGCCACTTCAACCACCCGGGTCAGGTTGGTCTGCTGACAGAGGTGGAGATTGCCCTGATCAACGCAGGTTTTGGCGCCGACAAAACCGATGTGGCGCGAGTGCGCCAGCACAAGGTCACCCCCTGGTTTTACAATCTGGGCACCCCGAGAGCCGCCGGGTTCTATCTGTGGCAAAGCGGCGCCGAGGGCTATTTGCAGTGGCATGGTCGCATGCCCACCGCCCTGCCTTATGACCCCACCGACGGGCGGGAGAGCGACTTTATGCTGCTCGGCCCGCAAGCCTGCGAGGCGCACCGCCTCTCCCACGATCTGTTGCTGTTGCAGCAAGCCATCGAAGATCTGCGCTGGCTCGCCTGGCTGGAGCAGGAGGCCCGCTATCAAGTAGAGGCCGCCCTGCTGCTGGAGCGCCTGCGGGATCAGCTGCCGACCCGCTGGCAGGTGGCAGAGCAACTGCCCTCTGCCGCCTGGATCCAGTGGCGCCGCGAGATTGAACAACTGGCCAAGGGATTGAAAACATTGCAAACTGGTGCCAACTCATCCTCCTGAAGTGACTGCGTATGGCCAACCAGATTCCCCGCTCCACAGCAAAAGACAGCGCCCTGCGCCACCTGTTGCCCCTGATGCTGCCGCTGCTGATCCTCACCGGTTGCGCCCGTCAGGAGCCGGTCAATGAGACCCTGCCGATCCTCAACCAGTTGCGGGAACAGCAGCTGGCCGAACAGCCCCAGCTGCAACTGCAGTACCAGCAAGCGGAGACACAACTGCCAGCGGATCAGGAGCAGCAGCTGCATCAGTTTTTAGGACGCAAGGATCCGGCCCGAATTGCGCTGGTAAGCGGCCCCGGGCTGCAAACCGACATGCTGGAGAGTGCGCGGATAGCGAGCGTGCGGCTGACCGCACTCACCCGCTTGCTGGGAGCTCGCGCCATTGAACTGGAGCCCCGCTATGACCCCATGCTGGCCCCCAATACCTTGCTGATCCGCATTCTGCCAAACGGTGAATCGGGGTCGGTCACGCCAACGGCGGCGCAATAAGCGAGAGGCAAGAGGTTGGCAAGGCCACCCGATAGAGGGGATAAGGGGTCAGCCCCCACAACTTGCGCCAACCCTGGGTAAGACGGTACGAGAGCAGCGGCGGGCTCTGGTGCAGCTCGCCTAAAAACATCACCCCTTGGCTCATCCCTTCACCCGCCAGCGTCACTGACATCGCCTCGCTATCCGGCGCCACCAGCATGGCCTGCAGCAGGCCGTCACAGCGGGGATGGGCCAGCTGATAGCTGACATAGGTGCCGCCCAATACTGGCGTAGCCACCCGCAAGCGCCATCCCAGCTGGACCAGCTCCATCAGCATGGGCTTGGCCCCCTCATTGATCGTCCGGTTCTGATAACGCCAGCCCATGGCGGCAGCACTGAGCAGCGCCACCAGCAACAGCAACAGATATCCCCTAGATAGATGCATCACGGCGCCCCCGGATAAAGAGGATGGTCATCACCAGCAACATAATGGCCCACTGGTAGAGCTGGGCCAGCGAGCCGGTATGCAGCCAGCCATACCAGCGCAGATCCAGGCTCATCAGCACCAACCGCAGCTGATTGGCCCCGATATAGAGCAGGCAAACCAGCAGCAACATGGGCCACTGCCGGTAGAGGGGGCGCTCCGGCGCCAGCCAGCAGCAGGAGACCAGCCAGGAGAGCACCACCAGATAGAGTTGAGAAAACGAGGAGCACCCCTTGAGCACAATCAGCGCATGGCCCCCCAACCGCTCGATGCGATTGCCATCAAGGCGAGTCTCCCAGCCCAGCAGCTGCAACCACTGGCCCACCCCCCAGGCATCGAGCGCCAGCACAGGGCCGGAGAGCAGGGCAAACACCTGCTGCCCCCACAACACCGCCACGGTAAAGGCGAGCACAATCTGCAACACTGCCCGCTCATCGCCACTCTGATGACGGCGCCATAGCGAGGCCACCAGCAGCAGACAGGCCAGCGCCTTGCAACTGGCACTGGGGATCAGGATCAGCAGGATAAACAGGGCGAGCGCCAGTGGATGCGGGCGCCAGCTCGGTGCAACCCGCGATGCAATTTGCCACCAGATAGCAATCAGCAACACCACCAGCAGGTTGAAGTGGCCCATATTGAGCCACACCATGCCCCACTGATTGGCCAAACCAAGTAGCAGCCAGTTGGGTGCCCACTGCCAGGGACGGACCTCCATCGCAACTCCTGCCGGTTATCAGCGCTTTTGACCTCTGTCGCAAGTTCTCGCAAGTTCCATGCCTGCCCGGCCTCACCCGGATCAAGCCAAGTCAGAGGATGCAACAAAGCTGGCACGCTTTATTCATTCCCCCCTGCTGGCACTAGCGCCAGGGAGAAGGAGTGAGCAATGAAACTCAAACCGTTGGCAGGGCTGCTGGGGATGTTGTTGGTAACCTCCCCCGCATACGCCTTGACCGAAGTCGATACCGAACTGCAACTGCTGATGGATGTGTCGGGCAGCGTCAGTTCATCGGAATTCAATTTGCAGTTACAGGGGTATGTGGACGCCTTTTACAGTCAGGATGTACAGAGCGCCATCCTCGACACCAGTGGCGACAAGCTGGGGTCAATTGCGGTACAGATGGTGATGTGGAGCGGCTCGACCCAGCAGAGCGTGATGACTGACTGGTTCCACCTCTACGATATGACCTCCATCAACAACTTCGCCGCCACCCTGGATGCCCTGGTCCGCCCCTATGCGGGGATGACGGCCCCCGGTTCGGCCATGGCCTTTGGTGCCCAGCAGTTTGATACCAACAACTACACCGCCGCCCGCCAGGTGATGGATGTGTCGGGTGATGGCATCCAGAACAACGGGCTGGATACCTCTACCGTGCGGGATCAACTGCTCGCCTCCGGCATCGACACCATCAACGGCATCACCATAGGTCAGGACTATGCCGATGGGGTGCTGCAAGAGTGGTATGTGGAGAACGTGGCGGGCGGTCAGGATGCATTTGTCATCAATGCCACCACTTTCGCCGACTTTGGCAATGCGCTGGAGCTCAAACTTGCTGCCGAAATTGAGGGGGGCATTATTCCGGAAGGTGCACTGGCCGCCCCCATCGAGGAGATCCCGCTGGCCGCCCAGCTGCTGCTCGGTATGCCGCTACTGCTGGCCTGGCGCTATCAACGCCGAACTCAAGGCCGTCCGCAGCAAGCCAACTGGCAACAATCGCCAGCTATCGGCTAGTTAATCACCCCGTGTGTCGCGATTAGGGAGCCATGGCTCCCTGATTTTTGCCGTAAACATGGCTTTCGGCAGGGGCTGCACAACTTCTGGTTTGAATACCACCCGTATTCAGTCAGCTAACTCAGCACCGTAGGTTCGATTAGCGAAGCGTAATCGGACGTTCGCGGCCTTTCTTTTAACTCGCCAAAACGCTCATATGGCCACTTCTGCGCCCCGACATTCACTCTCTAGCTGACACCGGTCGGGACGTACTTGCCACATTGGCGGGGAGTGTCACCGCGATCGTCCGATTACGCCTACCGGCTAATCGAACCTACGAGCTGGCTTAATGCTTGAAATCAAACGGGCAAAGGTATCATCCACCGGTACGCCATTTTCAAACAACCTGTGTTTCAGAAACCATTCGTGATGCCCCATCACATATTCACGGATGTCAGTCCAGCCGCGACCTCCGGCCATGATGGCGCACAAACTGCCGAACAAGATATCAAATAGTGGATAGTCGACTTTGGCGCTTTGCCTATCATCGTGGATCTGGATGAAATGTTCCTTGATGTTGTCGATATCCATGCTTATGTCCTCAAAAAGTGAGCATAAGATCACACCACGGTCTTCAGAGTCCACAGTTGGAGCGATTTGAACAAAAAACATTCATGATCTTGCCCTGCTTCTCCCCCTCCCACAAAAAATCACCCTCGAACTGGCACCAGTTGGGACGTTATTGCCACATTGACGTGAAGTTTCACTGCGAGCGTCCGATTGCGCCTATCGGCTAATCGAACCTACGAGCTGTATTAGAAAACCTCTGGAAATTATTGAACCCCACCCACTATATTGTAGAAACTTTTCAGTTTCATTTGGGTGTGTTATATTAGGCGGAAATATTTCTAGGGGATAGTTATGAATGAAAATAAAACTTATAGCAGATGGTTGCTATTTAAATGGAGTATGAAAGGGAAATATAGAAAAGCTAAATTTTTTATATATGATGCTTGTGATTTAATAAATTTGATTTCAAATAAAGCCTCTCGAAAATTAACAATCACAGTTGTATTATCTATACTAATTCTTTTTTTAAATGCACTATGGTTAGATCGGCTGCCTGAACCTTTTCATGGTGCAGATAGTCTCAGCAATTTATGTATGAATTTTTTGCAAGCCATCGTGGCAAGCTATGTATTTCATATTGTTGTTAACGTATACCCTCAATATAAAAAGGAGAGGGGTTTCATAAGAAATAAAATGGATAGGCATATCCGTGAGTTAGCAGAAAATGTTCATCATCATTTCAAGGGATTTGGTGAATCATTTATATTTAATTTTATTTTTTCTGGAGCTGATATTCGTGAGTTAGAGGGTGAATTGAATTTCAATATTGACATGCTAGACCATAATGAAGAATTTAACAGTTTTCTAAAAAACACACTTTTATCTACTAATAGTAATTTAGACGAGCCTAATAAATATACTTGGGCTGATGTTTTTATAAAATTCTTTGATAAAGAGGATCAAATAATTGACAGTTTGCTTGAATTCAAAGAGTTTATTCCTAGCAGAATAAATGATTATATATATGAGATTAAGCATTCTACTCCCAAGACATGTATAAAAAGAGATGTTGAGAAAATAGATAGTTATAAAGATTTAAGTCTGCTTGAAATTAAATATAGTTTTTTCTCTCATTTAGAAAATTATATTAAACTTCAGTCATTATATAGTTTATATTACGTGAAGCTGATATGAGGTCGTCTGATGAGAAGAGCTATTTATTTCTAGGCAGACTGATGGCCCACTACGAATACTATCTCGTATGTTGGGCTTCGCAGGCTCAGCACCAACCTACCGATTGTGTAGGTTGTGGCTGAGCGTAGCGAAGCCCAACGTTTACCGCGTAATCTCCTTTTTACTTCCCCCCTTGTTTAATAACGGGGAGAAGGGATATGACCCCGTGGCTATCTATCGAATTTACACGCCATTGCCAACGCCATCTCCCCCGATGCTGCATTAGCCCCTCTCTCTTTGGGAGAGGGAATCTCGCGTAGCGCGGCTATGTGGGATGGCACAAAGGGATCTATGGCGTGTGTTCACATTGTGGGGTGTTGTAGCGCCAGCGAACACTGTCGTTGGTGTAGATGTCCGAGCGATTGGAGGGCACTCCTCAGACGTGACGGCCCCCAATCGCTCTGGCCTGCATCGAGAAAAGGGATTACTCCCTATATGTCGAATTATGTACGTCAAGTCCGGCCGGTGAACGGTTACCGACGGATAGCCCACTGGTTGCGGCAATCAACCCGGCTCTGGTGACATGGGCAACACCTGCCCATCCAGCGCATGATCACTATTGGATGGATAGTCCGGCACCGGCTCGCAGTAGGGAATGCGGCTTAGCACCGGCGCCTTGACCAGGGCGGCCAGTTGATCGGAGCGGCGCAGGCTGGCATCCGCCAGTTCGGCCACCAGCGCCAGACCGCAGCCGAGCCCCAGTCCGCCAACAATGCCCGCCAGCAGAAACAGCCAGATCGGGTAGTTGCTCGGCTTGCTGGGGGCAAAGGGTTTGTCGATCACCTTGATCCGCTCCCCCTGCTCGAAGTTGCCCAGATCGCCGGTCACCTTGGCCTTCTCATAGCGCAGCAGCAAATCCTGATAGAGGGTGCGCTTGACCGCCAGATCCCGCTCCAGTTCGGCGAGCTGGCGTTCGGTATCCCCCTGGGAGTCGACCACCTTGTCCAGCCCATCCAGCTGACTCTTCAAGCCAGCGGCGTTTTGCTCCGCCTCCGTCAGCTGCGTCTGGGCCAGTTGCCACTCGGGCCCGCGGGCCATATCCGGTTGGGATTTGAGCTGCTCGAACTCCTGCTGCAACTGGTCAATCTGATAGCGCAGACTCTGCACCTTGCTGTGCTCGTCGCTGTAGCGGGCCCGCAGCAACACCAGCTCGGTGCGCATCAGCTGCAGCTTCTCATCCAGTTGGCGGGCCAGCTGGCTCTCCTGCCCCAGCGATAGCTGATCGACTCGGGCCTTGGCCTGCTGCAGGGTGATCAGGCTCTCGGCATAACGCTCCTGCAAGCCATAGAGACGGGCGACGTTGGTACTCTGCTGCTGGGGCAAGGCGCTGGCATGCTCCCGTTTGAAGTCGGCGAGCAGCTGCTCAGCCGCTTGCAGTTCGCTGCGGCGGCTGTCGAGCTGGCTTTGCAGAAAACGTTCGGACGATTCCGCCGACTGGCGCCCCTTGCTGAGCAAGTTGAAGAAGAAGCGCCGCGAAATGGCTTCGAGCAAACCGGCGCTGTTGGCCGCCGAATCCGCCTTGACCTTTATCTCGATCACCTCATCGCCGATCAGCCGCAGCGAGACGGCACTCGAGAGCCAATCCATGATGGCATCACGCTGGGCTGGCGGGGTCTCGTCATTGACCAGGCCACGATCCCGCGCTACCCCGTCCAGCACATAACGGCTGCGCAACAGGGCTTCGAGCACCGCAAAGCGATCCTTGAGACTCTCCTGAGTAATCAGATCCTTGAGGGTCGGGGTCTGGTTGGCATCTTGCGGCACCATAAAGGTGGTGCGGCTCTCATACTCCTTGGGGGTGAGCAGGCCGACCGTCACGCCCACCAGCGGCATCACCAGTACCGGGATCACCAGCAGATAACGACGGCGCCAGGCGGCAAAGAGAATGATGTAGAGGTTGTAATAGAACTGGACAGGCATGGCATCACTCCCTGAGAAAAGCCCTCCCCCCGCACAATGCAAGGGCAGTGCCACCAGAGGAGCTGATCGCCTCTGTGGGCAGATCGCAAGAGTGGTACAAGATTCGCATTCTCCCGCTATCCGGGGTGTTACCCCTTCCCTTGCCGGAGCGCGAACCATGTTGTCATCAACCCCGTCGCACAGACCCCATCCCCGTAAGGGCGCCAGCGCCCAGCCCGTCGTGCAACCTGTCGTACAAATCGTGCAGCACCTGCAGCCGGGCGGGCTGGAGACCATGGTGCTCAACCTCACGCAAGCGAGCCCTGCCGATCAACCGGTGCATATCATCTCCCTCGAAGGGCGCAAAGGGGATGTGCTAAGGGCATGGCCCGCCCTGCATCCCTTTGCTGGCAATATTCACTGTCTGGAAAAGCCCGCAGGCTGGTCGCTGGCAACCCTCTGGCGGCTCACCAGACTGCTGCGCCAACTCAAGCCAGCCGCGGTACATACCCACCATCTTGGGCCCATGCTCTATGGCGGTCTGGCCAGTCGGCTGGCCCGGGTGCCCACCCTGGTACACACAGAGCACGATGCCTGGTATCTCGATGATCCCCATCAGCGCACGCTGGCCCTGTGGGGGCTGCGCGCCTTCAAACCCATTCTGGTGGCCGATGCCACGCCGGTGGCCAACCAGCTGCTGGCCAAGCTGGGCCAGTTGTCGCCAACCGTGATCCCCAACGGCATCGATGAGCGGCGCTTTGCCCCGGGCGCCGCCGCCCTCGCCCGTCAGGAGATGGGACTGCCGCAAGGGGTCAAGTTTATTGGCTGCGCCGCCCGCCTTGAGTCGGTCAAGGGTCACACTTTGCTGCTGGAGGCGATCCGCGCCCTGCCGGAGGAGGTGCATCTTGCGTTGGCTGGGGTCGGCAGTTTGCAAAATGCGTTGCAACAACAGTGTCAGCAACTGGGGATCGCCCATCGGGTCCATTTTCTGGGGCTGGTCGAAAACATGCCGCGCTTCTATCAGGGGCTGGATCTCTTCTGCCTCCCCTCGCTGGCGGAGGGGATGCCGCTTTGCGTGCTGGAAGCACAGGCGTGCGGGGTACCGGTGGTGATGAGCGACGTGGGGGCGGCCAGAGAGATCGTCTGCCAGGCCAGCGGCCATATCCTGTCGGAGCGGGATCCTGGCCGCCTTGCCCAGCTTCTGGCACAAGGGTTGCTGCAGTGCCATGGCCTGCGTGCCGTCACCCGAGAGTTTGTGTGCCAGCAAAGCAGCTTGAGCCGGATGGCTCAGGCCTATCAGCAGCTTTACAGCCGCTGATCAAGCGACCCGATGACCAGAGGAGCATCCCATGGAATGGATCATGATCGTGTTCTGGCTGTGCGCTGTACTGGTGGTCTACCACCATGTCGGCTATCCCCTGCTGCTCAAATTCGGTGGTCGGCAGGCGCGCAAGGTAGCCAATCCGCCCCGCCCTCTGGATCGAGGGTTCAAAACAGACGCCGCCGATGAGGCGCTGCCGACCATCACTTTGCTGATGCCGGTCTACAACGAGGCGGCGACCATCGCGGCCAAGCTGCAAAACCTCGCCAGCCTCGATTACCCCGCCGACAAGCTGTGGGTGCATGTGCATTTCGACGGCTGCAGCGACAACAGTTACCCCATTGCGCTGAGCCAGCTCGGTGATCCCGCCCTGCAGCAGTTGCAGATCAGGCTGTTTGATCACCCGCGCAATCGCGGCAAGGTCGCCGTGCTCAACGAGGCCATGACCCGGGTGCACAGCGATCTGGTAGCCCTCACCGATGTCTCGGCCCTGCTGCCCATCGACAGCCTGCTGCTGGCGGTCGCCCATTTTGCCGATCCCAAGGTAGGGGTGGTCGGGGAAGCATACCGGTTCTGGCAACCGGGCTCCCAGGGCGAGGAGAGTTACTGGCACTATCAAAGCCAGATCAAGCTCTGCGAATCGGCCCTTGGCGGCATGCTGGGTGCCCACGGGGCCTTTTACATGATGCGCCGGGAGTGCCTCACCCCGCTGGCTGCCGATACCATCAACGACGATTTCATCTTGCCGATGCAGGCCATCGCCAAGGGGTATCGGGCTGTCTATGACAATCGCTGTGCCGCACTGGAGCTGGAAGTTTCCGATGCCGCGCTGGAGGCGACACGGCGCAAGCGGATCGGCGCTGGCAACACCCAGCAGCTGCTGCGGTTGCTGCCCCTGCTACACCCCAAGTTCGGCTGGGTTGCCTTCAACTTTGCCAGTGGCAAGGGGCTGCGTGTGTTGATGCCGCTCTGCCTGACCCTGCTGTGGCTCTGCGCCATCCCGCTTGCCACCCAATCCCTGCTGTTTCAGTTGCTGCTGGGGCTGCAACTGCTGGGGTATCTGCTGGTCATCCTGATCCAGCTGACCCCTGTGCCCCCCTGGCCCAATCTGTTTCGCAAGATCCACTATCTGGTACTCGGACACTGGTACAACGGCATGGGCACCCTGCGCTACTGCCTGCGCGCCCCCATACGTTTCATGTCACAGGAGAAAGCCGTATGACACACCCCATTCCAAGATTGACCCTGGTGGTCAAACGCAGCATGGATCTGCTCGGTGCCACTCTTGGCCTGCTGCTGACGCTGCCACTGTGGCCGCTAATCATGCTGGCCATCCGGCTCGATAGCCCGGGGCCTGTGTTCTTTCGTCAGTTGCGGATCGGGCGCAGCCACGCCACCCATACCGAGCTCTTTTTCATGATCAAGTTTCGCACCATGCGCGCCGACGCCGAGGCGGCCACCGGGCCGGTCTGGTGTGGCAAGGGGGACAGCCGGATCACCCGCAGCGGCGACTTTCTGCGCAAAACCCGGCTCGATGAGCTGCCGCAGTTTATCAATGTGCTCAAGGGGGAGATGTCGCTGATCGGCCCCCGCCCGGAGCGGCCCGGGATCGCCAACCGGCTGGAAGATGCGGTGCCTTACTTTATCGAACGCACCTATGAAGTGGCCCCCGGTATTACCGGTCTGGCACAGGTCAATCAGGGCTATGACGAGTCGCTGGATGATGTGCGCAGCAAGCTGGCGTTCGATCTGGCCTACTCGGTCGCCCTGCTCCACCCTTGGCGCTGGCTGGTGCAGGATGTGCATATCATCGGCAAGACGATTGCCATCATGGTTGGCAAGAAGGGGCGCTAATCCCGCCGCACCAACCTCAACCACATCTCAACGCCCATCAGGCCATTGTCACTGCAATGGCCTTTTTTATGGCGCATCCTTGTGGCAAATCAACGTTGATCACCGAGAAGTCAGCGACCTGATCGCCATCATCTGGCCCCATCCACAGGCCGGATGTCCGCTTGACCCACTGCAGAAACCCGAGCGTTGCGTGATCACAGAAGCAATCCGCCCCCTGCAACCCCTAACACCGGCACATAAAAAAACGAGTAGCCAGCGGCCACTCGTTTTTGGCGGGTTTCCCCTTGGGGATTCAGGCGCCGTAGACAGCCAGAATATCGGTCACTCTGTTGCTCACGCTGTACCCGCGGGCTATGGTGTTGCGGGCCGCCTGACTCATTTTGCTGCGCACCACCCCATCGCTGCGCAGCCAGTAGTTGACCAGCTCCGCCATATCCCGCACATGGCCGGGCTCTACCAGCCAGCCATTGGATTTGTGGTCGATCAGATTGACCAGCCCCCCCACCGCAAAGGTACAGACCGGTATGCCGTGAGCCATTGCCTCAAGGGCCACCAGCGGCAACCCTTCAAAGCGGGAGGTGATGCAGAGCAGGTCGATGTTGTGCCACTCATTGGCCATGTTCTGGAAACCATGAAGCTGGACGCGATCACCATACTGCTGCAACAAAGCGCTTTTCATGGGGCCATCCCCGTAGAGATGAAACGCCCCATCCGGGCAGAAGGCGGCCAGCTGGCAGAACGCCTCCGGCCGCTTTTCCGGCGAGAGGCGGCCGACAAAGGCAATCCGGTTGCCAGTTACCGTAGCCGGCGTCGCAGGCATGGGAACAAAGTTGCTGATCACCGTGCTCGGCACAGGCAATTTGCGAGCGATGGGCTCGCTCACTGCAATACACTTCGCAAAACGCGCTGTGGTGCGATCCAGCCAGCTGTAAAACTTCAGCAAACCTTCCCCGTCATCCCCACTGTGAAAGGTCGAAACCACCGATTTGCCGGTGAACCAGGCCGTCAGCCGCCCCAGCACCCCGGCCTTGTAGCCGTGGGTATGGATCAGCACAGAGGCAGGCTGGCGGGCCAGACGGCGCATAAAATCGCGGCTGTTTTGGCACACCTCGTAGGGCAAGCCCTGTTGTTTGAGCAGGGTCGTAAAGGGGGTCATACCGTGGTTGCTCACAAGCACTATGGTGGGGCGAAATCCCCTGGCCAGCAGATCGTTGGCCAAGTGGATAATGTGAACTTCTATTCCACCGACCTGACGCGCATCGATGGCCAGCCAGATCTGCTGCATGGGTAACATAGGCACCTCCTTCCGTGGCTCCATGCCACCTTAAATGAGGCGCTGCATAGAGTGGGCCAGTCAGGCAAAGAGGGGCAGGATCAGGCGCCGGGACAGGCGACCAGCAGGAGGGTCATGTCATCGAGGGCGGCATCATTGATGCGCTCATCAAACCAGCGGGCGATGCGATGAGCCAGCTGTTCAAGACCGGGCCCCGAAGTCAGGCAGATCTCTTTTAGCTGCGACTCCCAGCGCTGGCGCTCTGCGGCATCACGGCTATCGAGCAGGCCGTCGGTCCAGAACAGCAGGATCTCGCCAGGCTTGAGCTGACGCTCATTGGTCACGAAGTGGGGATCCGGGCGCAAACCGGGCAAGGGGCCGGTCACGCCGACCTGACGGATGGTGCCGGGCCCGACCAGCCAGGGCGCCGGGTGGCCCGCGCTGGCCCACTGCACCCGCCCCTCGTTGCCGAGCTCAATACAGAGGGTGGTGAGCAGGGTAGCCCCGAGGAGCGGATCACTGTGAACCGCATTGGACAAGATGGTCAGCAAACGGGCGGGGGCGCGCTCCAGATCGTGCGCCGTCAGCAAACCGCGCAGATAACCGGCATAGGCATGGGCAAAGAACTTGGCTTCCGCATCGTGGCCCATCACATCCCCGAGCCACAGCACCCGATCCTTGACCAGCAGAAAGTCCCCGCCCCCCACGGTGGCCGCGCGGGTTTGCAACGCCAGCTGGTATCCCCCTATGGAGGTGGCAGGCAATAACGGGCGCAGCGCCGAGGTCATGCGCTGATCCAGCTGCTCGCCCCATTGCGACTTGAGCTGCTGCGAGCGTTGCAGCACCCGCGAAACCGCCAGCAACAGGTCCTGCTTGGTGATGGGTTTGACCAGAAAGTCATCGATCCCCAACGCCCCCGCCCGACTCTGGGTCCACTGATCCTGATGACCGGTCAGGAAGATAAAGGGCACCCCCTTCATCTTGGGATCCTTCATCAACTGCTGGCGCAGCCCAAAGCCATCGATCCCCTCCATCTCGATATCGGAGAGCACCAGCGCGGGGGGCTGCTTCCCGAGCGCCAGCAGGGCGGCATGGGAGTCGGCATAACTTTCAACCCGGTAGTGCTCATGGAGATAGGCGGTGAGCAGGGCACGCATCACCTTGTCATCATCGATCACCGCGATCACCGGCAGTTGGTTGACCGGGCCCTGCTGGCGAAGGGTCACGCGATTGCGCTCACCGTCGCGAGAGAAGTGCACCTCGGCAAACAGCTGGTGCACCAGCGCCAGCCCGTATCCCCCCTCCTGCAGCTCATCGGGTAACGGCGCACTGGCAAGACCGGGTTGCGGGCCGCCATCATCCTCCAGTATCAGACTCAAGCCCGTTTCATCCTCTTTTAGCGTGAGCCAGAGCCGGGTCGCGGGAGGAGCTGTGTGTTTGACGCTATTGGTCGCCAGCTCACTGAAACAGAGCAGCCAGTTGGCTTGATCCTTTGGGGAGACCTGAAACAGGGAGAGTCCCTGCGCCAGCCGGTTGCGCAGTTCGCGCACCGACTGCAGGGTTGCCGGAGCAGATCGCAACCAGTCATCCATATCGGGCCTCCATCAGCGGGCGATCAGATCCGGAAATTGAGCAAGGCACTGCGCCGGCACCAGCGCTTGAGCCATTCGGTCACCCGGTTGCTGGGCAGCCGGTTGAGTTCGCGCAGGATCTCGCTGGCCAGCCCCGGGTTGAGCTTGTCGTTATAGACAGCGCCAATCAGATTGGCCTCGGCACGGGTCAGTTTATCCACCGCACTTTGTACCACGGTCGTCGGCGTCACTCCCGCCAGCACCACCAGCAGTGCCCCTTCACAGGCCCCACACACCTGATCGGCCGGAATATTGCCCCGATTGAGGGCGGTGAGCGGCGAAGTGTCGAAGATCACCACGTCGTAATGCTCCAGCCAGCGAACCAGCAGCTGACGCAAGGTATCCTTGTTACGAAAAGCCATCAGATCCTTGCCCGGCGCCGGGAGCAGGGACAAGGAGCGGCCAGTGGCCACCGGCTCGGGCACATCATTGGGCCCCCAGGCAACCGCCGTGGCGCGGCCGGGATGATAGAGATTGAGATCCACCAGCAGGGTGCGCAGCCCATCCGCTTCCGAGCGCCTTGCCAGCGCATCGCAGATAGAGCTCACCCCTTCTCCCCCTTCCGACGAGGTGACCGCCAATGAGCGGATCCCCCGGGCGACCGTCGCCGCGTAGAGGGATTCGAGCTCCAGATATTGAATGGGGATGCTCATATCAAAGCGTCCCGACCAGGGCCACCACCGAGATCGTGGTCAGGATGTCGCGCATGCCATCCATGAAGATGGCCCAGTTGCTGCTTTTGCTATCAGGGATAAAGACGGTGTCCCCTGCACGCAGCACCGGCAACTGGCTAAAGTCGGGTTCTTTGGCAAAGCCGTCGAGATCGAAGCTGCGGGCCTGATCCCCCTGACCACTGGTAGCCATGTTGATCACCACAATCTTCTTGATATAGGCGCTGCTGGTCGGACCCCCTGCCTCTGCCAGCAGATCCAGCAGGGTCATGGAGGAGTCAAAACGGTAGCGACCCGGGCGGGCGATCGCTCCCAGCACCCGAATGGTGTTCTCCTTCGGCTCATCGAGCCAGGGGCGATTCTTCTCCGGCAGATAGATGGAGTCGCCGGGCAGCACCTTGGGCAGCAAGGTTTCATCGCCGGTTTCAAAGTAGAGGGCAAGATCGAGCTTGCTGACCCGCGCAGTGCTGCCACTGCGATGGGCGATGCGCACATTGCGCAGATCCGCCGCCGCAGTCGGGCCATCGGCGGCCGACAGGATGTCGATAAAGCCCATCTGCTCATTGAAGGCATAGCGACCGGGGGCCCCGACCTGACCGAAGATATAGATGGAACTGTCCGGTGACTGGCGCACCCACTGGGACTTGTTATCACTGGGATCGGTGGGCAGCTCGGGGATCATGATGGTGAATCCGGCCCGGATCTTCGGCAGGCTGGCCAGCGCCCCGCCCTGATGAAGGAACTTGTCGAGATCAAACAGGGTTGGCGTGGCCTGCCCCCCTTCGGCGGTCAGGATCTGCACCTTGGCGATATCGGCCCGCTCGTTGGGCCCTCCGGCGTGGGCAATCAGATCCAGCAGCGACATTTCGTCAGACCATTCATAACGGCCCGGGATCCGCACCGCCCCCATCACCATCACCGCCCGCCCGGGTGCCACTTTCAACCAGGACTTCTCGTTGATATCGGTTTTTTCCGGCACAAAGATGGCATCACCGGGTTTGACTTGGGGCAGCGCCTTTTGCATCCCTTCGGTATAGGCCTGCAAGTCGATGGGTTCGATCGTGCCATCGGTGCGCAGCAAACGGATCTGGCGACTCTCGGCATAGCGGGTCGGGCCGCCGGCATTGGCCAGAATATCGAGGAAGGAGTCCCCTTCCCGCCCCTCATAGGCGCCGGGTTTGAACACCTCGCCCATGATGTAGATGGTGCGTGCCCCCCGTTTTATCTGCTCTTCATCCTTGGGCACGAAGATGGTGGCGCCCGGCGCCAGATTAGGGAGCAGCTTGTTGTTGCCGGAGTCGAGATAGGCTTTGAGATCGAACAGCTCGGGGGCATCACCATTGATCACCCGGATCCGCTCCACCCCGGCAAAGCGGGTCACCCCACCGGCTCGCATCAGCAGATCCACGATGGAGTTGCCACTCTTGAAACTGAAGGCGCCGGGGCTGTTGACCTCGCCAAACACCTTGATCGCCTTGCCGGTATCGCCATCCCCGCCTGCCGCCAGGGTTGCCGCATCAAAATCAATCTGCACGTTGCCGATCAAAGGGGATGCTGGCACGAACACCACATCAAGGGATTGCAATGGCGGCAACACGCTGGCATCGCCGGTATCGAGATAACGCTTGTAGTCAAAGCTCGAGACCGTGCTGCCGCGCCGTACCTGCATATTGTTGAGCTGGGCACCGGGCACCAGACCGCCAGCAGCATCGAGGGCCATCTGCACGTTGCCATCGGGCGCCAGATCATAACTGCCGGGTTTTTTGACATAGCCCATCACGCTGATCAGCAGCCGCTTCTCCAGCAAGGTGACGGTCAATTGAGAGAGGTTGTTGTAAACAGGTTTGAGGGCGGTGCGGATCAGTTCATCCGCCTGTTGCAGGGTCTTCCCCCCCACCACGACGTTGCCAACTTCAGGCAGTGCAATCTCCCCCTGCTTGTTGATCTGGAAAGGCTGATCAAAAGCAGGCTCACCGGGTTGCACTATGGCCAGCCGATCACCGGGAGCCAACAAGGTGGAGGCCAGTAACGGGCAGGTGAACAACAGCAAGAGAACACAGATCAATCCTTCGAGAGCGCCCCGTTTCATAGACATCCTTTTCGTCTGTTACGTCTGCCCCCATTGGCGTAAGGGGAGCCCTGACCAATCAGCACGACAGCCATCCGCTGTTGTCTGTTGCAGCCGCAAACGTACTTGTTGTAGTGATTGTGCCAACACGGTCTGACGCCAGGCTACATCCGACCAGAGCCGTCCGTGCATATCCCGTTCGATATCAATACGTTGAGATTGTAGTCGTTTCAACTCGGCAGGCATACACCCCTGCAGACTCGCTTGCTTTAATTCCATCAGCTGCAAGTCGAGTTCCTTCTGACGCTCATCATAACGAGACCAGACCCGCCGTTCATCCTCATTGACCGGAATACGGGTGGGTCTTGCCTCGGCCATGCCGCCATACCCCTGTGGCGGCCACTGCACACAACCCGACAGCAGAATGGACGAGAGCAGGATACCAAAGCGTTTCATGATGCAGCGGCCATCATGCCACGGGAACGCATATAGGCCTTGATGCTCTCATGGCAGGGGATCACCCGGTCGATATGCAGCATCTCCAGCAGGTCATGGGGTTGACCGGGTCCGCAGACAAGGGCCATCTGATGCCCGTTCATAATCAATCTTTTATAGAGAAATACCAAGGCTCCGATCCCCGATGAGTCGATAAAATGAACATCGCTGATATCGGCCAGGATATCTCCCGGGTGGGTCGAGAGGGTTTCAAACAACGGGCGGAGCTCACTGACGGCCATCGCGTCAAACTCGTTTTCCAGTACCACTACCTGGATATCATTAAGGGTGTAAGTCATGCTTTCCATCGCTAGCTCCTTGTCGATTCTCAGACTATTTGCTGTCACGGCATTCAGCACGTTGCAAATGTTATGCCGGGCAGTGCCACGGCTCTTGTTCTCCAAATGATACTCTTTGCGCCTTATTCGCCGACACCCACGCCTCGTTTTGATTGCCAAATTGCAATTAACCTCCCCCGCACGTTGCAAACTGCAATTCACCTGGGCCGAGATCGCCCGATAAGAGGCTAAATGACTGATAATTCAAGCCCATTACACCGGGCCCGATTATTGCTTGCCCTTAGACACAGCTCACAAGCCACCGTTGGCCCGGCACCCATGCCGCCATTTTCCAGGAAGGAGAGATCATGAAAGCAGGCCTTTACATCGCACCGCTGCTGGCAGCCCTTTGCGGCACCGCATACGCAGCCCCCTCCCCTGACAGCGCCGTGTTGAAGGTTGAAGGCGCCATCAGCAGCCCCACTCATCAGGCTCTGGCTCTGTGGGACAGCGCCATGCTGGATCAACTGCCGGTACACGAAATCAAAACCCATACCCCCTGGTATGACGAAGCCAAGACTTTTCGCGGCCCGCTGCTGCAAGATGTATTGGCCAAGGTCGGGGCTACCGGCAAACAGCTCACCATTACCGCGCTCAATGACTACTCGGTACAGGTGCCGACAAGCGATGCCGAGCAGTATCGGGTCATCCTCGCCCGCACGATCAATGGCAAGCCACTGTCGGTGCGCGACAAAGGGCCGCTGTTCCTTGTCTATCCGTTTGATCAATATCCCGAACTGCAAAACAAGCTCTATTACGGTCGGGCTATCTGGCAGATCAGTGCGATAAAAGTGGAGTAAATCCCATCATGCGTTCCATGGCGGCCAGTCAACGTTTCTTGTTTGTGGTGCTCTGCGTGCTGCTCCTTGCCTTTGCCGGTATTGGTACCATCCAGTACCGGCAATTTCAGGATCTGCAGCGCAGTACCAGCCAGGGCGAAGACAACGTGATGTGGAACTATTTCCAGCTCTATAACGAAGCGCTGCGTTTTCAAAGCTCGCTGCTCCATGAGTCGCAACCGACCTTCCAGCTCAGATACGATATTCTGGTCAGCCGCATGGATCTGGTGCTGGAGAGCAAGGATCGCAGCCTGCTTCAGCAAACAGAGATCTACCAGCAGGCAAGCAAAGCCATTCGATCCTACATCTCTCTGGCGGATATCTGGCTCGGCCCGGAAGCCACCAAGCCGCTCGACAATCTAGCCCATCAGGAGCTGCGCCAACAGCTTGCCTCCCTGCTCCCCCTGCTCCATCAGCTGACTCTGGAGGTGAACCAGCAGGCGACCCTGTTTGATGTGGCGCGTCGCGACAGCGTGAGGGAGCAGATCATCACGACGACACTCATCGCGACCCTGCAGTTTGCGCTGCTCTTTGTGCTCGCCCTGCTGATCTGGCGGCAAATGAATATCTCGTTTCTGCAGCACAAACTGATGCAGCAGCTCAATGACAAACTGCTGCGGGCAAATCAGGCGGCAGAGGCAGGCACAAGAGCCAAAAGCAGCTTTTTGGCCAACATGAGCCATGAAATTCGCACCCCCATGAATGGCATTCTCGGCATGCTCTCACTGCTGGCCGACCGGGATATGGATCCGAGGGAGCGAGACTATCTGGAGACGGCGCGCGAATCGGCAAACCATCTGCTCGGTCTGCTCAACGACATTCTGGATGTATCCAAGCTGGAAGAGGGCAAGATCGAGCTGCAACTGGCCCCCCATCACTTGCCCCAGCTGCTGGAGGATATCCGGGCCCTGATGCAGAGCAACTGCGATGCAAAAGGGATCAAGCTGACCCTGGCTGTTGCCCCCGATACGCCGGAGTGGTTGATGATCGACCCGCTGAGGGTGCGCCAGATCCTCTTCAACCTGGTGAGCAATGCCATCAAGTTCACCCATCAGGGGGAAGTAAAGATCCATGTTGATAGCACCCTGTTGGAGCAGGATCGCCACTCGATACGCATCTCGATCCAGGACACCGGGATCGGCATGAGCAAAAGTCAGCTAAAGAACCTGTTTCAACGTTTCGCCCAGGCGGATGTCTCGATCACCCGCCAATATGGCGGATCTGGCCTGGGACTTGAAATATCCCGTAACCTCGCACGTCTGATGGGCGGCGATATCTCGGTAGAGAGCAGCGAGGGACATGGCAGTACTTTTACCTACATCTGGCCCGCCAGAGCCACGATCCCCTCGATTGTTTGCCTGCCGTCCAAGCCGCTGGATCAGGAGAGCTATCGCATCTTGCTGGTTGATGACAATGCCACCAACCGCAAGGTGATCGGCGCCATGCTCGACTCCGTGGGCCATCAGGTCACACTGGCCGTTCAGGGAGAAGAGGCGCTGGAGAAACTGGGTCACACCGAATTTGATCTGGTGTTGATGGATGTCCAGATGCCAGTGATGGATGGTCTGGTGGCCACCACCCGGATCCGCACCTCCCAAATGCCTTGGGCAGATATTCCTATCATCGCCCTGACGGCGGATGCGATGCCGGAATCCAAGCAATACTATCTTTCCCATGGCATGAACGGGTATATCACCAAGCCCATCAATAAAGAGACGCTGCTAAGCGAGATAAACAGACATATTTCCCATGGTCGGCTTAAATACAACGCAGCCATGCGTGTCACCAAGCAATAAAACCGCGGATTCCGGACTACTGATTGCTCATCTGGGGCCACATTGTCGTCTGCAGGCAACTGCATGGGCTTGGGTCTGAAACGCATACAAGCAAACAGCTTGGCCACCTTTTTGCGTGCCCAAAGCTTGTCTCGGGTATGCAGGGATTTTTTGATCTCTTTGCGGCGACCACAGGGGAGCGTGGTGACTTTTCGGTAATACCAGATGCCGTGGGGACTGAGCCAGAGATTCATCGATGAGCTCCTCGTCGTCCACACAAAGTGGATGACCAAGGGCTTTAGGAAGCTAACTTATTGAATTATAGAAACAAGTGGTGGCCCTACCAGCCACATCCCGGCACTCGAGTCCCCCGCCTTGGCTGCTACCTTCCGGTCCTGACCAGGTCGACGGGTTATCAATGCGAGCCCAAATAAATCAGGCACTTGGGGATGGAACTGATTGCCATCAACAAGATTTCTAAAATCAAGATGTAACAACTAACCCGACCAAAGTAATCCACATGAAGTGGAGTAGCTATAGGGGCAATTGAGGAGCCCATGATAACTGCCCTCCCCTAATGCTTCAAGCCAATGAAGAACAGACGTAGTAAGCCAACGTAAAACAGCGCCACAGGTGAAAGAAAAGCGGGTAATAGAAGCTCACTGGAAATCCAGTAGTTGGCCTTTGGCTCTGGTATCTAAGGGATGTTGTGAAGAGGATCAAGTAACGATGAGAGACCTTTCAGCATAATAAGCTCCATAGTGAATCGGAGACTTTTATGCGTATTTTAAGTGCTAGCTTATTTTCCCTTCTTGTCGTGTTTGGATTGCCTATTGCTGCCGCATCTGAAGATTCAGAAGAGTGCATTCAAGCAAGAGAAGAGGCTGAGAGTGCGGCAGACGTTCTTGCAACAGCAGCGAGCTCATTACATTCATGCGCAACAAATCTGGATCTTGAAAATGACTGTTCGTATGAGATGAGTAATGCGCAAAGTGCACATTCTGATTATGAATCTAGTGTTGCTGATGTCAGCAGTTACTGTGAATAACTTACCATTCTTAGAGACACCTGCATTCCAAACAAATACTGTTCAATAAACTGCCAGAAAAACTCGTTCCAGCTTAGACCAACTTGGCATTTCCCCAGCTTGTACAGATCTGGTCTTCATTAGACCTCCCTCTATTCCAGCAGGAATGGGGAGATCCCCAAAGTATGGAGATCACCGAGTTTGAGGGGGGGGGCTGATAGGTATCTTATAGATAAGATTATTGGGATAGTCTTTATTGGTAATCATCACTAGCCAGAGCAGGCATTCATTCCCAATGAGCAAACGATGTCAGATCTGATAGAAGGTCTGGTAGATAATACTTTTTTGATAATCATCCCAGACCAAGATCGATGGGTTCAGACTATCCCTGTAAACTCAAGCCTATGCTGCCTGACACTCCGACCAGACCGAGGAGTGATCTGACGGATTACTAAATAATGTCAGACTATTTCCAGTTGGCCCCCTTCCGATTTGTTCCCCAAGTTCTAGCTTAGCAAGGTAGTAGTCGATTGATTTACTCGCACTAATAGCAGCATTAGCTAGCTGACTCACGTATTGCTTGCTGACAGTGTCTGCCATTCGAGACTCGAGGAACGCCTTCACATTGGCATTGGTCAGCGTGGGGAAAGCCATGAGTAGCTTGATGATGAGTGTTGTATTTAATGGTTTTCCTGTGTACTTCTCGGAATTGTTCAACCTTGCAGCTCCAACAATCACATCATTGCACCAGCTTGGCAACTCGTAGATAGACGGGACTTTAAAAGGTAGCAGCAACCCATCTTCCAACGGGAGAGAAGTGCTATAGCGGTAAAGCCATTGGCGGACAAAGCGATTATCGTGGGTAAATACTGGACGGCCACGCTTAGGGGTAGCGATGGAATTAGTCAGTTCGGTCATTCAGTTTTCTCTGGTTTGGTTGGTTTATCTCATGGGCTGTTCTCCATTGGTCAGGGTTTATTGGAAGGCAATTTTACAAAGGAAGGATCACGAGGACAAGCTGGCAGGCTGTCCAAAAACAGGGGCGGTAAGAAAGAGGGTCGATAGATTTGTTCTCTCCTATGGTCAGGGTTTATTCAAATCAGCCAAGCATCGGACAGGTGATAGGCTGCCAGTGGATAGAGGCATCGACAGGAAGCCATCTCAATGATCCTCTGTGATTATCCATGGCCAGCACCTAAGCTACCCCATAGGCCAGTTATGCGATTGCTCAGAGATCGTTTGGTGCGTGTAGTGGTCAACTCATGGTGGAAGATTGAATGAGGAAGCAGAGCGAGAGGAACCTGACTCCTCTTGATGTCTATAGGTTACTCGGATAGTTCCCCGCTCTCTCGCGCCTTCTTCAGCACTCGCATGACGGTAGCTCGTGACATACCAGTCATCTCCACAATGTCCCCCACTGACACGCCATTGCGCCTGAGGTCAACCATGACTTTGTGCTTGGCAACATCAGCTGTGCTTCCCCTGTACTTGCCCGCCTCCTTAGCCTTGGCAATGCCTTCAGCTTGTCGCCTTCTGCGATCCTCATAGTCTTTCCGAGCAAAGGCAGCAAGAAGTTCAAGCATCATCAGGTTCACCGCCCCAAGGATCCTATGAGTCATGTCTGCGGCTCCAACCTGTCCCTTGTCCATAGCTCCCCAAGAGGTGGGTAGATCCAAAGCGACTATACGCACCCCAGCATCTTCAACGGCTCGTTTGAGTTGCTGCCATTCGGATTCAACTAGACGACTCAGGCGATCCACTTGCTCCAGCAGCAAGACATCTCCAGGTTGAGCGTCAGCCAGCAGACGGGTCAACTCGGGACGCTCCAAGTGTGCGCCAGATACGTTCTCCGCATACCACGCTGCTACTGTATGGCCTCGCTCTTGGGCAAAGTCTGCAAGTGTCTGACGTGCCCGTTGTGCATCTTGTTCTTGTGTACTGGCCCGCAGGTATGCCCTCACAAACATCTTTTCTCCTTGTCTCTCAGTCGTAATGTCAGTGCCGATCATTCATCAGTCATGTCTCAATCAAGTAGGCTCACTATAGTTGTCTCATTGAAGTAGGGTCAATGATTTTTTTATCACTTATTGGGGCACATAAACTATGTATCGTTGATGTATACCCCATTGATACATGCGTGAGACCAGCGCCGACAAGGCACCAAGGTGGACAGAAGGACAGGCAGAAGATGAAGGGGGACCGGTGAGTGAGTGCCAGCAGGACAACGGCAAGGCAACAGCAGAGAGGCAGCCGATTAGACTCAGGGCTACCGTTGTTAGGACTGTGGGACAGCAGCAGTGCCTGAATGAGCGAGGACAGCCTAGGGCAGATCTCGGTGCTCTTCCCGAAACGTATTGGTGCCAATTTTTGCAAAAATTTCAGGGGATGCATGAATGTTGGCGGTTCGGTGACAATGGCATGAACTGCTCCAGAATTCATAAAAACACGTTCACATGAAGTTAGAGGCTGTCATTCAAATCCCACCCTGGGTTGCAGAACAGAGCCAAAAGACTCGCTAACACGCTTTGGGAACAATGCCCAACTCTCCCCATTGCTTGCCCTGCCCTACGTATAGGACTGGCGGCCAGCTCTAGGGACAGGACGGATAGGATGGCGGCAGATAGTAGCAGGATGTTGAACAGAGGGGGGGGCACGGGGGGAACTGGGGATGACGCTTCATCCTTATAAGTAGATTCACATTTTTAGCTATTTTTGCCCCCCACAGGTACCCACCAGTCACCAGGGGCCCCACCCGATCTGTAATTCCATCTGCACATGCCATACAGTGCCAGGGACTACTCACACTAGGGATGGAGATTTCAGGGATGAAAAAAGCAGCATTAGCGTTGCTCTTGGCTGGGCTCTGTTTTGGTGAAACTACAGCCCAAGCAAAAGACTGGGAAAACACACCAAGTGCAGAGGTTAAACAAGCAGCAGAGCAGGGAGATGCCGATGCACAGGTAGCTCTTGGCTGGTTGTACTACGACGGTAAAGGAGTTGCACAGGATTATAAACAAGCTGTGAGCTGGTTCCGAATTGCAGCGGAACAGGGAGATGCGAATAAACAATACAACCTTGGACAACTTTTCGAGCTCGGTCTCGGGGGGATAGCAGAGGATTATAAGCAGGCCGAGTTTTGGTACCGTAGAGCTGCGGAGCAGGGAGATGCCAATGCGCAGCTAGCTCTTGGCTGGCTGTACTACAACGGTAAAGGAGTTGCGCAGGACTATAAACAGGCTGAGGTTTGGTTTCGGAAAGCAGTAGCACAGGACTCCGCTGGCGGACAGTTTGGTCTCGGGTTATTGTTCTTTGAAGGTAAAGGGGTCATACAGGATTATAAACAGGCTCAAACTTTTCTCCACAAGGCAGCAGTGAAAGAAGTTGCTCGCGCACAGTATTATCTCGGTTGGCTGTACTACGAAGGTAGAGGGGTCCCACAGGACTACAAGCAGGCTGGGGTTTGGTTCCAGAAAGCAGCATCTAAAGGGGTTGCCGACGCACAGTATGTACTCGGGCTGTGGTGCATCGAAGGAAAATACTATAAGCAGGCTGTTGATTGGTTTCGCAAGGCAGCAGAGCAGGGGTTCGTTGATGCACAGCTCAAACTTGGGGAAATGTACCTTAGTGGGAACGGTGGGTTACCTCAAGATTACAAACTCGCTTCGATTTGGTTCCGTAAGGCGGCAGAACAAGGAAATCCAACAGCTCAAAACAACCTCGGAGTTATGTATGAACGTGGAGATGGTCTGCCACAGGATTACAAAATGTCGTATGTATGGTATTCCGTGGCTGCAGCTAATGGATACTCCGCAGCTGTTGCATTTCGGAACAACGCAGCCAAGGAGTTGAGCCCAACGGTATTATCAGATGCACAGACACTAGCTGGTCAGTATTTTGAGAAGTACCAGCCAAAGCAGTGACCACTTCGACTGGTGCAAACTAAAGGGTTCCCTACTATCGGTGGATTGAAACGAGTATTTATTAACAATCGCGTCCGTATTGATAACCTGTAGGATTTCCGAGCTAAACAGCGACCAACTCAGCTATTTTTTGCGCAACAATTGACATTGTATCCTCTCCAGTATCCAAACCGCTTCGTGAGGCAAGCAAGGGGCTGACATTACGGAGGGCGTCATACGTTGTGTTATGCACTATTGGGACTAGCTGGTTACTCGCCAAGAGAGCCGAAAGCTCCTTATCTGCAACGCCCTCATTGGGAAGCCTCTTCAGCAGTGCAGGGGTAACCAACACAAGCCCAATTCGTGAATTTGCCAACCCCTTGTCGATAGCACGCATCATAGGAACGCCCAAGGCAAGGTCCTTCTCACTGAACCAGACTTTGACACCTGCAGCCTCAAGTAAGTCGTGCAGCTCTTTGGCGACTCCTTGTCGGTCATCCCATGCATGGCACAGAAATACATCACGAAGGTCAGGCTGTTGGACTGCTCGAGCTTCAACAGTCTCACGGATTGGTGTAAGTGACTGTACTTGGGCATACGTGTACACCACAGGTGAGCTAGCTCGCGACCAGCGCGGTTTTGTGCTGTTAGACCCGCTACTACCAGACCTACTGCTACTACCCGATGAGGGAAATGACGGGATGGTATAAGGAATGTAGTCAGTGTAGCCACTGTATCCTCCATAACGGCCACCACATGCGGGGCAATCTGCTGCTGCGGCAGCTGACCTATGTCCACGTACTGGAGCTGTACATCTAGCCATTTTGCAATTCTCCCTATCAAGTTGGATTACGTTGTTTAGCTTCAATGCTAGTAATTGCCTAGATTTCAATAACCTAGAATCATCAGCGTTGTTTTCTACTAAACCACGTTTATAACCCAAATGGGGCTTCACCTCAATTGATTCAGGAGTTAATAGTGTTTTGTGAAATTGTTCATAGAGCCTGTTCAATGGAAGCTTGTAACTTCTCGACGGCTACTCCACCACCGTACCTGTCGTAACTGATGGCACCATTGGTATGCCCCAAGATCGCCGCCGCATACTGTAACGGCACTCCATGATCCTTCAACGCTGTTGCCACGGTATGCCGCAGGCTGTGGAAGTCTTTGTCTACAGGACGATGACGACTGAACCACTGCCCCCAAAGATGGCTGTAACCGTCTTGTCGATGCGGTAGCTCAGGGAACAACCGTCCCCCTGCCCTTTCCTGCACAAAGTCGATAAAGCCACCGGCAATCAGCGAGGAGTGAATAGGGATCAGGCGGGCACTGTTGGCCGTCTTGAGCTTCTGGTCTGGGCGGTTGTCTCTGATGTTCAGGCACCACACCTTGTCGACCTGCTGCACATCGTCCACGTACAACTGGCAGATCTCATTGGCTCTCGCTCCGGTATACAGACCGAGCAACGTTATCCACTTGCGGTATGGATCCTGCTGCTTCGCCCACTGGATCAACCGCTGTTTCTCCGCAGATGTGTACCCACTGCGAACATTGACCTCTTTGACCCGTTGTAACTTGAGCCCAGCGAAGTGATTCACGATACCCTCGTGGTGATTACCCAGCCAGACGAACAGCAAAGAGAGCTTCTGGAGATACTTGTTGATAGTCGTCGGACTCTTGCCTGAGTTCAGCAATTCGTCTTTGAACTTGACCACATCGGCCTTGCTGTACGCGGTTGGAGATCTATCTCCCAGCACTTTGATGAAGTAGCCAATGTAGTTCTTCTGGTTACTGAGCTCTTTTGGTGCCCAGGATAGGGCCTTCTCTTTCAGATAACGCTCACTGAGTTCTGAGAGTGCAGGGGATGAAATGGCAGAAAGAGTCGCAGAGACAGCCTTAGGGGCAGGATTGGCCGCTGAGAGTGTCTGTTGCGGTAGCTGCTGAGGCTCTGGCAGGTAGTTTGGCTGAGGTTCTGACTGGACAGCCTCTGGTTTTACCCGAGAACGCGCACAGGCAAGCATCTTAGCCACCTGTTCACGAGCGACCAGCTTGTCTCGAGTACGGAGAGATTTCTTGATGTCTTTGCGGCGACCACAGGGGAGCACTGTCACCTTGCGGTAGTACCAGATACCTTGAGGACTGAGCCAGAGATTCACAGAGAAGACTCCTGATTCATCCACATAAAGTGGATTACCAAGAGGTCTTAAGGGGGCTATTAGCTGTAACTTATTGATTTACAAAAACAAGTGGTGGCCCTACCAGCCACATCCCGGCACTCGAGTCCCCCGCCTTGGCTGCTACCTTCCGGTCCTGACCAGGTCGACGGGTTATCAATGCGAGAGGACCAATAGGACCACCGGCGAGGAGAATAGGCAAACTGGGCGTTCAATGCAACGGCTTTCTACCCTCCAACAGATCGTTTGCCTTATTTTTCAACAATCTGCCGAATGAATCAGCTAAACAGCATAAATTTCGCCCCCACCAGCAGCATCAGCAGGGCAAAGGCCTGCTTGAGGCGTGTGGGTGACAGGCGGTGTGCCAGCTTGGCGCCAATGCGTGCGAACTGGGTACTGGTCAGCACAATGCCCAGCAGGGCGGGCAGATAGATGTAGCCCACACTCCACTCGGGCAGATCGGCATGACCCCAACCCGCATAGAGGTAGCTGAGGCTCCCCGCCAGCGCGATGGGCATGCTGCAGGCTGCAGAGGCTGCTACCGCATTGCGCATTGGCACCGAGTTCCAGCTCAGATAAGGGACCGTGAGCGAGCCACCGCCAATACCAAACAGGGCTGACATCCAGCCAATGATGGTACCGGCGATGCCTGTGCCGAGCGGACCCGGCATATGGCGTTCCGCTTTGGGTTTAAGGTTGAGCCCCATCTGCAGCGCCATGCTCCAGGCGAAACAACCGATGATGATATTGAGGGTGCTGGTGCTAAGCAGATTGGCCGTCATACCACCGAGCCAGGCACCAACCAACATACCAGCCCCCAATCTGCGGATTATCACCCAGTCGACGGCGCCCGCCTCCCGGTGGGCCCGCAGCGAGCTGAATCCGGTAAAGATCATGGTGGGCAACGAGGTGCCGAGGGCCAGATGGGTAATGATTTCAGGGTCGATGCCCTGGGCGCGAAAGGTCATGACCAGCACGGGGACAATGATAAGACCGCCGCCGATCCCGAACAGTCCCGCCAGCATACCGGCAAAGGCGCCCAGCAGGAGGTAACCCATAAACAGCATAAAAATTCCTGTGTTAAACAAAAACTGGCCAACACGGCCGGGCAACAGTGGATATCTGCATGAAAAAAAAGAGATGGCGCGAGGGCCATCTCTTCATTGTGCCGGTTAGTGCAGTGGAATGGTACCGTCCATCACCTTGTAGAAGGCCAGCACGGCACAGCCGAGCAGGGCCGCCGTCATCCCCTGCTCCAACCGGTTAAGGCCGCGCAAACCGTGATGCTGACGTGCCTTCCAGTAGATGAAGATGCCCGGACTATAGAGCAGCGCCACCAGCAACAGGTACTCCACACCGGCAGCGTAGACCAGCCAGCAGCCGTAAACCGTCGCCACCAGGGCCAGCAGCAGGTCACGCTTGCGCTGATGAGGTTGACCCTGATAGGTCTCCCCTTTCAATGCCAGCTTCAGGCCATAAGCGCCCGAAAAGACGTAAGGCACCAGCGCCGCCGAGGTGGCGATGTTGACCAGCGCCAGATAGGTGCTGCTCTGGAAGTAGATGATGATCAGGAAGATCTGCACCAGACAGGTAGAGCACCAGAGGGACACCTGCGGCGAGCCGTTCTTGTTCTCCTTGGCAAACCAGCCCGGGAACACGCCTGTTTTGCCTGCGATGTAAGGTACTTCAGCGGCCAGCACTGTCCAGCTCAGCAAGGCTCCCATCACCGATACAACCAGACCGATATTGATAAGCCAGGCACCCCAGGGGCCGACCACGGCTTCGAGGATCATGGCGGTAGAGGGGTTCTTGAGCGCCGCCAGTTGCGGCTGGCTCATGACACCCAGCGAGAACAGGGTCACCATCACATAGAGTGTCAGGGCGCCGAGCAGCGCCAGCACGGTGGCACGGCCCACATCCTTGCGATGACGGGCACGGGCAGAGACCACCACGGCCCCTTCAATCCCGATAAAGACCCAGAGGGTCACCTTCATGGTGGACTTGACTTGATCCATCACGGAGCCCAGCTCCATGTTGTTCTGGCCCCAGATATCCAGAGTGAAGGTATCCATGTTGAAGGCCAGCAGGATCGCAACACAGAAGACGATGAGCGGCACCATCTTGGCGATGGTGGTGACGATATTCACCAGCGCAGCAACCTGTACCCCGCGCAGCACCAGCGCATGCACCGACCAGATCAGGATGGAGGCCAGCGTGATGGCCACCGGCGTATTGCCGTCACCGAAGATGACGTTGTCCGGCGTATCGAAGAAGTAGCTCAGGGCGCTGAACACCACGATGGCGTAAGAGACGTTGGCCAGCAGTTGGCAGAGCCAGTAACCCCAAGCGGCGTTGAAACCGATGAAATCGCCGAAACCGGCTTTGGCATAGCTGAAGATACCGCCATCGAGATCGGGGCGGCGCATGGAGAGGTTCTGATAGACTAGCGCGAGACAGATCATGCCAAGACCGGTGATGGCCCAACCCAGGGCGACCGCCCCGGCACTGGCATGCGCAGCAATGTTTTGTGGCAGACTGAAGACCCCGGCGCCGACCATGGAGCCGATCACCAGCGAAATGAGGGCGCCCAGCCCTAGTTTCTTGTCCATTTCAATCCTGTTTATTTAGGCGGCGGCAGAGCGTCCGTATTCATACTGCGCGCAATATGGGAGGGGCTGGGAATCCTGACCCCGTGAAAAAGGCGGCAACTATATTGCATGACTATTCCGACCGCAATCCCTCGTCCCGTCAATCATGCACCGCCTTGACCGCGCGCAATTTTACAGCACTGACCCATATGGCCTGTGAGCTGGCTCAAATTAACCAAGACCCATTGATATTTCTCATTTTTCTGCCAACACAACCTGACTCGCATGGTTCCTATGCATCGCCATTCAGGCACTCTCTGTATAAATAATCTGCATAAAAAAGCCCCGGTGGAAACACCGGGGCCCATTATGTAAATCCCTATAAACGCAAACCGCCATCCAGTTCTATCATCCTTCCCGACAGATAGTCGTTGGCAAAAATAAAGCTCACCGTCTCGGCCAGCTGTTGCGCCTCGCCAAGGGTGCCGACCGGAATGGCCTGCCGCATCCGCGCCATCGCCTCCGGCTTCATCGCCGCCGTCATGTCGGTGGCAAACACCCCGGGGGCAATCCCCATCACCCGAATGCCATGGCGCGCCAACTCCCGCGCCCAGGTCACCACCAGCGAGGCAACCCCCGCCTTGCTGGCGGCATAGTTGCTCTGGCCAATATTGCCAGCGCGGGCGATGGAGGAGATGTTGATGATGACGCCCCCCTGCCCCCCTTGCGCCATCAGCGCCGCTCCCTCGCGACCGCAGAGGAAGGTACCTGTGAGGTTGACGTCAATCACGCTCTGCCACTGGGCCAGCGTCATCTTCTCCACCAGCTCACCCTCTTTCACCTTGATCAGCATGCCATCGCGTAAAATGCCGGCGCAGTTGATAAGACCGTGCAGCACGCCAAAACGCTCCTTGATGCCAGCAAAAACCGACTCAACCTCGGCTTCGCTCGCCACATTGCAGACAAACAGCTCGCACTGGCTATCTTGATCGCACTGATCATTCTGACTGCGCACCAGGGCTGCGGTCGCCTCCAGATCGGCGCGATTGATGTCGAGCAGCGCCAGCGTCGCCCCCTGTGCGCCCAGGGCCAGCGCAATGGCCCGTCCCAAGCCACGTCCAGCGCCGGTAATAACGATGACCTTATCTTTGATATCCATCAATGCTCCTTGTAGCGGTCGAAGGGAGATGCCTTGAAGAGAGGTGGCCCGTCAGGCGGGATCCTGTTTATCCAGATAGAGTTCGACGATGCTGGAGAAATCACGGCTCCCCTGCCCCTGAGCAGCATGCAGGTTGAACAGGTTACGGGCGAGCGCCCCCATCGGCACAGCGCTGTGGCCATGCTCGGCCAGCGCCATGGCCAGCCCCAAATCTTTCACCATCAGACGGGTCATAAAGCCCCCCTGATAGTTGCGGGCGGCAGGGACATTCTCCATCACCCCGGGCCAGGGGTTGTAGCGCTCCAGACTCCAGTTGTTGCCGGAGCTCTTGCCCATGATGGTGGAGAGCACGGCGGGATCCAGTCCCTCCTTCACCCCGAGGGCCAGCGCCTCGGCGGTACCCGCCATATGGATCGCAAGCAGCATGTTGTTGCACATCTTGGCGATCTGCCCGGCACCCAGCGCCCCGGCGTGAAACAGGTTCTGCCCCATGCAGGCGAGCAGAGGTTTTGCCGACTCGAAATCCGCCCTATCGCCGCCAACGATAAAGGTGAGCGTCCCGGCGGCCGCACCGGCGACACCGCCCGATACGGGGGCATCAATAAAGCGCAAACCGCGTGCGCGGGCCGCCTCCCCGACCTGACGGGCAGAGTCGACATCTATGGTGGAGCAGTCGATCACCAGTGCACCAACCGGCAGGGCTGCCAGCAGATCCTGCCCCTCAGACAACCAAAGGTCGCGCACATGCTCCCCCGCAGGTAGCATGCTGATCACCACCTCGCAGCCGGTCACCGCCTCACGGGCATCCCCCGCGGCGATGCAGCCAGCGGCGATAGCGCGCTCAATGTTTTGGGCAACCAGATCAAACACCTGCACCCTGTGCCCGGCCCTGGCCAGATTGGCCGCCATGGGCCCCCCCATGTTGCCGAGCCCGATAAACCCTATCCTTGTCATCCCGCTTGCTCCTTGCGTTGCTGATGGCGGCGTGCGCCGGTTGCCAAGATGTTATTCCTTGCAGGCCAACGGATTGCGCCCCTGCGGCCAGCGATAGAACTCGTCCAGCCACTCCCCCTCCGGTGGCAACTGTTGCCAGCGGGGATCTTTATCCTTGTCGATCAGCAGTGCCCGTACCCCTTCCACAAAATCCCCCTTCAGCACGCAGTTGACCGAGAGGGTCAGCTCCTCGGCAAATACCTCTGCCAGTGAGTTGCGGCGAGCCTGCCAATATTGACGCCACAAAATGGCGCGGCTGATGGGGCTGCCGGTGCGGCAGAGCTGCTGCGCCTGCTGGAGTACCGTCTCCTGTTCATCGAACTGAGCTTCGAACAACCGCGCCAATACCCCTTGCAGCGTGCGCCCCGCCAGCAGGACATCGATTTTCTGTTGATGGGGTAGCAATACTGGCGCTGGCAAGCGGGCCGCTACCTCACGGTGCAATCCCCTGAGCAGCAGATCGATCTGCTCACGGGGCTCACCACTAGCAGCCCAGTCGAGCACGGCGAGGCGTGACAACAGCGCACTGCGCTCGCCACTGGCGATAGCGTGATCCGCCAGCCCAAGACCGATGGCATCACTCCCGTTGAAGCGGGCGCCAGTCAGACCGAGCCAGAGCCCCAGCCGCCCCGGCATCCGGCTTAAAAACCAGCTTGCTCCCACGTCGGGGTAGAGGCCTATGGTCACCTCCGGCATGGCGAACAGGCTCTTTTCGGTCACCACCCGAAAATCGGCTCCGGCAAACAGGCCAATACCGCCCCCCATGCAGATACCGTCCGCCACGCAGATCAGGGGCTTGCGGTAAGAGTGGATGTGGTGGTCGAGCCGGTACTCCTGCTCGAAAAAGTCGCGGGCATATTCGAACAGTTCCGCCTCGCTCGCCTCCTGCTTGCGGTAATAGAAGGAGCGGATATCGCCACCGGCACAAAATGCCTTCTCACCCGCTCCCTGCAGCAGCACACAGACGATGGCGGGATCCTGCTCCCAACGGGTCAGCGTCTGTTGCAGGAGCTGGATCATCGGCAGGCTCAATGCGTTGAGAGACGATGGGCTATCGAGGGTCAACACCCCGACCTGATGGCCATCTTCGGTGGGATAACAGCTAACCTTGACCGGCTCACTCATAAACGGCTCCGTATGGATTTATTCTGTTGGGCCATATTGCCAGCGCGGTAAGCGTTTCTCCAGGAAGGCGGCCACCCCTTCACGCTGGTTGGCATCGCTAAAGAGATCGAGAAACAGCGCTCGCTCAAGGGGCAAGGCGGCATCCCGTGGGCCACTGCGCCCCTGATTGATCAGGGTTTTGCAGGCGCGCAGGGCGCTCGGGCTCTGGCGCTCCACCAGATGGGCCATCTGGTGCGCCGCCTCCCACGCCTGACCGGTTTTCACCACCTCCTCCACCAGCCCCATCTCGTAGGCCAGCGAGGCACTCACCTTCTCACCGCAGAGGATCATCCGCTTGGCCCAGCCCGGCCCCACCAGCTCGGTCAAACGCTGGGTGCCACCGGCACAGGGAAGCAAGCCCACCGAGGCTTCCGGCAGTCCCAGCAACGCCTGCTGCTCGGCGATGCGGATATCACAGGCCAGCGCCACTTCCAGGCCACCGCCCATGGCATAACCATTGATGGCGGCGATACTGACGCCGTGAAAACGGGCCAGCGCCTCGAAGGCCTTGCCAAAGGCCTCGGCTACTTCACGGGCCAGCTCGACATTCCCCTCGACAAACATATTGAGGTCGGCACCGGCGCAGAAAAATTTGTCGCCCGCACCACGGATCACCAGCGCCACCACGTCGGGACGACTGTCGAGCTCCACCATCATCTGCAAAAAGGCCTGCAGGCTGGCGAGGGTCCAGGTGTTGGCAGGGGGATGGTCGAGGGTGATATAGGCCACGTGGCCATGATATTCGAGTCTGATCCTTGTCATAGCATTGTCCTTGTCGATGAAGCTGCCGCCATGATGACAGGCTTGAATGACACCAACCTGTGGCTGGCTCACAAAGCCGAAACCGGCATGGCATGGTGCAAATCGGGTGGCAGGCAACACACCCTTGATGCGACCACCGGTTAGCCCAGCGACAAACCGGGATCGGCCAGCATGCGGCGCGCGATGATGAGTCGCATCATCTCGTTGGTGCCCTCCAGAATGCGGTGTACCCGTGTATCGCGCAGATAGCGCTCGAGCGGATACTCGCGGATATAACCATAGCCGCCAAAGAGTTGCAGAGCCTCATCACAGATTCGATAACCCACATCGGTGGCAAACCGTTTGGCCATGGCACACCAGGCACTCTTGTCCGGTGCCCCGCGATCCAGCTTGTCGGCGGCCTGACGTACCAGCAAACGGGCGGCAGCCAGCTCGGTCGCCATATCGGCCAGGCGAAACTGCACGCTCTGGAATTCGCTGATCGGGTGACCAAATTGCTGGCGCTGCTGCACATAAGCCAGCGCATCGTCCAGCGCCTGCTGGGCGGTGCCCACCGAACAGGTGGCAATATTGATGCGCCCCCCATCGAGGGCCTGCATGGCGAACTTGAACCCTTCCCCCTCCTCACCCAACCGGTAGCGGGCGGGAATACGCACCCTGTTGAAAACAACCTCCCGGGTCGGCTGGCTGTTCCAGCCCATCTTCTCTTCTGCCTTGCCATAGCTCACGCCGGGGGCATTAGCCGGCACCATAAAGGCAGAGATCCCCTTCGCACCTTCACCACCGGTACGGGCCATCACCACCAGCACATTGCTGCTGCCTGCTCCCGAGATAAAGACCTTGGTTCCCTCGATGAGGTAGCTGTCACCCTCACGCACCGCCCGGGTCTTGAGTGCCGCAGCATCGGAACCCGCCCCCGGCTCGGTGAGGCAATAGGAGCCCAGCAATTCGCCGCTAGCCAGTTTGGGCACCCACTCCTTGGCAACCTCGGTGGGCAACCAACTACCCAGCATCCAGCTCACCATGTTGTGAATGGTCAGATACGCAGTAGTCGAGGTACAGCCCATGGCAAGACGCTCGAAGATGAGGCTCGCATCGAGGCGCGGCAGCCCCAATCCGCCAAACTGCTCCGGAGTATAGAGACCACAAAAACCTAGCTCGGCCGCCTGCTTGATGGTCGGGATCGGAAACTCATGCTCCTTGTCCCAGCGCGCGGCATGGGGTTTGAGCGCCTCATCGGCAAAGGCGGCGGCCGCCTCCACATACGCCTGTTGATCATCGGTCAGGGTAAAATCCATCTTGTCGTTCGCTCCCTTGTTGTCCCGCGCTTATTTTCCTGAGTTAGCGCTTTATGACGCGGCGCCCACACACTGGTCATTCGGATCTGCCACTATGGCGCTGTTGTCGTGGTAGCTGATGACGCTCTCACTACCACCTATCTATCGACACACAACAGATTAACAATTGATTTACGTTTACGCTAACGTAAACTTGTGGCAGAAGTGAAGTACAAAATGGACCGACCACTGCCAGCCGTAACGCCGAGTCAGCCGGTCGAGCCAACCTTCCAACCCGACTGTCATATCCGCAAGGAGAGCATGGATGCAGATGGATGAGACCCTGAATGCCCTGACCGAACAGGTTGCGGCCTTCTGCCAGAAAGTGATCGCCCCGCGCGCCAGCGAGATCGATCAGAGCAACGCCTTTCCCCGTGATCTCTGGCCCCGGATGGGTGAACTGGGGCTGCACGGCATCACGGTGGCGGAGGAGTATGACGGGGTGAACCTCGGCTATCTGGCCCACGTGCTGGTGATGGAACAGGTAAGCCGCGCCAGCGCCTCGGTCGGCCTCTCCTACGGCGCCCACTCCAATCTCTGCATCAATCAGATCCACCGCCACGGCACGGCGGAGCAAAAAGCACGCTACCTTCCCCCGCTGGTGAGCGGCGAGCATGTGGGGGCGCTGGCCATGAGCGAGCCGGGAGCCGGGTCCGATGTGGTCAGCATGCGCCTCACCGCGGAGCGCGAGGGCGATCACTTCGTGCTCAACGGCAACAAGATGTGGATCACCAACGGACCCGATGCCGACACCTTCGTCATCTATGCCAAGACAGATACCAGTGCGGGCCCCAAAGGGATTTCTGCCTTTATCGTTGAAGCCGGCACTCCCGGTTTTTCTACCGCCCAGAAGCTCGACAAGCTGGGGATGCGCGGCTCCAGCACCTGCGAGCTGGTGTTCGACAACTGCCGAGTGCCGCAGGAAAACCTGCTGGGCACCCTGCACGGCGGGGTCAAGGTGCTGATGAGCGGGCTCGATTACGAGCGGGTGGTGTTGGCTGCGGGCCCCCTTGGCATCATGCAGGCCTGCATGGATGTAGTGCTGCCCTATGTGCGTGAGCGCAAGCAGTTTGGTCAAGCCATCGGCGAGTTCCAGCTGGTGCAGGGCAAGCTCGCCGACATGTATACCCGCCTCGCCAGCAGCCGGGCGCTGGTCTACTCGGTGGCGAGCGCCTGCGATCAGGGGCGCACCAGCCGTAAAGATTGCGCCGCAGCCATCCTGTTTGCCGCCGAAAACGCCACCCAGATGGCTCTCGACGCGATCCAGCTGCTCGGCGGCAACGGCTACATCAACGAATACCCCACTGGCCGCCTGCTGCGGGACGCCAAACTCTACGAGATCGGCGCCGGCACCTCGGAGATCCGCCGCTGGCTCATCGGCCGCGAGCTGATGGGAGAAAATGCATGAGTCGTATCCACTCCCGCCTCGACACGGCGAGCCCGGAATATGCGGCCAATCGGGCCGCCATGCAGGGGCTGGTCGATGATCTCCATGCCCGCATTGCCGAGATCGCGCAAGGGGGCGGCGCGGCCAACAACGCCCGCCATCAGGCCCGTGGCAAGCTGCTGCCCCGCGAGCGCATCAATCAGCTGCTGGACCCGGGATCCCCGTTTCTCGAACTCTCGGCGCTTGCTGGCTGGCAGGTCTATGACGAGCCGGTGCCCGCCGCCGGTATCATCACCGGCATCGGCCGGGTTTCGGGCCGGCTCTGCATGCTGGTGGTGAACGACGCCACCGTGAAAGGCGGCACCTACTACCCGCTCACGGTAAAAAAACACCTGCGCGCCCAGGCCATCGCCGAGCGGCTGCGCCTCCCCTGCCTCTATCTGGTGGATTCCGGCGGCGCCTTCTTGCCGATGCAGGACGAGGTGTTCCCCGACCGGGATCACTTTGGCCGCATCTTCTACAACCAGGCCCGCATGTCGGCCCAAAACATCCCTCAACTGGCAGTGGTGATGGGGCTCTGCACCGCTGGCGGCGCCTATGTGCCCGCCATGGCTGATGAATCCATCATGGTCAGGGAGCAAGCCACCATCTTTCTGGCGGGTCCGCCGCTGGTCAAGGCCGCCACCGGCGAGGAGATCAGCGCCGAGGCCCTGGGCGGCGCCGAGGTACACTGCGCCCACTCGGGAGTTGCTGATCATATGGCCCGTGACGATGCCCATGCGCTGGCCATCGCCCGCACGCTGGTTACTCATCTGGGTAACGAGCCGATAGAGAGCAGCCCCGGCTACGAGCCACCCTGCTACCCGATCGAGGAGCTCTACGGTCTGGTGGGCACCAGTCTCAAACGCCCTTACGACGCCCGTGAACTGATTGCACGACTGGTGGATAGCTCTGACTTTGACGAATTCAAGGCGCTGTTCGGCACCACTCTGGTGACCGGCTTTGCCCGTATTTGCGGCATGGAAGTGGGGATCCTCGCTAACAACGGCGTGCTGCACAGCGACAGTGCCCAGAAGGGGGCCCACTTTATCCAACTCTGTAATCGCCGCGCCATCCCACTGCTCTTTTTGCAGAACATCACCGGTTTTATGGTGGGGAGTAGCGCAGAAAAAGAGGGGATCGCCAAGCACGGCGCCAAGCTGGTAACCGCAGTGGCCTGCAGCCGGGTGCCCAAGATCACCCTGATCGTCGGCGGCAGCTTTGGTGCCGGCAACTACGGCATGTGCGGCCGCGCTTATGAACCCGATTTTCTCTTTAGCTGGCCCAACAGCCGCATCTCCGTCATGGGGGGCGAGCAAGCGGCCGGGGTGCTGGTGCAGGTGCGCCGGGACAAGCTGGCTGCCGAGGGCAAAGATTTGAGCGAGCAGGAGGCGGCCGCCATCCGTGCCCCGGTGATCGAGCAGTATGAGCGGCAGGGTCACCCCTACTACGCCAGCGCCCGCCTCTGGGATGATGGCGTCATTGACCCGGCCCAGAGCCGCACCGTGCTGGCGCTGGCGCTCGCCGCCTGTCAGGGTGCCCACATTGAACCCGAGCAGTACGGCATCTTTCGGATGTAAGGAGCAACCTATGTCAGATCCACTTACTTCCTCAGCACTTGGCTCTTCAACACAGGGCCCGTTTCGGCTGGAGCGGCACGGCCCAGTGGCCGAGCTGGTGCTGTCGCGCCCAGCCCGCCACAACGCCTTTGATGCCGACCTGATGCTGGGGCTGCTCGACTGCCTCGATGATCTGGCCCATCTCCATGGTCATGATCTCGCCGAACGCCCTCACGCCCTGCTGCTACGGGCAGAGGGCAAACACTTTTGCGCGGGCGCCGATCTCAACTGGATGCGCAATCTGGCTCACGCCGATTTTGAGCACAATCGCGAAGACGCCCGGGTATTGGCGCGGCTGATGCAGACCCTCGATGAGCTCCCCTTCCCCACGGTGGCGCTGGTGCAAGGGGCCGCCTATGGCGGGGCGCTGGGGCTGATCTGTGCCTGCGATCTGGTGTTGGCCAGCGATGATGCGCGCTTCTGCCTCTCAGAGGTGAGCCTGGGCCTGGTGCCTGCGGTGATCAGCCCCTACGTGGTACGCACCATGGGGATGCGTCAGGCGCGCCGCTACATGCTCAGTGCCGAGCCGTTCGATGCCATTACCGCCTGTCGGCTCAATGTGGCACACCAACTCTGCAAACCGGATCAACTGCTGGCGGAGGGGCGAGCGCAGGCCCTTCGTCTGTGCCGCAACGGGCCGGAGGCGATGAAAGAGACCAAACGACTGCTGGCGGCCATAGAGGCCCATCCTTCCCGCCTGCACGAAGAGAAAACCGTCGAGACCATCGCCCGGGTTCGGGTGGGGCTCGAAGCCCAGGAGGGGATGCAGGCCTTCTTCGACAAACGCCCTCCCGCCTGGCGTCCCCGTTTCAAGGATGAGACATGACCCATCACACTCAGATTAAGCGCCTGCTGATCGCCAATCGCGGCGAAATCGCTGTGCGCATCATCAAAACGGCGAAACGCCTTGGCATTCACACCATCGCCCTCTACTCCGATGCCGACGCCCATGCCATGCACACCCGTCTGGCCGATGAGGCCTGGCATCTGGGGCCCGCACCGGCCAGAGAGAGCTATCTCGACACCGGCAAGGTGCTGAAGATTGCCAAAGAGGCGCGCGCCGATGCTATCCATCCCGGTTACGGCTTTCTGTCGGAAAACAGCGATTTTGCCACCGCCTGCGAACAGCGCGGCCTGCGCTTTGTCGGCCCAAGCGGCGCCGCCATTCTCGCCATGGGCGACAAATCGGGCGCCAAGGCGCTGATGCAGGCTGCCGGCGTACCTGTGCTGCCTGGCTATCACGGCACGGATCAGCGGCCGGACTTTTTGCGCGATCAGGCGAGCCAGATTGGCTTCCCGCTACTTATCAAGGCCGCCAGTGGCGGCGGTGGCAAGGGGATGCGCCGGGTCGATCAGCTGGCCGACTTTGACGAGTCGCTGGCGGCAGTCAAACGGGAAGCCAAGGCCGCCTTTGGTAACGATCTGGTGCTGCTGGAGCGCTATCTGCCCCAAGCTCGACATGTGGAAGTACAGGTCTTTGCCGATAGCCTCGGCAACGCCATCTATCTGGGGGATAGGGACTGCTCCTTGCAGCGACGCCATCAGAAGGTGATCGAAGAGGCGCCCGCCCCCGACATACCTCCGGCTCTGCGCCGCGCCATGGGGGAGGCAGCCGTGGCCGCAGCCAAGGCCATCCACTATCAGGGGGCTGGCACCATCGAGTTCCTACTCTGCAAGGATGAGTTCTTCTTTATGGAGATGAACACCCGGCTGCAGGTAGAGCATCCGGTCACCGAAGCGGTGACCGGGCAGGATCTGGTGGCCTGGCAACTGGCCGTGGCAGAAGGCAAGCCGCTGCCACTCACCCAGGAGGAAGTGGTGCTGCGCGGCCATGCGGTGGAGGCGCGCCTCTACGCCGAGGATGTGGCGGCCGGTTTTCTGCCCGCCAGCGGGCCTATCCACTGGCTCCACTGGCCAGATGGCGTGCGTATCGACACCGGCGTCACCGCTGGCGATGAGGTGAGCCCCTATTACGATCCCATGATCGCCAAGCTGATCGCCCACGGCCAGAGCCGCGCCGAGGCGTTCGCCAAACTGGCAGATGCGCTGGCGGCACTGGATCTCGGGCCGCTGGTGCACAACGGCCCGTTGCTGCTGCGCCTGTGTGAAGAGCCCGACGTCCTGGCCATGGGCCACCATACCCAGTGGCCCATTCCCACCACAGCACAGCCCATTCCTGAGCTCGCCTGGCCGCTGGCAACCCTCTGGCTGGCGAGCCGCCCTGCAGGCACCTCCCCCTGGCAGCAAGCCTGCGGATTTCGGCTGGGGCCGGTTCGCTGCTGGACAGCGGCGGTGCGCATCGGTGATGAGCACCGGGTATTGACCCTTCACGATCATGGCGGCCAGTTTGAGTGGCAAGGGGAAACCCGTTGCCACCAAAGAAGTGACGACCATATCCGACTACAACAGGGTGGCGGCTGGCAACAGATCCCCATTCAGACGGTCGCAGGCTCGGAGGCAGCCTTCATCATGACCCTGGGGGGCCAGCGCATCCGCTTCGCGGCCGATGATCGGCAGCACAGTCACCACCATGATCAGGAAAACGAGAAGGCACAAGGCGCCATCGCCCCCATGCACGGCATCGTGGTAGCCGTGCTGGTCGAGCAGGGGCAAACGGTCAGCAAGGGGCAACCCCTGCTGGTGCTGGAGGCGATGAAGATGGAGCACCAGTTGCGCGCAGAGCGGGACGGGGTAATTGAGGCGCTGCAGTGCAAGCAGGGTGAGCAGGTGAGCCAGGGGGCCATGCTGGTGCGCTTTGCCGAAGAGATTGCCACACAGGAGGATCACCCATGAACCGATCACAGGACATCCGTGACGACAGGGTCAGTCTGGTGGAGATGGGGCCGCGCGATGGCCTGCAAAATGAAGCTGCGCCCCTCTCCCTGGTACAGCGGCTGGAGTTGATCCAGCGCCTTACCGACAGCGGCCTGCAACGCATCGAGGTGGGTGCCTTTGTCTCTGCCAAAAAAGTGCCGCAGATGGCGGACTCCGCAGCGCTGTTCGAGGCACTGCCGCGCAAGGGCTCAACCCGTTACGGCGCCCTGGTGCCCAATCTGCAAGGCTTGCAGGCAGCCATTGCCGCCCGCGCCGATGAGATTGGCCTCTTCACCGCCTGCTCCGACGGTTTTACCCGGGCCAATATCGGCATCAGCGTGGAGGAGTCGCTGGTGCGCTTCGCCCCGCTGGTGCAGGAGGCTCGCCGCCTCGGCATCAAGGTGCGTGGCTACCTCTCCACCGTCATCGCCTGTCCGTTCGATGGCCCGACCCGCCCGAAACGGGTCGCTGCCATGGCCGAGCAACTGCTGGATCTCGGTTGCCACGAAATTTCGCTGGGGGACACCATAGGCGTTGGCACCCCGGGCACGGTGGCCCCCATGCTGGATGCGGTGCTGCACGAGATCCCGGCGGGGCGACTCGCGGTCCATTTTCACGACACCTACGGCCAGGGGTTGGCCAACCTGCTACCCGCGCTGGAGCGCGGCATTCGCACCATCGACTGCTCGGTGGCGGGACTTGGCGGCTGCCCCTATGCGCCGGGCGCCTCCGGCAATGTGGCGTCAGAAGAGGTGGTCTACCTGCTACACGGCCTTGGCATGACGACGGGGGTGGATCTCGACAAACTGGCGGCCACCGGCCAGTGGGTGAGCGAGCAGCTCGCTCGCCCCAACGGCTCGCGGGTCGGTCAGGCCTTGCACGCCAATGCCGAACGGCTGCGTGCCCGCCTCTGTCAGCCACACGCCCAGCAACAGGAGTCATGACCATGTCCCGTTCCCTGCCCGGCAAGGAGATCACCTACAGCATCTCGGAGCTGGCCCACGAATTCGATGTCACGCCGCGCACCATCCGCTACTACGAGGATGAGGGGCTGCTCACCCCGCTGCGGGAGGGGCAAACCCGCATCTACAGCCACCGGGACAAGATCCGGCTCAAATTGACCCTGCGCGGCAAACGGCTGGGGTTTAGCCTGGCCGAGATCCGCGAGCTGTTCGATATGTACGACACCGACAAATCGAGCAAAACCCAGCTCCACTCCATGATCCAGCTGATCGATGAAAAGCGCGACGCACTGCGCCAACAACTGGAGGATATCCAGATGGTGATGGCCGAGCTGGAAGCCGCCGAACAGCGCTGTGTTAATTCCCTTAACAGCTTGAAAACTGGCGCAGATTAACCGAATCTGGGAGCAAGCTATTGCCCTGGGGATCCCATGAGATATTGGTGCTGGTTTTTGCTCTTGTTCAGCCTCTCTGGCTGGAGCCATCCCCTCATCAAGGTTGGCGGATACCCCTATGCCCCCTTTGTGGTCAAACTCTCCGATTCCCGCTATGAAGGGCTGACGCTGGACCTCATCGCCAAGCTAAACGAGATCCAGCAAGAGGTAAGATTCGTGTTTGTTCCCACCTCGGCCGCCAACCGTTACAAGGCGCTCGATCTGGGCCGTTTCTCGCTGATGCTGTTTGAAGACAGCAAGTGGGGCTGGGACACAGATAAATTCAAGATGACAGCCCCCTTTCTCGGTGGTGGTGAGGTCTATGTGGCCCTGAACAAAACGGGCCGGGATCAGCGCTTTTTCGATGACCCCTCTCGGCATCATCTTATCGGGGTGACCGGCTACCACTACGGCGTCGGCCAGTTCAATGCTGATCCCCTCTACCTGCAGCGCAAGCTCAATATCACCCTGGTCAAAGACAACGTCAGTGCCCTGCAAGCGCTGTTCAAAGGGCGTGGTGAAGTAGCCATTCTCAACGTTTCCTACCTTAACCAGTATCTGCTGGCCCACCCCGACACCGCCGACCAGCTGCTGATCTCGCAAAAATGGGATCAACAGTATCAGCACCGCGCAATCCTTCACCCTGAGGCCCCCATTACCCCTGCCCAGCTGGAACAGTGGCTGGCAGCGCTGCAACAAAAGGGTGAACTGGATCGCCTTTGGACAAAGTACGGCGTACAACAGCACGCAACCCCATGATTACTATCCAGCTTTTCTGTACCATGGCGGGAACCAAATGGGAGTGCACCAAATGAACACCACCGAGCCCGCGTCCCCCAAGCTCCGCCTGCTGCGCTACCTTGCCTACGCTTTCCTGCTGTTTCTTATCCTGATCACTCTGCTGCTGTGGCAAACCCCCCGTCTGGTCCAGCGCTATCTGCCCGGCTGGCTGGCTGAGCACTATGGCATGCAACTGACGCTGGGGGAGATTGACGTAGGGCTACGCAACCCTTCTCTGACCCTCGGCGCGACTGCCCTGCTAGATGCCAAACAGCAGCCCATCATCGGTTTTGAGCAGCTCTTTATCACCCCCGACCTGCAAGCCAGCTGGCAGCAAAAAGGGGTCGTGCTTTCCGCCGTCACCCTGACCAAACCCGTGGTGCTGCTGCAACGGCTGACAGACAAAAAGGGGGAGGTTCGACTCAATCTGACCGATGCGCTGGCGACCCTGCTCGCCCCTGCACCCTCCCCCGAGCCCGAACCCGAACCAGCCAGTGCACCGCTGCTGATCGACATTGCCAGCGTCAATGTCACTGACGGCCATGTGCGCTATCAGGATCAGCGCAAGGAGAGCGAACCCGGCTGGTTGCCGCCCCTCAATCTGGAGAAAGTGACCCTCAAGCTCGATAACCTGCGCACCAAGGCAAATCACCAGACCGCCTATCAGCTGAGCGCCGCCATCAACGGCAAAAGCAGCCTCGCCGCTCATGGCAAACTCGCTGTGATGAGCGGCATGGGTCAGGGCAAAGCGAGCCTCAAACAGGTCGACCTGAAACCCTTCGCCCCGCTCTGGGCACCCTATCTCAAACTGGATCTGGCCAAGGGCCACGCCAATGCAGAGGTGGAGTACCAGCTTAAAGAGGGCAAGCAAGGGGTGCTGTGGCAATTGTCCAAAGGCAAGCTGACGCTGGACAACTGGCAGCTTAAAAAACACAAGGGCGACGAATTTGCCCGCTTCGGCCAGTTGGCCCTTAGCGAGCTGGCAATCGATGGCCAGAAACAGTCGCTCCAGATCGGCAAGGTGACCCTGCAACAGCCCCTGCTCAAGGCCACCCTCAACCCACAGCAGGAGCTGGATCTGGCTGACTTGCTGATTGAACAGGCCCCCGCCAAGCCCGTCAAAGAAGCCAACACCGCAAACGAGGTGGCCAACAATGCGGCGCCCAAGTCGGCACAACAAGCAAAGACAGCCGGTAACGGCAAGAAACATGCGCCAGACAAACCCTGGCAGTGGCAGATCAAGCAGATCCTTATCGACAAGGGCGATCTCACTCTCACCGAATCGAGCAGCGGCAAACCGCAGGCACGCCAGCTCTCCGGCCTCAAGCTGGCGTTGGGGCCACTGGGCAGCAAGGGGGAGCAACCGAGCAAACTGACTCTGGCCACCCAGTTCAACCAGAGCAGCCCCCTCGCCTTTGATGGCCAACTGACCCTGACTCCTTTCACCTTAAGCGGCGACATCAACCAGCAGGGGCTGCCCCTGACGCTGGCACAGCCCTATCTGGCCGATCTGGTACGCATCAAGGTGCAAAACGGGCTGCTGAGCAGCAAGACCCGCCTTGATCTCGCCACCACCGCCCAGGGAGATCTGAGCAAGCTGACCCTGCAGGGGGGGCTCGATATCAACGGGCTCAAAGTAGTCGATCGGGCAGACAATCAGCGGCTGCTGGAGTTCAACACCCTGGCTCTCACCGGTCTGACGTACGACGGCATCAGCCAGCAGATGCGGATCAAGGACATTGCCCTGAACAAGCCCTTCGCCCGCATCGAGATCAACGAAGATGGCACCACCAACCTGCAACAGCTGCTGTTGCCGCAACCGGCGGCAGCAAAAAGTACTGAAGCAAAGGCAGGCAGCAAGGCTCCCGATTTTCGTTTCACCATCGACCAGCTGCGCACCGAGCAGGGCAACCTGCGCTTTGCTGATCGCAGTCTGAGTCAGGATTTTGTGGCCGATATCGCCTCGCTGGGCGGCCAAAGTCGCCATATCAGCAATATTCCAGGGCAACGCTCCGATCTCGCCTTCAACGGCAAGGTGGATCGCTATGCGCCAGTGACCATTCGCGGCGGTACCAACCTGCTGGTCGCCAACCCTATCCTCGACATCGCGGTCGCTTTCCACAATCTGGAGCTCACCACCTTTACCCCCTATTCGGGCACCTATGCCGGTTATGCCATCGACAAGGGGCAGCTCTCCATGAAGCTGCACTACAAGCTGGAGGGCAACCGGCTGGAGGGGGATAACGACATCACCATCAAGAAGCTGCAACTGGGCGAGAAGATCAAGAGCGATCAGGCCAAGGATCTGCCGCTGGGGCTGGCTATCGCCCTGCTAAGCGATGCCAACGGGGTGATACAGATGAACCTCAAGGTGAAGGGGGATCTCGATCAACCGGACTTCAGCATCGGCAATATCTTCTGGGATGTGCTGGGCAACACACTGAGCAAGGCGATCACCTCCCCCTTCTCCCTGCTCGCCTCGCTGGCCGATGGCACCGAAGATCTCGACGAACTCCCCTTCCTGCCGGGGGATCCCGATCTCACCCCCACCCAGCAGGAGAAACTGGTCAAGCTGGCGCAGGCCCTCAAGGATAGACCCAAGCTCAGCATGAACATTCGTGGCAAGGTCAACTTCAACGAGGAGCGCCCCATCCTGCAACGGCAAAAGCTGGAGCGGGTACTGGCCAAGCTCACCGGCAATCAGGCGGATCTCGACCTGCTGGAACAGGACTCAGCCCTGCAAGAGGCGCTGGCCCAAGCCTATGAAGAGCGCTTTGGCGAAGATCTGGATGATCTGGCCGATCGGCTCCATCTGGATGAAGAGAGCGCGGCACTGCGGGCCCAGGCGGTGATCCTGCTGCGAGATCAGCAGCTCATCACCGCCAAATCCCTGCGTAATCTCGCCATGCGCCGGGCGCAAAACACCAAGGAGTTTCTGGTCGACAGCCAGGGGATCGCCCCGGAGCGGCTGTTCGTGCTCGACAGCCAGGTCAAGGAAGAAGACAAGGAAGCCAAAGTGATCCTGACACTGGATCAGTGACGCCGCCGCACTGCGTAAAAGCGTAATAAAAATACAACACCTCAACTATTTTGACACCCTTTGCTCACCAAACAGCCTGTTCTGGTGAGCATTTGGCCTCTGATGCAAATAATCACGTAGTTTTTTTACGATTTATCCCCCTTGCCCCCTTGCGGGCGCGCCACAGCCTGCCTAAAATCGCGCGTCTTTTGTTAACCCCCACCTCTATTTTTGGAGAACGCCACGTGAGCGAAAAATTGGCCAACCCTGCCCCTCTGGGTCTGATGGGTTTCGGTATGACCACCATCCTGCTGAACATCCATAACGCAGGTTTCTTCCCCATCAGCGCCATGATCCTGGCCATGGGCCTGTGCTACGGCGGCATCGCCCAGATCATCGCTGGCATCATGGAGTACAAGCGTGGCAACACCTTCGGTGTGACCGCGTTCACCTCCTACGGCCTGTTCTGGCTGAGCCTGGTGTTCCTGCTGATCATGCCGACCATGGGTCTGGCCGAAGCCACTCCGCACGCCTACATGGGTTGGTATCTGCTGATGTGGGGCATGTTCACCCTGTTCATGCTGGTTGGCACCATCAACTACCCGCGCGCCAAGCAGTTCGTGTTCGCCTCCCTGACCGTGCTGTTCTTCCTGCTGGCCGCCCGTGACTTCACCGGCAGCACCCTGATCGGCACCATCGCCGGTTTCGAAGGCATCATCTGTGGCGCCAGCGCCATCTACCTGGCTATGGCCACCGTGATCAACGAGCAGTTCGGCCGCACCGTGATGCCGATCGGCGATCACAAGAAAGCCGCCGCCGTACAGCTGAAAGCCGCAGCCTGATAGGCAAGCCACTCAGATTGTGAAAAAGGCACCCTCGGGTGCCTTTTTGCTATCTTGAATAACCGTTTAACAGCTCGGTTATCAGCTAAGTGACCCGGCGTCCGCTTCTCCCGCCAGCAAGCGGGTCGCGGGGAAACGCAGGGCGGGATCCTGGCTAAAGAACTGGCTCAGTTGCCGGTATACCGCGGGATAGACCTGCTGCAGCCGCAGCGGATCGGTAAAGAAACATTCGCAGCTAACGGCGAAAAACTCCGCGGGATGTTCGGCCGCATAGGGATCGATATCGGTCACTTCGTCCCGGTCGAGCTGCTGGCACAACTCGTCGAAGGCGCTCTGAAAGGCCTGTTGCCACAGCTGGCTGCTCATCTGCCCCGGCAACGGCGGCGCACCGTCCGCCTCACCGCCCAGCATATCGAGCTTGTGAGCCAGCTCGTGGATCACCAGATTAAAGCCGTCCCAGTCGCCATCTTGCTGCAGTTCGCTCCAGGCCAGCACCAGCGGCCCTTGCGGCCAGGATTCGCCGGCGTTCTCCTCTTCAAACTCGCTCACCAGCCCGAACTCATCCTGCACCTCCTGACGCCGGGTGACAGGCTCGGGAATGATGATGATTTCGTGAAAGCCGCGATACCAGTCGATACCGAGATGAAGAATGGGCAACGCTGCCTGCAGCGCCAGCACCGCCTGTTGGCGTGGGCTGAGCTCTACCCCGATCAGGGTCAGGGTCTTGCGCTTGAGCAGCTGTTGCCCCAAGCCGATAAGCATTGTCTGCTCGGTGTCGCTGAGCCCTTGCAAGATGGGCACAGCCGCCAGCGCCTGACGCCACAGCGCCAACTCATCCTCACTCATGGGCGTTTGCGGGCGACCACCCAGCCATTTGAACCATCCCAGCACGCCTACTCCTTCTTTTGATGCAAAAAACAGGTCACAGCAGTTTGACGAACCGTTTCGGCCGCTCCTGATAATCCTGCGCCAGATAGAAACGGTGGGCCGCCTCGCGCTTGAGACTGCTGGATAGCTCCAGCTGGGCGCAACCTGCGGCCCGCGCCATCGCTTCGGCTCCCTTGAGCAAGGCTGCGCCCACTCCCGCCCCTCTTGCCCCTTCATCGACAACCAGCGCCGAGATCAGGCCCCAAGCTGGTGCAACATGCAGCGGTGCCAGCTTGTGCCACACCAGCACGCCGACCACCTTGTCGCCCTGGGAGGCGAGCAGCACAACGCTCGCGGGATCCGGCGCCAACAGGCGTGCCGTCACGTCAGCGCCTTCGGCAGGATACCCCAATTGGCTGAACAGGTGGGCGATGGCGCTCCCGTCGTCGGCCTCAGGGGGACGGATCGTCAACGTCTCAGGGTCATTTTTCATTGTTGGCCTCATGTTTGCTTTCCATTGTGTTACGCCCGTCACATTGTCTGGCGCAGATCAACAAGGAGGATCTCATCTTTACTCATAGAAAACGCTGCCTGCCATTATCCCCTCACCCTTGTCAATTCACAAATTTGCAACAAGGCAACATTTTTCGCTGGGAAGCACCGATACAACTCGATATGTTACAAGCCATGCATGGCGCGTGTTTGCGCTCTGCTTAACCCCTCAATCTCGCGCTCATTTGTTAACTGGATTGTTAACAAACAGGGCCGAAAACAGTGACAGAGAGCGAGGCCAAGATCTCGCCAAGACAGCGCCACAAACACAACAAAGGAGTTGTTGTACATGAATGAAATCGTCAATGCCATCAATGGTGTAATCTGGAGCCCTGCGCTCATCTACCTGTGTCTGGGAGTCGGTCTTTACTTCTCCCTGCGCACCCGTTTTTTGCAACTGCGTCATATCAAAGAGATGGTGCGTCTGATGTTTGATGGCAAGAGCACCGATGCCGGTGTCTCCTCCTTCCAGGCGCTGGCCATGACCCTGGCCGGTCGCGTGGGTACCGGTAACATCGCCGGTGTGGCCACCGCCATCACCTTCGGTGGTCCGGGCGCCCTGTTCTGGATGTGGATGGTCGCCTTCCTCGGCGCCAGCTCTGCTTTCGTGGAGTCCACCCTAGGTCAGGTTTACAAAGAGAAGATCAACGGTGAATACCGCGGCGGCCCAGCCTTCTATATCGAGAAAGGGCTTGGCATGAAGTGGTACGCCTGGACCTTCGCCATCGCGACCGTATTCGCCTGCGGCGTGCTGCTGCCGGGGGTGCAGGCCAACTCCATCGGTTCAAGCCTGCAGACCGCCTTTAATATCGATCCGAACGTCACAGCCGCCGGTCTGGCGCTGCTGCTCGGCTTTATTATCTTCGGTGGCGTCAAGCGCATCGCCAACTTCGCCAGTACCGTAGTACCCTTTATGGCGCTGGGCTACATCATCGTGGCTTGCGTCATCATCGCCCTCAATATCGGCCAGCTGCCGGGCGTGATCCTGCTGATCTGGAAGAGCGCCTTCGGTCTGGATGCCGGTTTCGGTGCCATTCTGGGTCTGGCCATCATGTGGGGGGTAAAACGCGGGGTCTACTCCAACGAAGCGGGTCAGGGTACCGGGCCGCACGCCTCCTCTGCGGCGGCAGTGAGTCACCCGGCGAAGCAGGGTCTGGTGCAGGCGTTCTCCGTCTATATCGACACCCTGTTCGTCTGCTCCGCCACCGGCTTTATGCTGCTGATCACCGGCCTCTATAACGTACAAGGGCCGGACGGCGCCGCCATCTACACGGGTATTGCCGGTATCGCAGCAGGCCCGGGCTATGTGCAGACCGCCATGGAGAGCATGATGCCGGGCTTTGGCAGCATTTTCGTGGCCATCGCGCTGTTCTTCTTCGCGTTCACCACCATCGTTGCCTACTACTACATCGCCGAAACCAACATCGCCTACATCAACCGCAAGATAAATCGCCCCTGGCTCACCTTCTTGCTGAAGATTGCGCTGATGGCTGCCACTGTCTACGGCACCGTCAAGACGGCAGATCTGGCGTGGGGCATGGGTGATATCGGGGTCGGCCTGATGGCATGGCTCAACATCATCGCCATCCTGCTGCTGCAAAAGACCGCCTTCACCTGTCTGAAGGATTATGAAGCGCAGCAGGCACAAGGGATTGACCCCGTATTCCACCCGGAGAAGCTCGGCATCAAGAACGCCGATTACTGGGTGGGCAAACGCTCCGAAGAGAACTTGGAGCGGGAGAAATCGGGCCATCAGTTCGAGCCGGATCAGGATCGCAAGCTCTCCTGAACCAGAACGACATAAGACATCAATAAAAAATGGCAGCCTCGGCTGCCATTTCTATTTCTTTAATTTCAATAAGTTACATTCAACCCAAGGAGTTAAGTGCCACATAAGGGGACACTTTATGACGTGAAAAGACACCAAAATTGGCAAAATGTGGACACTTTTTTCGGCCCATTCTCGAGGAAGATCAAGCTGGTTTAAGATGGTTTTCCAGCGGGTTAAAGCGGGACCGCATCATTCAGATAATCCGGTGCAAAGTGGGCGTATGTCATCGTCTGATGAAGTATCAAGTGGCCGCCCTCAAACGGTGGAACGCGCCCGTCTATGGATTTCGCGTTTGCGAGGCCCACCACGAAGGCACCCCGCACTGGCACCTGCTGCTATTTATGCGCCCGGAAGATCGCAACCGGGTGATCGGAACCCTACGACGCTATGCCCTGACCGATGACCACGAAGAGCTGGTACGGAATATCAAGGGCGCCCCACCCTTTACCGACTTTACTCCCCGCTTTGACTGGGAGGAAATCGATCCAACTAAAGGTGATGCCGCAGGCTATATCGCTAAATACATTGCCAAGAACATCGATGGCGCTTACCTGGACGATGACGAAGAAGCTGGCACCGCCGCAAATGAAGCTGCCCAGCATGCCGTCACCTGGGCCAGTTGGTGGGGCATTCGCACCTTCCAGCAGATCGGCGGCGCCCCGGTCGGGGTATGGCGCGAGCTGCGCCGCATCAGCAACGCCAAGAAGAATGCCGATCTGGTGGGCCCACCCAAGCCAGTGCTGCAAGACCCGCGCTTTGAGGCGGCTCGCTTTGCCGCGGATAACGGCATTTTTCGCTGCTACCTGCACGCCATGGGCGGTGCACTGGCCACCCGTGCCGAACACCCCATCAAGCTGGCCCACCTCATTGAGGAGCAGGCCAACAGCTATGGCGAAGACATCAAGCGCCTGATGGGCATCACCTCGGCTCGCCTGGGCATCAAAACGCGCCTGCAAGGGTGGGAAATTGTGCCCGCCGGCACCCATGAAGCCAGGAAAGCCGCCGAGGCTGCAGCGAGGGGGGGTTGGGGTTAAGACGGGCGACAGCCCGGCACCTTGGAGCTCTGACAATAACTGTACGCAGCCATATCCTGATGCCTTCACAGACCAGATCATGAGAGAACAATGGGGGCTATCGCCCTTCTCCATCGACCGATTGCGGGCAGGAGCCAGCATCACTGCGGACGGTTTCACCCTCTGGCTGGAGAACGGGCAGGTGCAGTCGAGCCGATCGCTACCAAGCGAGCCGGATTTGCAACTGGATGGACTACAGCCCGCCGAACAGGACCTGCCGAATGAATACACTGTACCAGAGGGGGATGAGGATTGGCCGATGCTGGTTGATTTGTGCGGCAAGGTCTACCAAGCACAAGGTCACACCGGGGCGCACCACTGGATCGAGATGCTGCCCGATCCCTATCAGTCGGAGATCTGGCGGGTGCTGGAGGGGCTGGACACCCCGGAGTGGATGCAGGAACAAGGCGACTACAGCGACGAGTGGGGATGAACAGCACGCAGAACGTCTGCCACAAAAAACAGGGCGTCAGGCGAATACACATGGACACTTGGCATGTGATAGTAATACTATGATTTTAAAATGATTTATTTATGGTGGTAACCGAAGTGATACTGTGCGGTATAGATATCTATATGAACGGATTAAAACCACCTTCCATCTAATCACTGTTATGTATTTTTTGCTGTAGGAGTCTTTAATGACAGCAGAACAAAGGTTTTTAGAGCAGTTCAATAAGAATCTCAGTAATAAAAAAAGAAAAAAGGTAAAGATCTTATCTAAAAGTCATGGGCTATTAGTTCCAACTGCACTTTACGGTAGTAGCAGAACTTCAGATGCCGAAATTCATGTTGTTTCTGCATTGCTCAAAGAATTCAATGGTATAGAGCTATATGCTTTCAAAACTATGCCAAACAAAGTTATATTGAGAGCTAAAACTCAAAATGGTCACCCAGTATTGATTCACCCTCAATATCGGGTTCCTAAACCTTTGAGGCTTAATGGAAAAAATTTAAAGAGGCAAGACTACTGGTATGTTGATCTGGCTATAGAAATCTTTGATAAAAATACTGAGTCGGTAGTTATTGGCATATGGGCAATGGAATATGACGGTCACCCAGAGCACTTTACAGAATCAGGTATAAAAAAGGACAGATTTCGTGACATGGTAATTAACACTGAAACGGATATTGTGTGTATTCATGTAACGAAAGAGAGGTGGGCTTCTGATCAAAATGAGTACATATCAAATATGTTGAGATTCATTGAACGACGCACTCGAGATGCCTCCTTTATGAGTTTATCCGATCTTAAATTAAGAGATGTTAACTTGGTGAGCTCGCCAGAATTAGAGATTGTGAACGACAATGGAACTATGCGAGCAATTTCTTGGGAGCTTGCAGCTCCAGAAGAAAATACATAACAAGTTGCTGCACGTGGAAAAATCACTCGCTACGCTCCTAATTTTACGGTGAGCAAAGTTTTAACTTTCTAGGAGAATCCATGAGTCCTTTACAAGACATCGATTTTAAATCAAACAACAACAAGAAGATGCGCGTAATGCTTCGGCAGGAACAGAACGGTTTCTTTGTTCACTTGCAAGAACTTATTATCGACGGGGCTTACGCTGGGATGTACTCGGAATTTTCTTCTCCCATGCATCGATTTACTGATGCCACGGTTTCATCTGAGCATTCAATAAAATCTCTTCGGCTATACTTGGGGTATTCTAACGATGATCTAAAAGAGGCTAATAACCCATACAACTGTGAGTTACTAAGCCATTCAGGTCAGGTGTCGGCTTTAAATAATCTCGGTTTGAAAATAACGCTTACCATAAACAAATGATGTGATAAATTAACACGGAAAAGTACAATGACAGCGATTTCATCGCGGCCTCGCATCCACTACAAAGCTGAGTATTTTGGCAGCCTTAAACATTTTGGTATTTACTTATGGTCCCCGAACACTTGATACGCATTGGTAAGGTAAATGTCTTTCCAGACGACGCACGAACTCCAATTGAGCCAATCATTACCCTTTGGGAACAAATAAACGATTTCTTCTCAAACTACAAGATAGCTGCCCGCGCTTATGATATTTCGAAGGTGGCCGAATACATAGTTGATGTGGATGCGTCACAAGTCATTAAGGATCTGCGCCTTCTTCATGAGTACAACACGACAAGTGGCGACAGAGAAGACCTGTTTTACAAGTTATACTCTCACCTCAAATGTGGCACAACGCTGGTTTTTCGGCTTAGGCCGGTAAATGAACCGGCAACCAACTGCCGTCACACACCACGGCGACTAGTAGACCTGTTGCTTCAAGAGATTTTCATTGCAGCTAACTTATGCCTCCCCGCCTCATGCAAGCTCTACAAGATCACTGATTTAGACCGCGAAGATTCGCCACCGCCTTCAATGCACTGTTTCTACTTCGAGGACTGTGCACGCTTTGGACGAGACGAAGGATGGCCAAAATATCGCCAGATTCCATTCAGAGATGCATGGCAGTGGCTAATCGATTGTGGTATTCATGATTTGGATATCGCAGCGACCCCTGTGCAGCGAGCACTATTTTCATTACTTGAAATGGCCCGCTATGAGGACTTCAATATTGCTGAGGTGCTACTCATCTCCCAAGCCCTAGATGGCCTATTAGTTAAGAAAGATGAGCAAAAGCAAAAAAACCTAGGGCAACGAATTGCAAAAATCATTGGTACGCCATCGAAACAACAAAACTGGATGAAGGAATTCTACAATCTCAGAAGTACTATCGCGCACGGCTCATATCCGATTTTGCGAGAACACACTCCCCATGAGGAAAGTCCAGAGGTGGCGCAATATCACAAGCAGTATTTTGTTCCTCTGGTCCGAGCAATAGCTGCTTTGCTTGCGATCCTGCAGGATATGGTCCTTTCGAGAATCACCGAATATCGATTTGCACAGCATGAGACCATTCTTCGCATCCCGCTCACGGAACAGCAAAATGTCTAACCCTGTAACAAGACAAACAAGCTATTTATAACGGTACCGAACAACTAGGGGTACTATTGCCCCCCCATACCTTTCAATACCAATTGCCGCCCCTCTGGCGTCAGTGACCCCATCAAGCTCAGCACCAGCTGGTTGGTGGTCTTGGCCGAGGGGCTTAGGGTGTGAGCGAACGACAAGGTGGCCACCCAGCTGTGGCCACACTCTGCATCGGTGCACTGACAATAGAGATCCGAGACATCATCGCTCAGTCGGTTGGTCTTGGTAATGCGGCCCCGCTGGCCACACACTTTGCAATAAACCCGCATTACGCCCCCTTTTCTATCCAAATCAACAGCCTATCTTGCCACAGCAAACACTGTTTGTTTATACAGCCGAACCGATATTCTCCCGAAAATCGACCCGCAGGGAGACGGGAGTCCCGCGCTGTTGATGGCATCCTGGATAAGCTCGCACAGCGGCAGCACCTCGTTGCGGGCATAGGTGGCATCGTACTTCTCGGGATCCCCGAGCCCTCCCCCGCCATTGGTCGGAATAATACCGGCCAGCGCCGCCGGAAAACGGTGGCTGGTCAGTACATCCTGAGCGGTGATTCCTTTGATGGCGGCAAACTCGTCCTTGGTGGCGATATCCCCCACCGGAATAAGCTTGATGCCATCGGGTTTGCCGTCCGGGATATTGACGAACATGGAACGAAAGTTCCCCACCCCCTTGCTGCTGGCGATCATCTCCTTCATCTCCTCCTCGGTGTCGTCGTCCATGTTCGGGTCGGTGGCGTAGAAGATGAAGCCCATGTGGGCGCCGTTGAGGAAGTACTTGCGCCGAAACAGGGTGGCATCCTGGTTAAGCAGCGCCGACTGCAAGCCACCCAAGTAGTCGGGCATACCGTAGATCGCTCGTGCAGCTCGCAGTCAGAGCGGATTGCGGCGCGGCCCGAAGGGCAGCCGCCAGCGAAACAGGCTGTTAAGGGTGGCTCGCCACTGATTGGGTCGCCCCAAAATCTGCTTTTGCAGCCGAGTCTCCTCTTTGAGCATGGCTTCATCGCTGCGGGCCCAGGCCTGGCTGTAAAGCTGCTTGATCCCCGCCAGTGCATCGGGCGATTTGGTGATCAGGGTGCGGGCAAACTCGCGCGCCTCCACCAGCGGGTCGGCGCAGACCCGGCTTACCAGCCCGAGGGATTTGGCCTCGATGGCATCCAGCTCGCGCCCGCTCATGGCCAGCTCCATGGCGGTATCCACTCCCATCAGGTTGCGCATGGTGACGCTACCGCTCATATCGGGAATGATGCCCCACTTGATCTCCATCACCGAGAAGCGGCAATCGGGGGTGCTGAAGCGAAAATCGGCGCCGAGCGCAATCTGCAAGCCACCGCCAAAACAGACTCCCTGGGTCACCGCAATCACCGGCACCGGCAGCTGGTGCCAGCCATAGGCAACCCGCTGGGCCAGATTGGTCGCCTCGTCTGCTTCACGCTTGAGAATATCGAGCGCCGCTACCGGCTGTCTCAGCATGGATTTCACATCCAGCCCGGCGCAGAAGGCTCGCCCCTCGCCATGCAGGATCACCGCCCGCAGCCCCTTGTGCCGGGCGAGCTGCGTCAATGTCTCATCGATGGCGCTGAACATGGCGCGGTCCAGCGCATTGAGTTTGTCCCCCCGCGTCAGCATCACTTCGGCAATCCCGTCGTGGATCTCGCACTTGATCCTTGGTTTTTCCATCTCCCTTGTCCTCCCCTTGATCCCTGAAACTGACTCACTGGTCATACCACCACGTTATCAGAGTGTGAACAGGCGGTACAGCTGAGACTAAAGTCGGCTGGTCGCCTCCCCCTCCCTTTGTCACACTGGGAGCTGCATGAGTGCCGCAAGCCAGCAGAGGACGCTGTCATGTCAACCCTGTTCAATTTTGCCAGACCACCGTTCGACCGACTGGGCGAGGAGGCGCGCGAGCGGCTCTCCCGTCACCTTTCGCTCTGCTATTTTCGGGCCGGGGATCTGCTGCTCAAGGAGGGGGACGAGCCTCCCGGCCTCTATCTCATCATCAAGGGAGCGGTGGAAGAGTCGGCCCCTCACCACCAGTTTGGTGATTACGGGGTTGATGATCTGTTCGATGTGCGCGCCCAGTTTGACGGCCGCTGCCGCCACCGCTTCACCGCGCTGGAAGATAGCCTCTGCCAGCTCATTCCTCGCCACACCTTTCTGGCGCTCTGTGAGCAGGATCCACAGTTTGCCAGCTACTTCACCGCCAATCTGGCCGAGCGCCAGCGCCAGCAGGAGCAACGCGAACAGCTGGGTCAGAAGAATCTGGCGGAATTTATCCTGACCCGCATCGAACCGGGCCACCTGCAGGCACCGCTTATCGTCGACAGCAAGCTGTCACTGCTGGCGGCCACCGAAGCCATGGTGAGCGAGGGGACCGATTGCCTGCTCTCCCCGGCCCACGACGGCTCCCTCACGCTGGCAACCCGCAAGACCTTGCTCCACGCCCTGACTCTCAAGGGATTGCCGCTGACGGCCCCCCTCTCGGTGCTGACTCCCACGCCCTTGATTGGTCTGCCGCTGGAGAGCTATCTGTTTGATGCCCTGCTGCTGATGACCCGCCATCGCATCAAGCGACTGGTGGTGTGGCGCGGCAACGAGGTGGCGGGCATCTTGCAACTGACCCAGGTGCTGGGGCTCTTCTCGACCCACTCCCACGTGCTGACGTTACGTATCGCCCGCGCCGACAGCCTGCCGACGTTGGAGGCAGTCGCCCGCGAGCAGCAACAATTGACCCGCTCGCTGTTTGCTCAGGGGATCCACACCGCCTTTTTGATGAAGCTCATCGCCACCATCAACGAGCAACTGATCGCCAAAGCCTTTGCGCTGGTGATCCCCCCCGAGGTGCAGGATAAGGTCTGCCTGCTGATGCTGGGCTCGGAGGGGCGCGGCGAGCAGATCCTCAAAACCGATCAGGACAACGCCCTGATCCTGCCAGAGGGGCTGGCATGGCCCACCCAGGCAGCCGATCTGGCCGAATTCAGCGCCCTGCTGGAGCACCTCGGCTACCCGCTGTGCCCCGGGCAGGTAATGGTGAACAATCCGGCCTGGGTAAAAACAGGCGATGAGTGGCAAAGCGCCATTGCCAGCGCCTGTACCACGGCAAATGAGGATGAGCTGCTCTGGCTCGCCACCCTGGCCGATGCTCACCCCATAGCAGGGGATCGTCAGCTCCATCTGCCTGTTGCCAGAGCGCTGCGCGAGCAGTTGGCGGACAGGCGGGATCTGCTGGCGGAGATGGTGCGACCGGCGGTGGCCTTTCATGCCCCCCTCACTCTGTTTGGCAGGCTGGAGCAGCCACCGGAAGGGCTGGATCTCAAGCGGGGCGGCCTGTTTCCGCTGGTGCACGGTATCCGCATGCTGGCCCTTGAGGCTGGCATTCTGGAGACCTCAACCCTGGGGCGTATCGATGCGCTGGTGGCAGCCGATCGGCTCAGTGCCGACTATGGCAGCAATCTGGCAGAGGCGTTTCGGCTCTTTATCCGGCTGAGGCTGCGCAGCCAGCTAAAGGGAGGCAATAGTCGGGTGCAGACAAGCGAGCTTAGCCACAGCGAGCGGGATCTGCTTCGCCAGGCGCTACATCAGGTGAAGAAGTTCCAGCAGTGGCTCACCTTGCACTTTCGTCTGAGACAATAGCCATGTTGAGCCGCGTTCGACGCTACTGGTATGGCCGCACGTTCCGAACGGGCGAGTTCGCGCCGCTCTTTGCCACCCCACCGGAAGATGAACGGATCGCCCTCGATTTCGAGACCACCAGTCTCGATCCCGAGCAGGCCGAGATCGTCTCCATCGGGGCGGTGCGCATTCAGGGCAACCGGCTGCTGACCGGTGAGGCCCTCGCCATCAAGGTACAGCCACCGGCCAGCCTGACCAGCCAATCGGTGATAATCCACGGTCTGCGCCATCAGGATCTGCAACAGGGAATGGAGCTGGAAGCCGCGCTGCGCCTGCTGCTCGACTATATCGGCCCGCGCGAACTGGTGGGCTATCACCTCGCCTACGATCTGCGTATTCTCAATCTCGCCTGCCAAAAATTGTGGGGATTGACCCTGCCCCAGCGAGGGATCGAGGTGAGCCAGCTTTATCATGACCACCTCTATCGCCGCTACCCCGATGCTGCGATTGACCTCCACTTGAGTGCCATCTGCCGTCACTTGGCGCTGCCCCCCCTGCCCGCCCACGATGCCCTTGCCGATGCCACCACGGCCGCGCTTATCTACCTGCGCCTGACCTGCGGCTCGCCGCTCACTTATCCCAAAGTCTAATTGTCGAGAAATAACATTTAATTCACATTTTGCTTACATGAGCAGATTGCCTGCTCGTCGGGGTTACCCCATCCACCGCTGACACTCATGTCATGGAGAACTGCAATGGAACAGCAAAGCTATCTGAGGATCCAGCAAGATCCCAACTTCCAGGAGCTGGTCGCCAAGCGCCAGCGTTTTGCCTGGGCCCTCTCGGCTCTGATGCTGGGACTCTACCTGGCGTTTATTCTGCTCATCGCCTTTGCCCCCGGTTGGCTGGGCACCCCCTTGAGCGAAGGTTCGACCATTACTCGCGGCATTCCTGTCGGGGTAGGATTGATCCTCTCCTCCTTCGTGTTGACCGGCGTCTATGTCTTTCGCGCCAACGGCGAGTTTGATGAACTGAACCAGAAGATCCTCAAAGGGGTGCAATCATGAAAGGCAAGTTGCTGCTGTTGACCTCACTGGCCTCCTCTCCCCTGCTGGCGGCCGATGCAATCTCTGGCGCCGTGGAGCGTCAGCCCCTTAATGTCGCCGCCATCGTGATGTTTCTGGTGTTTGTGGCCGCTACCCTGTTCATCACCTACTGGGCCTCCAAGCGCAACCGCTCGGCTTCCGACTACTATGCGGCCGGTGGCCGTATCACCGGCTTCCAGAACGGTCTGGCCATCGCCGGTGACTATATGTCCGCCGCCTCCTTCCTCGGGATCTCCGCGCTGGTCTACACCTCCGGCTACGATGGCCTGATTTACTCCATAGGTTTTCTGGTGGGCTGGCCCATCATTCTGTTCCTGATCGCCGAACGGCTGCGCAACCTCGGCAAATACACCTTCGCCGATGTCGCCTCCTATCGTCTGAAGCAGACTGAGGTGCGTACCCTCTCCGCCTGCGGCTCGCTGGTGGTGGTCGCCCTCTACCTGATCGCCCAGATGGTCGGTGCCGGCAAACTGATCGAGCTGCTGTTTGGCCTGCAATACCATGTGGCCGTGGTGCTGGTTGGTATCCTGATGGTGCTCTACGTGCTGTTTGGCGGCATGCTGGCCACCACCTGGGTGCAGATCATCAAGGCAGTGATGCTGCTCTCCGGTGCTAGCTTCATGGCCATCATGGTCATGAAATCGGTCAACTTCGACATCGGCGCCCTGTTTAGTGAAGCGGTCAAAGTGCACGAGAAAGGCTCCGCCATCATGAGCCCGGGCGGGCTGGTCTCCGACCCCATCTCCGCCATTTCGCTCGGTCTGGCATTGATGTTCGGTACCGCCGGCCTGCCCCACATCCTGATGCGCTTCTTCACCGTGAGCGATGCCAAAGAGGCGCGTAAATCGGTGTTCTACGCCACTGGCTTTATCGGCTACTTCTACATCCTCACCTTCATCATCGGTTTTGGCGCCATCCTGCTGGTAAGCACCAATCCGGCCTTCAAGGATGCCACCGGCGCCCTGCTGGGCGGCACCAACATGGCAGCCGTCCACCTGGCTGATGCAGTGGGTGGAAGTCTGTTCCTCGGCTTCATCTCTGCCGTGGCATTTGCCACCATTCTGGCGGTAGTCGCCGGATTGACCCTGGCCGGAGCCTCTGCGGTCTCCCATGACCTCTATGCCAGTGTGTTGAAGAAGGGCAAGGCCAACGAGACTGATGAACTGCGCGTCTCCAAGATGACGACTCTGGTACTGGGTGTGGTTGCCATTGGTCTGGGGATCCTGTTCGAGAAGCAGAACATCGCCTTCATGGTCGGTCTGGCCTTCTCCATCGCCGCCAGCTGCAACTTCCCGGTGCTGTTCCTCTCCATGTTCTGGTCACGCCTGACCACCCGTGGCGCCGTCTACGGTGGCTGGCTGGGACTGGCGAGCGCAGTGACCCTGATGATCCTGGGTCCGACCGTGTGGGTGAAAGTGCTGGGCCATGCCCAGGCCATCTTCCCCTACGAATACCCTGCCCTCTTCTCCATGGGGTTGGCCTTCGTCGGGATCTGGTTCTTCTCCATCACCGACAGCTCCCAGAACGCCGCCGACGAGCATGCCAAGTTCCTGCCGCAGTTCGTTCGCTCCCAAACCGGGCTGGGGGCCTCTGGCGCTACCTCCCACTAACAGATCAAGTTCATCCTTCCAAGCCGGCCTCGCGCCGGCTTTTTTTATTGCCCATCAATCGGCTGCACGCCCCGCTTGCCCCGATCAAGATCACACTTCTCGCTAAAACTTTCGGGGGATCTGTGCCATAATGCGCGCCATTTGACAGACCAATCGGGACACATACCTTGTTAAGCAGCAACAACATCACCATGCAGTTCGGCGCCAAGCCGCTGTTTGAGAACATCAACGTCAAGTTTGGCGGCGGCAACCGCTATGGCCTTATCGGCGCCAACGGCTGTGGCAAGTCCACCTTTATGAAGATCCTCGGTGGTGATCTGGAGCCCACTGGCGGTAATGTGAGCCTGGACGTCAACGAGCGCATCGGTAAGCTGCGTCAGGATCAGTTCGCCTACGAAGATATGCGCGTACTGGACGTGGTCATGATGGGTCACACCGAGCTGTGGGCGGCTATCGCCGAGCGCGATGCCATCTACGCCAACCTCGAAGCCACCGACGAAGACTATATGAAGGCCGCCGAGCTGGAAGGTCTGGTTGCCGAGTATGACGGCTACACCGCCGAAGCGCGCGCAGGCGAGCTGCTGCTGGGTGTCGGCATTCCCCTTGAGCAGCACAACGGCCCAATGAGCGAAGTGGCCCCAGGCTGGAAACTGCGGGTGCTGCTGGCACAGGCCCTCTTCTCCAACCCTGACATCCTGCTGCTGGACGAACCGACCAACAACCTGGATATCAACACCATTCGCTGGCTGGAGCAGGTGCTCAACGAACGTGAAAGCACCATGATCATCATCTCTCACGACCGTCACTTCCTGAACTCCGTCTGTACCCACATGGCGGATCTGGACTACGGCGAGCTGCGCGTCTACCCGGGCAACTACGACGACTACATGCTGGCCGCCACCCAGGCGCGCGAGCGTCTGCTGGCCGACAACGCCAAGAAGAAGGCCCAGATCGCCGATCTGCAATCCTTCGTCTCCCGTTTCAGCGCCAACGCCTCCAAGTCCCGTCAGGCGACCTCCCGTCTCAAGCAGATCGACAAGATCAAGATTGAGGACGTCAAGGTCTCCAGCCGCCAGAACCCCTTCATCCGCTTCGAGCAGGACAAAAAGCTCTATCGCAACATCCTGGAAGTGGAAGGTGTATCCAAGGGTTATGGCGACGGTCCCCTGTTCAAGGGCCTCAACATGATGATGGAAGTGGGCGAGAAGGTCGCCATTCTGGGTACCAACGGTATCGGTAAATCCACTCTGATCAAGACCCTTGTCGGCGCACTGGCACCGGATACCGGCACCATCAAGTGGTCCGAGAACGCCCAGATCGGTTACTACGCTCAGGATCACGCCGAAGACTTCGACACTGATCTCAACGTGTTCGACTGGATGGCCCAGTGGAAACAGGAGAACGAAGACGAGCAGGCTGTACGCTCCATACTGGGCCGTCTGCTCTTCTCTCAGGACGACATCAAGAAGCCGGTCAAGGTGCTCTCCGGTGGTGAGCAGGGTCGCATGCTGTTCGGCAAGCTGATGATGCAGCGCCCCAATATCCTGATCATGGATGAGCCGACCAACCACCTGGACATGGAATCCATCGAATCCTTGAACATGGCGCTGGAGCTCTACCAAGGGACCCTGATCTTCGTCTCTCACGACCGCGAATTCGTCTCCTCTCTGGCGACCCGTATCCTAGAGCTGACCGAAGATGGCATCCGCGACTTCGGCGGCACCTACGAGGATTACCTGCGCACCCAGGGCGTGGTGTAACCCCCGCCTTGCAAGCTCGCAATGAAAAACCGGCACACACGTGCCGGTTTTTTTATATTCCGTATTTAGACGACTGAGATGGCGTATAGCCGCGGTGTGACTGCACGCCACAGAGTAGAGAGCAGAGCTTAAATATCCCCCTCTTGCCCACAGATAAAAAAACGGCTCCATCACGGAGCCGTTTTCAATGGATTGCGCAGTGCCGATTACTCGACGGTTGCTTCCACACTGGTGAAGTACTCGATCTTGGCAGCTTTGCGCAGCTCGTCGATCAGAGACTTGTAATCTACCTGGGCTTTGCCCTGACCCAGCTGAGCTTGCAGCATGGCGGCCATGCCGGATGCGGTGGCAGGGACGTTGACCTTGTCCAGCGCAACTACAACGCGGTCACCATTGGTCTCGGCAACCAGAGCCACGCTCGGCTTGCCGTCGACCGGATGAGGCAGTGTGAACGCCTGGGCAATCAGGTTCTGATCCAGCTCGCGATCGAAGCGGGCAACCCCTTTGTGGGTCTCCACTTTCAGACCGAGTGCAGTCAGATCGGCGGTGATGCTCTCACCGACTTTCAGCTTGTCCAGCAGGCCCTGGGCCTTGCCACGGGCTACTTCGCTAGCCTTGTCATGCTTGATGGCGGCAATCACCTGCTCTTTCACCTCGGCCAGCGGCTTGACCGCTTTGGGCTTGTGACCAGTGATGTGCAGCACCAGCGCCTTGCCGTCAGCCAGCTCGATCACGTCAGAGTTGGTGTTGTCATCGCGCAGCTGTTCGGAAAACGCCACGGAGAGCACCTTGGGATCGTTCAGCGGAGCCGGAGCAGTCGCCTGGGTGAAGAAATCGGAAGATTGAACCTTCATCCCCATGGCATCAGCGGTCAGATCCAGCGAGTCCGGGTTTTCGAAGCTGTTGTCAGCCATCTTCTGCTGCTCGGCGAAGAACTTCTCCTTGGCCTTGTCAGCTTGCAGACGAGTGATGGTCTCTTCTTTCACATCGGCAAACGGCTTGGTCTGGGCTGCTTCAACCCCCAGCAACTTGATGATGTGGAAACCGAACGGGCTCTTCACCACGCCGGAGAGATCGCCAGCCTTGTTCAGGGCGAACGCGGCTTTCTCGAAGGCCGGATCCATCACCCCTTTCTCGAACCAGTCCAGCTCGCCGCCTTTTTTGGCAGAGAAGGTATCGGAAGAGTCAGCCTTGGCCAGCGCAGCGAAATCATCACCCGCCTTGGCTTTGGCCAGCACGGCTTCTGCTTTCTGCTCGGCCGCTTTCTCATCCTTGCCAAACGGGATAAGGATGTGAGCCACGTGGCGACGCTCGGCACGCTGGAACAAGTCCTGATGCTGGTCGTAGTAATCCTGGGCATCCTGCTCGGTGACCTTGATATCCTTGGCGAGGTTGGCAGCGTCCAGCAGCAGATAGTCGACCTTGACCTGCTCGTCGTTCATGAAACGGGCGCCATTGGTCTTGTAGTACTGCTCCAGCTCGTTGTCGGAGACCTGAACATCAGCCATGTAGTTGGCGGCAGCCAGACGCACCAGACGCAGATCGCGAGTCTGGTTGTAGAGCTTGTCGAGCTGCTCCGCTTCGCCCTTGAGGGAGAATTCGGTGCCCAGCAGGGCGCTCATCAACTGTTGACGCACCATGTCCTGACGCAGGGAGTCACGGAACATTTCAGGAGTCATGCCGGCACGACGGATCAGCTGCAGATAGCGGTCATTGTTGAACTTGCCGTTCTCGGCAAATTCCGGCATGGCCACGATGGCTTGCTTGATCTGCTCATCGCTGACGCGCAGACCCAGTTCACGGGCCTTGCTGTCCAGCAGCGCCTGATCGATCAGGCGATCCAGCACACCGCGGCGGAACTGTTTCATGTAATCGGGGTTCGCGGCCAGCTGGCTGAATGCCTCTCCCATCTGGGATTCCATGCGGGCGCGCTCGTTGCGGTAGGCATTTTCCAGTGCGGTTGCACTGATCTCGGTGCCATTGACGGTGGCGGGGGCGGTACGGGCCGGGCCGTTCAGGTAACTACCTACACCAGCCAAGGCAAAGGAGAGGATGATCAGGCCCAAGATAACCTTGGCTACCTTGCCCTGCGCCCCTTCGCGTAGTTTATCCAACATCATGTTTGTACTTATGCTCCCGAACTCGATGGGCGTAAACAATAAAAAGGCGCACCGATTGCGATGCGCCTTGGTCAATCAGTATGAGAGAAGACTCTCTAACTTGTCTGGTCTGCGACCAAGGACGGTAGCCGACGGATATCAGCGACCGACTTAGTTAACAGCGTCTTTCAGGGCCTTACCGGCTTTGAAGGCAGGAACTTTACCAGCAGCGATTTCGATGGTCGCGCCAGTCTGCGGGTTACGGCCTGAACGGGCAGCACGCTCGCGTACAGCGAAAGTACCGAAACCAACCAGAGCAACCTGGTCACCCTCTTTCAGCGCTTCACCAACAGCATCAATGAAGGCATCCAACGCACGGCCAGCGGCAGCTTTGGAGATATCGGCACCGTCTGCAATCTTGTCAATCAGTTGAGATTTATTCACTCTTATATTCCCCTTTTATCGAACACCGCTGCGGCGCTGATTTCCCTGGCCACAACAAGTGGAGGTTTTATAGCAAGCCTCCTGATCAGTTGCAAGTGACAATCTGGCGCAAACCCGCGCCACACAACGCATTGCGACTCATCACGAGTACCCGATCGGTGGTCAAGGCTACTTCCGTTATCGGGCGCATGCAAGCCTTAACCACCCGTCGAATGCGCCAAATTTGCGGCGCATCAACATTTACACGACAGAAACGCGCTCAAACCCCTGCGGATTGTCCTGCAACGCCAATTCCAGCACCTCGTCAATCCAGCGAACCGGATAAATTTCAAGGTCTTGTTTGACGTTTGCCGGGATCTCCTCAAGGTCACGCTCGTTCTCTTTCGGAATAAGCACTCGCTTGATGCCGCCACGATGGGCTGCCAGCAACTTCTCCTTGAGACCGCCGATGGGCAGCACTTCGCCGCGCAAGGTGATCTCCCCTGTCATCGCCACATCAGCACGAACCGGATTACCGGTCAAGCTGGAGACCAAGGCAGTACACATGGCGATACCGGCGCTCGGACCATCTTTGGGGGTGGCCCCTTCCGGTACGTGCACGTGGATATCGCGCTTCTCGTAGAAGTCGGCATTGATCCGCAACTTCTCGGCACGGGTACGCACCACCGTCATGGCCGCCTGAATGGACTCCTGCATCACTTCACCGAGAGAACCGGTATAAGTTAGCTTGCCTTTGCCCGGCATGTTGGTGGTCTCGATGGTAAGCAGATCGCCCCCCACTTCGGTCCACGCCAGACCACATACCTGACCAATCTGGTTCTGGTCGGTGGCTTTACCGTAATCGAAACGCTGTACCCCGAGGAACTCCTTGAGGTTGGCCTGATTGACCTGAACATGCTTGATGCTCTTGTCCAGCAGGATGCGCTTGACCGCTTTGCGACAAATCTTGGAGATCTCGCGCTCCAGACCACGAACCCCCGCCTCGCGGGTGTAGTAGCGGATCACCCCGACCAGGGCAGAATCCTCGATGGTGATCTCGGACTCTTTCAGACCGTTGCGCTGGATCTGCTTGGCAACCAGATGCTGCTTGGCAATGTTGAGCTTCTCATCTTCGGTGTAACCGGAGAGACGGATCACCTCCATCCGATCCAGCAACGGACCCGGGATGTTCATGGAGTTGGAGGTGGCCACGAACATGACGTCCGACAGGTCATAATCCACTTCCAGATAGTGATCGTTGAAGCTGTTGTTCTGTTCCGGATCAAGCACTTCCAGCAAGGCAGAGGCGGGATCGCCGCGCATGTCCGAGCTCATCTTGTCGATCTCGTCGAGCAGGAACAGCGGATTCTTCACACCGACTTTCGCCATCTTCTGGATGAGTTTGCCAGGCATGGAACCGATATAGGTACGGCGGTGACCACGGATCTCCGCTTCGTCACGCACCCCACCCAAGGCCATCCGCACATATTTGCGGCCTGTCGCCTTGGCGATGGATTGGCCCAACGAGGTCTTGCCCACACCGGGAGGCCCAACCAGACAGAGGATGGGGCCCTTGAGCTTGTTCACCCTTGCCTGTACCGCCAGATATTCGAGGATGCGATCCTTGACCTTCTCGAGGCCATAGTGATCGGCATCCAGCACCTCTTGCGCCTTGCCAAGGTCTTTCTTGACCTTGGATCGCGCCTTCCACGGCACCTGTACCATCCAGTCCACATAGCTGCGAACCACGGTAGCCTCGGCGGACATGGGAGACATCATCTTCAACTTGGCAAGCTCGGCCTGGGCCTTTTCACGGGCATCTTCCGGCATGCCAGCCTCTTCAATCTTGCGATTGAGGGCTTCAAACTCATCCGGGCTATCTTCCAGCTCACCCAGCTCTTTCTGGATGGCCTTCATCTGCTCGTTGAGGTAATACTCGCGCTGACTCTTTTCCATCTGCTTCTTGACGCGAGTACGGATGCGCTTCTCGACCTGCAGCAGGTCAATTTCCGACTCCATCATCGCCATCAGGAATTCGATGCGCTCGGAAACCGAGACGATCTCCAGCACCTTCTGCTTGTCTTCCAGCTTGAGCGGCATGTGGGCCGCCATGGTGTCAGCCAGACGCGCAGCATCGTCGATCGCCGAGATCGAGGTCAGTACCTCGGGCGGGATCTTCTTGTTGAGCTTGATATAGCCTTCAAACTGGCCGATGGCGGAGCGAACCAGCACTTCCTGATCCTTCTCCTCAATGGCTTGGGAGGGGATGTATTGGGCCTCGCAGACAAAGAAATCCTTGTCGTCGATCATCCGCTCCAGGCGGGCACGCTGTCCCCCCTCTACCAACACCTTGACGGTGCCGTCCGGCAGCTTGAGCATCTGCAGAATATTGGCCACTGTCCCGACGGTGAAGATCTCCTCCACCGTTGGCTCATCGGTTGACGCATCCTTCTGGGCCACCAGCAGAACTTTCTTGTCCTGCTCCATGGCCGCTTCCAGACAGCGAATGGATTTTTCCCGCCCCACAAAGAGTGGAATGACCATGTGGGGATAAACCACCACGTCACGAAGAGGCAGGACGGGAATCTCGATGCGTTCTGAACGCTCTAGGTTCATATATGTCCTCTCGGCTTGTTATACCGTTGGCAAAGCGCTTGGCTGAGTATATGGGGGCGCTGAGATGAGATTCAATCGCCGAAACCGTAAAAAGCATGAAAGGGGCAAAAAGCCCCTTCCATTTGATTAAAAATCAGACATTTACTCTGATGCAGCAGCCTGGGTTTCGGGATTTTCGTAGATCATCAAGGGCGCGGAGTCCCCTTTGATCACGGTCTCGTCGATCACCACCTTGCTGACCCCTTCCAGAGAAGGCAGGTCATACATGGTATCCAGCAACACGGCTTCCACGATGGAACGCAGACCACGAGCACCGGTTTTACGCTCCATCGCCTTGCGGGCAATGGCGTTGAGTGCGTCGTCACGGAACTCCAGCTCGACCCCTTCCAGATCGAACAACGCAGCGTACTGTTTGGTCAGCGCGTTTTTCGGCTCTTTCAGGATCTGGATAAGCGCAGACTCGTCCAGCTCGGTCAGGGTCGCGACCACCGGCAGACGGCCGATGAACTCGGGGATCAGACCATACTTGATCAGATCTTCCGGCTCTACCTTGGCGAAGGTCTCGCTCAGGGTGGCCTTGGCATCCTTGGATTTCACCTCGGCGCCAAAACCGATACCGGTTCCCTTCACGGAACGCTGCTCGATCACCTTGTCCAGACCGGCAAAGGCACCGCCACAGATGAAGAGGATCTTGGAGGTATCAACCTGCAAGAACTCCTGCTGCGGATGCTTGCGACCACCTTGCGGCGGCACGGAAGCGATGGTCCCTTCGATCAGCTTGAGCAGTGCCTGCTGTACCCCTTCCCCGGAGACATCGCGGGTGATGGAGGGGTTGTCCGACTTGCGGGAGATCTTGTCGATCTCGTCGATATAGACGATGCCACGCTGGGCTTTCTCTACGTCGTAGTCGCACTTTTGCAGCAGCTTCTGGATGATGTTCTCCACGTCCTCGCCCACATAACCGGCTTCGGTCAGGGTGGTCGCATCGGCCATGGTGAACGGCACATCCAGCAGACGAGCCAGAGTCTCGGCCAGCAGGGTTTTACCGCTACCGGTCGGGCCAATCAGCAGGATGTTGGATTTGCCGAGCTCCACACCACTGTTTTCGCCGCTGTTGCGCAGACGCTTGTAGTGGTTGTAGACGGCAACGGCCAACACCTTCTTGGCGTACTCCTGCCCGATCACATAGTCATCGAGATGAGCGCGGATCTGATGAGGGGTCGGCAGCTCGTTACCATCGCGCTTGGGCGAGATCTCGCGGATCTCTTCGCGGATGATGTCGTTGCACAGCTCGACGCACTCATCACATATGTAGACGGAAGGGCCAGCGATCAGCTTGCGCACTTCATGCTGGCTTTTGCCGCAAAAAGAGCAGTAGAGCAGCTTATCACCCTCACCCTTGCGTTTCTCTGTCATTCAGCAACCTCGTTTTATCAATAGAGGATGGATCGGCCTGTTGAGTTTACAACAGACCGGGACACCCTGCTCAGCTACGCTGGCTCAGGACACCGTCTACCAGACCATAGGCCACGGCCTGCTCGGCGGACATGAAGTTGTCACGATCGGTGTCACGCTCGATGGTAGCCATGTCCTGACCGGTGTGGAACGCCAGGCGCTCGTTCAGGGTATTTTTAATCTTCAGGATCTCCTGGGCGTGGATCTGGATATCAGATGCCTGACCCTGGAAGCCACCCAGCGGCTGGTGGATCATCACACGGGCATTAGGCAGGCAGAAACGCTTGCCCTTGGCGCCACCGGCCAGCAGGAAGGCACCCATGGAGCAGGCCTGCCCCATGCAGACGGTGCTGACATCCGGCTTGATGAACTGCATGGTGTCGTAGATGGACATGCCCGCAGTCACCGAACCACCCGGCGAGTTGATGTAGATATAGATGTCCTTGTCCGGATTCTCGGACTCGAGGAACAGCAGCTGGGCAACCACCAGATTAGCCATGTGATCTTCAACCTGACCAGTCAGGAAGATCACCCGCTCTTTCAGCAGACGGGAGTAAATATCGTAGGAACGTTCACCCTTGGCAGTCTGTTCGACCACGATGGGGACCAGCGCATTGCTGGGAGAATCGGTCATATCGTTATAGTTCTTGTACATAAGGCATTGTCCCTAAAATAAAATGGCCCGAGTGGAGATCACACGAGCCATTATACTTAACAGTCTTGACCTTAAGTCAAATGTTCTTAGGCAGCGGCGCCAGACTTGTTGATCACTTCGTCAAAGGCAACTTCTTTTTCGGTCACTTGCGCTTTGGACAGGATCAGGTCGATGGCTTGATCTTCTACTGCCAGGTTACGAACGCCGTTCAGCATCTGTTCGTTCTTCTGATAGTACTCGATCACTTCCTTCGGATCTTCGTAGGCAGTCGCCATGGACTCGATGATGCTGTTTACACGGGCATCGTCAGCCTTGATCTCGTTGGTGCGGATCACGTCTCCCAGCAGCAGGCCTACGCGTACACGACGCTCGGCTTGAGCCTGGAACAGTTCAGCCGGCAGCTCGGGAGCGTTACCGCCCTGGAAACCACCGAAGCGCTGCAGAGCCTGCTGACGCAGAGCATCGATCTCTTGAGCAACAGCTGCTTTCGGCAGGTCGATTTGGTTGGCTTCAACCAGACCGTTCAGAACCTGCTCTTTCACGCTGTTTTTCAGGGCTTGAGCCAGTTCGCGCTCCATGTTCTTGCGCACTTCGGCTTTCAGCTCTTCAACAGAACCGCTCTCGATACCGAAACGCTTGACGAACTCTTCGGTCAGCTCAGGCAGGATCTGCTCTTCAACCTTGATCAGCTTGGAAGCGAACTTGGCTTCTTTGCCTTTCAGGTTTTCAGCGTGGTAGTCAGCCGGGAAGGTCACTTCAATGGTGAACTCGTTGCCCGCTTTCTTGCCCAGGATGGCGTCTTCAAAGCCCGGGATCATGCGGCCAGCGCCCAGCACCAGGTTGAAGCCTTCAGCTTTGCCGCCGTCGAACTCTTCACCGTCGATGGAACCGACGAAGTCCATGGTCACACGCATGCCATTGGCAGCGGCAACATCGGCATCAGCCCAGGTAGCGTGCTGCTTGCGCAGGGTGTCGATCATGTTGGCCAGATCTTCATCCTTCACGGTCGCAACCGGCTTCTCGACCTTGATGGTCTCGAGACCTGCAACTTCGAACTCCGGGTACACTTCGAAAGTGGCGGTGAACTCGAAATCCTGACCTTCTTTGATCTCTTTCGGATCCATGGTCGGGGCACCGGCCGGGCTCAGTTTGTTTTCGATGATGGCTTTGATGAAGTTGCTCTGCATCATTTCATCAGCAACGCGGGCGTGAGCCATGGCGCCGAACATCTTCTTGATGATGGCAACCGGAGCCTTGCCAGGACGGAAACCGTCGATGCGACGAGTTTTGGCCAGGCCATTCAATTCTTTACGCACAGCGGCGTCTACGGTAGCAGCCGGTACAGTGATGGTAAGACGGCGTTCCAGACCCTGGGTTGTCTCTACAGAAACTTGCATTCTTCTACCTCGTTCAACTCAGCACTGTGTGCTGACCCTTTATTGCCCCTGGGCAAAGCCCGGAGTCTTCCTGTTTATAAAGACAACGATATGTCTTTGTGATGAGAAAATATGACGCGGCATTATAGCGGCGCACTTTGGTCGAGTCGAGCCACACATCCCCCACATTGAGCGGCGTGCAAGCACAATTCGTGCAAAACTGCCCTTTATATGGGGAGAGAGGTGCCCGACTTCAACTATCCGATGGCAATAATTTTGCGTTTGTTCACCTTTTTTCATCCGAACGCCGCTTTATTGCCCATTTTTCACCGAAAAACAGCCCACCGTTGCGGGCGGCGACTCAATTTGTCCAGCCAAATGGCGATTGGGCCAATCAACCATTGCGTCCCTACCCCTCCCTCGTTATGGTGGCAACCAAATTGATGATCTGGAGTCACTCACATGGCCTTTTTCCGCTTCTTGTTCAATCTGCTCTGGTTTGTACTGGGAGGTGTCTTTATGGGCCTGGCCTGGTGGCTGGCCGGTCTTGTCTGCTTTATCTCGCTGGTCGGCATCCCCTGGGGACGTGCCTGCTTCGTGATCGGCACCTTTACCTTCTTCCCGTTTGGCAAGCAGGCCGTCAATCGCAAGACCATGACTGGCCAGAGCGATATCGGCACCGGCACTCTGGGGCTGATTGGCAATATCCTCTGGTTCGTGCTGATCGGTGTCTGGCTCGCCATCGGCCACATCGCTTCCGCGCTGGCCTGCTTCGTGACCATTATCGGTATCCCGTTCGGTATCCAGCATCTCAAGCTGGCACTCATCAGTCTGGCGCCTATCGGCCAGATGATTGTGACCAATCAAGAGGCTGAATCGGGCCGCTATATCCGCTAAACACGGGAAATGCGCGGGCAGACGCTGCCCTGCAACGAAAAAAAGGGCAGACTAGGGTCTGCCCTTTTCTATTCTCTTTTGTTGAGGCCGTCATGTTACCCAGCCACTTTTTCGCCAATCTCGCCCGCATGAAACTCATCTACCGCTGGCCCCTGATGCGCAACATCCAGCCGGAAAACATTGCCGAGCACAGCCTTCAAGTGGCCATGGTGGCCCATGCCCTCGGCATCATCAAAAATCGACTGTTTGGCGGCAGCGTGAATGCCGACCGCGCCGCCGTGATGGCCCTCTACCACGATAGCAGCGAGGTGCTGACCGGCGATCTGCCCACCCCGGTCAAATACTTCAACCCCGAAATTGCCCGCGAGTACAAGAAGATAGAGCTGGCCGCCGAGCAGCGTCTGCTTGGCATGCTGCCGCCGGAACTGGTGGAGGACTTTCGCCCCCTGCTCGATTCGGCAGCCCAGGATGACGAGCTGGCCAGGCTGGTCAAGGATGCCGACACCCTCTGCGCCTATACCAAGTGTCTGGAGGAGATCAACGCGGGCAACCGGGAGTTCGAACCGGCTCGCAAGCGCCTCGAGGCCATGCTGGCAGCCCGGATGAGCGAGGAGATGCGCTACTTTATCGATATCTTTGTGGCCAGCTTCTCCCTGCCGCTCGATGAGCTGAACGCTCACTAAGCCAGTCTACATGACCTGAAAACAGAAGAGCCCGCCGGTTTAACACCGGCGGGCTCTTCGTCTTTATCAGCGGATTAGATGCAACCCATCAGTGACCCAGCTCGCGAGATGGCACCAGACCGCTCGCCCGCCAGGCGGGATAGAGGGTCGCCACCAGACTCATCAGGATGGCGGCGCCCGTCACGATAAGCAGATCCTGCATATGCAACTCGGTCGGCAAAAAGTCGATAAAGTAGATATCCGGATTGAGGAAGCGGTGACCGATGAGCTTTTCGACAACGCTCAGGATCTGGGTCAGCTTGCTGGAGAGCAGCCCGCCCAGCAGGGCGCCGAGCAGGGCACCGGCCACGCCGTTGACCATCCCCTGAATGACGAAGGTGAGCCGGATCTGGCCGGGGCTCGCCCCCATGGTTTTCAGGATAGCGATCTCGCTGCGCTTCTCGTTCACCGCCATCACCAGGGTGGAGACGATGTTGAAGCAGGCCACTGCCACCACCATCAGCATCACCACATACATGACGGTACGCACCATCTGGATGTCCTGATAGAGATAACCCTGGCTGTTCATCCAGCTGCGGATGTAAACATGATGAGGGAACTGCTGCGCCGCGGCGATCGTAATATTTTGTGCATTAAGCACATCGCTCACCCGCAGGCTGAAGCCCTCCACATCGCTGCCCATGCCGGTGATCGCTTGCGCATCGGCCAGATGCATAAAGCCGAGCAGGCCGTCGAGCTGACCGCCGATCTCCAGCAGCCCTACCACGGTCAGGGCTTCGCGGCGGGGATTCTTGATCCCCGCCTGATCGCCCCCTTGCGGCAGCAGCAGGGCAACAGAATCCCCCACCTTGACCCCCAGCTTGTCGGCGATGGTCTTGCCAAGGATCACCCCACGTTCACCCGGTTGCAGCTCACGCAGACCACGGCCCGTCATGTATTTGCCGGCATCCGACAGATTGGCTTCCAGATCGGGCAGCACGGCGCGCAGTTGCACCCCCTTGAGGGCAGAGCCATGCTCCAGCAGGCCATTGAGGCGAATGACCGGCGCAGCCGCCTCAACGCCCGGCTGGGCCAGCAGATAGTCACGCAGACGTGGCCAATCCGGCAGCGGCCGCTCGACGGCGTCCAGCTCACCTTGCGGCACGACCGAGAGCACCCGATCTTTAAGCTCCCGCTCGAAACCGTTCATGGCGGAGAGGCCCAGGATCAACGCCATCACCCCGAGGGCAATACCGATCAGGGAAGAGGCAGAGATAAAGGCGATAAACCCGTTGCGACGGCGGGAGCGGCTGTAACGCAGGCCCAGAAAGAGGGGCAGCGGTTTGAACATCAGGCAACCTCCGCCATCACGCCGCTCACCAGGGTCACCCGGCGATGGAGCTTGGCCGCGAGGCTCAAGTCGTGAGTCACTACCACAAACGCAGTGCCCAGTTCACGATTCAGTTCACACAGCAGTTCGTACACCGCGGTGGCACTGGCGTGATCCAGATTGCCGGTAGGCTCATCCGCCAGCACCAGACTCGGTTCGTTGACCAGCGCCCGGGCAATGGCCACCCGCTGACGTTCGCCACCGGAGAGCTCGGAGGGACGGTGATTCAAGCGATGGGAGAGCCCCACCCGCCCCAGCATCTTGGTTGCCTTTTCGGTGGCAACCGCCACCGACTCACCGGCGATCAGCAGCGGCATGGCCGCATTTTCCAGCGCACTGAACTCGGAGAGCAGGTGGTGGAACTGGTAGACAAAGCCCAGCTCGCGGTTGCGAAAACGGGCCTGGCTACGGCTGTCCCAATGGTGGATATCCTCCCCCTTGAACAGCACGGCGCCGCTGGAGGGGTTGTCCAGCGCCCCCATCAGATGCAGCAGAGTGGTCTTGCCGGAGCCCGAGCTCCCCACCACCGCCAGCATTTCACCGGGCGCGACGCAGAGATCGATCCCCTTGAGCACCTGAGTCTCCAGCTCCCCCTCTTTATAGACATGATTGAGCGCCTGGCAGCGCAGCAGAGGTTCACGGGATACGGCTTCATTCATAACAGGGGCTCCACTTGCCTCGGTAACAACGCTGGCACCCGCAACTACGGGGGCACCAGTCACAACAGAAGATGTATTATTCACGGCATTACTCATAACGCAGCGCCTCGGCCGGTTTCACCCGCGCAGCGCGGGCCGCCGGATAGAGGGTGGCACTGAAGCTCAGCAGCACGGCGCCCAGCAAGATGGTGATGACCTGAGCCGGCTCGACAATCACCGGCAGGCCACTGCCGCCCGCCGCCATATAGAGGTTGAGCCCCACCGCATTGAGCAGAGGGTTGAGACCCAGGGAGAGCGCAAGGCCTGCCAGTCCGCCAAACAGGGCGCCAATCACCCCGCTGGAGGCGCCAAGCACCATGAAGATTTTAACGATCCCTGATTCACTCATACCCATGGTGCGCAGGATGGCCACTTCGCCCTCCTTGTCCGTCACCACCATCACCAGCGCGGAGAGGATGTTGAAGGTAGCGACGGCGATGATCAGTACCAGCATCAGCCCCATCATCCGTTTTTCCATGGCGACCGCCTGGAACAGCTCGCCCCGCTCGCGGCGCCAATCCTGCCAGACCAATCCGTCAGGCAACGGCGTCTTGATCACCTCATCGGCCGCAAACGGATCATCGAGCCAGAGGCGAATGCCACCGACGGTTTCTGGCGGCCGACGCAGCAGCCGCTGGGCATCCCCCAGCGCGATCAGCGCAATCTGGTTATCCACATCGGCGCCAACCCCGAAGATGCCGGAGACGGTAAAGAGGCGCTGGGCCGGTACCCGGCCAAACGGGGTGAAGCGGGTCCCTTCGGTCAGGATCAGGCGAACCTGATCGCCGATGGAGACATTGAGGCGGCGTGCCACCCCCTGCCCCAGCACGATGCGGTAGTGACCCGCCTGCAGGGTATCGAGGCGCCCCCCCAGCATCTGGCTGTGGAGGATGTCATCCTTGGGCCACTGCGCAGGGTCGATCCCTTGCACGCTCACCCCGGTCAGCTGGCCGGGGCTTTGCAGCATCCCTTCGCTGTCGAGCATGGGGGCCGAGGCGACCACATGGGGTAATTTGGCCAGATCCGGCAAGCCTTGCGGGTCGGCATCAATGCGGCCAGCCTCATTGGTCACCACCACATGGGGGATCACCCCGAGGATGCGCCCTTTGAGCTGCCCTTCGAAACCGTTCATCACCGAAATGACCACCATCAGGGCGGCGACCCCGATGGCGATGCCAAAGGTAGAGAACAGGGAGATAAATGAGACGAAGCGATTGCTGCGCTTCGAGCCTGCATAACGCAGGCCGATGGCCAGCGAAAGGGGCTGAAAAAGTCCGGTCTTCAAGGATATGTACGTTGCCAACAAAATAAGATACCGGATAATAAAGGGAAACCGTCCATGACAACAAGGGATAGCCTCCATGCAGGAACAGTTCTTCAGCGTCACTCATGCCACGCCGGTCAATGTGATCCCCATGCCGGCCGACTTCCACCTCCCCTCGCTGGAGGAGCTGGACGCTGAGCTGCCGGAGCCCTTTCGGATCTCTTCGGCCATTACCTCCATCGATCTGGTGACCACTCGCCTGCTGCGCAACCAGAACGAGTCGATGCACGATCTGATCGAGATCGTCAATCAGCAGTCCCGCAAGATCGACATGATCATGGGCTATGTGCTCTCCCTGCAGGACCATCCGGAGCAGCGCTTTCACACCCTGCGCTTCGGGGCTGGCCAGCTCACCTACCTACACCCCTATCATGATCACGGGGATGCGCCGCACCTGCACCAGATCGTCCGCCTCAAGATCTTCCTGCGGGAAGAGGCGGCCGCCATCTACTGCTATGGCCAGGTCAAACAGCTCGACGGCGGTGAACATGGCACCCATGTGCAGCTCGACTATGTGCGGATCCGCGAAGATGACCGTGAACTGCTGGTTCGAGCCAGCCTCCACGTGCAATCGAAGCAGCTCAAGCTGCGCGCCCAAGAACGCCAGCGCTAACCAGAGCGAACGTCGCGATAGATAACGTCAACGTTAAAAGAATCGAATCATGCCAATGACACTCCCCGCCTTGCCCGCCAAAGCGGGCCAAAAGATCACGCTCGGCCAGCTGGTCGGCAGCAGCCTCTCGCTGATTGCAGCCCGTCTCACCAATGAAGCCAAGGGGCCGGTACTGCTTATCACCGCCGATACCCCGAGCGCCCTGCGCCTGGAGCAGGAGCTTCAGTATTTGCTGGCAGACAAGCAGCTAGCCGATCAGTCCGCCCCCGTATTACTGTTCCCCGATTGGGAGACCCTGCCCTACGACACCTTCTCTCCCCATCAGGACATCATCTCCCAGCGGCTCGAGACTCTCTACAAGCTGCCGCAGATGAACAAGGGGGTGCTGATTGTCCCCATCTCCACCTTGATGTTGCGCTGCGCCCCCCGGGTCTATCTCGACAAATACAGCCTGATGGTGAAGGCCGGTCAGCGCCTCAATCTGCAACAGCTGCGCGGACGCCTGGCCGAGGCGGGTTACGTGGCGGTGGATCAGGTGCTGGAACATGGCGAATTTGCCGCTCGCGGCTCCCTGCTCGATCTCTTCCCCATGGGCAGTAGCAGCCCCTATCGCATCGACTTCTTCGACGATGAAGTGGACTCCATCCGCCCGTTCGATCCCGAGACCCAGCGCTCCAGCGAACCGGTCAAGACTGTCAGCCTGCTACCCGCCCGGGAATACCCTACCGACGAGGCGGCCATCGAACTGTTTCGCGGCCAGTTCCGCGAGCAGTTCGAGCTGTCGCGGGCCGAGGGCTCCGTCTATCAGGAGGTGAGCAAGGGGCGCTGGCCCGCCGGCATCGAGTACTATCTGCCGCTCTTCTTCAACCAGACCGCCAGCCTGTTTGACTACCTGCCGGAAGAGACCCTGCTGCTCACGGTGGGGGATATCTACCCCGCCGCCCAGCGTTTCTGGAACGACATCGGCCAGCGCTATGAAGACAGACGCTGGGACAACACCCGCCCCCTGCTACCCCCAGCCCAGCTCTATCTACCGGTGGAGCAGCTCTTTGCCTCTCTGGGCCAATATGGCGCGGTGCGGCTGCAAGAGGCCGCCACTGCGGGCGATGCAGGTCAGCACGATCTGCCTATCTCGGCGCTGCCCGATCTGCAACTCGATCACAGCAAGGAGCAACCTCTGCTGGCGCTTAACCAGTTCCTGCAAGGCTTTGCCGGGCGCACCCTGTTTGCGGTGGAATCCGAAGGGCGACGGGAGGTGCTCGGCGATCTGCTGGCGCGTATCTCGCTGCAACCTAAAGAGTTCCCCTCCCTCGACGCCTTTATGGCAAGCCAGGATCGCCACGGCCTCTTGGTTGCACCGCTTGAGCGTGGCTTCCTGTGGCAGGAGGTCGGTCAGGATCCACTGGCGCTGATCACCGAGACCGAACTGCTGGGCGGCAAAGTGCGCAGCAAGCGGGCGCGGGAGAAGAGCAAAAACTTAAGCTCCGATGCGGTGATCAGAAACCTGGGCGAGCTGACCCAGGGTCAGCCGGTGGTCCATCTGGATCATGGGGTCGGCCGCTATCTGGGGCTCGAAACCATCGACGCCGGTGGTCTGCCCACCGAGTTTTTGACCCTCGAATATGCCGGCGGCGACAAGCTGTTCGTGCCGGTCACCAGTTTGCACCTTATCAGCCGCTACACCGGCTCTGATAACCCGCCCAGCCACAAGCTGGGTGGCGAGGCCTGGAGCAAGGCGCGGCGCAAGGCGGCGGAGAAGGTGCGCGACGTGGCAGCCGAGTTGCTGGATGTCTACGCTCATCGCGCCGCTCGCGCCGGCTTTGCCTTCAAGCACGACAAAGAGGCCTATCGCCAATTTGCTGCAAGCTTCCCGTTCGAGGAGACCGACGATCAGCTCAACGCCATCAATGCGGTGCTGGGGGACATGTGTCAGGCCAAGAGCATGGACCGACTGGTGTGCGGCGACGTGGGTTTCGGCAAGACCGAAGTGGCGATGCGGGCGGCATTTGTGGCGGTGCACGGCGGCAAGCAGGTTGCCGTGCTGGTGCCCACCACCCTGCTGGCGCAACAGCACTACGACAACTTCCGCGACCGCTTCGCCAACTGGCCGGTGCGGGTCGAGGTACTGAGCCGCTTCCGCTCCGCCAAGGAGCAGAGCGCTGTGATGAAGGAATTGGCTGAAGGCAAGGTGGACATCATCATCGGCACCCACAAGCTGCTCGGCTCCGAACTCACCTTCAAGGATCTGGGGCTGCTCATCGTCGATGAGGAGCACAGATTCGGGGTACGCCAGAAGGAGAAGATCAAGGCGCTGCGGGCCGATGTGGATATCCTCACCCTCACCGCCACTCCTATTCCACGCACTCTCAATATGGCGATGTCCGGCATGCGGGATCTCTCCATCATCGCCACCCCGCCCGCCAAGCGGCTCGCCATCAAAACCTTTGTCCGCCAGCACGAACCGGCGGTGGTGCGCGAGGCGGTGCTGCGGGAACTCAAGCGCGGCGGTCAGGTCTACTACCTGCACAACGACGTCGAGAGCATCGAGAAGTGCGCCGCCGATCTGGCGGAACTGGTGCCGGAGGCCCGCATCGGCATCGCCCACGGCCAGATGCGCGAACGTGACCTTGAGCGGATCATGTCCGACTTCTACCACCAGCGCTTCAACCTCTTGGTCTGCACCACCATCATCGAGACCGGCATCGATGTGCCAAGCGCCAACACCATCATCATGGATCGGGCGGATCACCTCGGTCTGGCCCAGCTGCACCAGTTGCGGGGCCGGGTTGGCCGCTCCCACCATCAGGCCTATGCCTATCTGCTCACCCCCCATCCCAAGCTGATGACCAAGGATGCAGCCAAGCGGCTGGAGGCGATTGCCTCGCTGGAAGATCTCGGTGCCGGCTTTGCGCTGGCGACCCACGATCTGGAGATCCGTGGCGCGGGCGAACTGCTCGGCGACGATCAGAGCGGCCAGATTGAATCGGTGGGCTTCACCCTCTACATGGAAATGCTGGAGCAGGCGGTCGAGGCACTGAAAAATGGCAAGGAGCCGTCGCTGGAGCAACTGATGAGCCAGCACACCGAGGTGGAGCTGCGCCTGCCTGCGCTGCTGCCGGATGACTATATTCCGGACGTCAATATGCGTCTCTCCATGTACAAGCGGATTGCCAGTGCGGCGGACGAGCAGGAGCTTCGCGAGCTAAAAGTGGAGCTGATCGACCGGTTCGGCCTCTTGCCGGAGGCGACCAAAACCCTGCTGGAGCTGGCTGCCTTCCGTCAGCGTGCCACTGCCCTTGGCATTCGCCGGGTGGAGATGAGCGAGCGCGGCGGCTATCTCGACTTCACGCAAGAGACCAAGGTCAATCCGGCCTATCTGGTCAAACTGCTCTCCAGCCAGCCACGGGTCTACAAGATGGACGGGCCGACCCGGCTGCGCTTCCAGGTGCCGACCCAGGATCGCGCCATGCGCCTGAAACTGGTAGATGGTTTGCTGGCTGATCTGGCCAGCAACAGCCTGTGAGTCTCTGCAACGCTGGCGGCGAGCCAGAAAGAGAATGCCAACAAAAACGGGAGCCAAATTGGCTCCCGTTTTGCTTATGTTGGCTGGCTACTAGCGTCTCCCTTCTCCCCTTGTGGGAGAAGGGTCGGGGATGAGGGGGGCAGTGAAAACCATTCCTCTCACCCTGCCCTATCCCTGGGGAGAGGGAATCGCATCGGTAAATGTTGGGCTTCGCTGCGCTCAGCACCAACCTACACCTCTGACGATCAGCCCTGGTTGGCTGGATCCTCATGGGCGGAGAACTCGCGCATAAAGGCCTCGGCCCGCTCCACCATCTTGGTCGAGCCAACAAAGTAAGGGGTACGCTGGTGCAACGCGGTGGGCTGGATATCCATGATGCGGCCAAAGCCATCGGATGCCTTGCCACCGGCCTGCTCCACCAGAAACGCCATCGGGTTGCACTCATAGAGCAGGCGCAGCTTGCCGTTCGGCGAGTTGGTGCCGGACGGATAGATGTAGATGCCACCCTTGAGCAGGTTGCGATGGAAATCAGAGACCAGGGAGCCGATATAGCGGGAGGTGTAGGGTCTGTGGGTCGCTTCGTCGCGCTCCTGACAATATTTCAGGTACTTCTTCACCCCGTCCGGAAACTTGATGTAGTTGCCTTCGTTGATGGAGTAGATCTTGCCCTCTTCCGGAATGCGGATGTTCTCGTGGGAGAGGCAGAAGCAGCCGATGGAGGGGTCGTAGGTAAAGCCGTTGACGCCAAATCCTGTGGTGTAGACCAGCATGGTAGAGGAGCCGTAGACCACATAACCGGCGGCGACCTGACGGTTGCCCGGTTGGAGGAAGTCCTCCAGCGTCACCGGCGAACCCTGCGGGCTCAAACGGCGGTAGATGGAGAAGATGGTCCCGACCGAGACGTTGACGTCGATATTGGAGGAGCCATCGAGCGGGTCGATCAGCACCACATACTTGGAGTTTTTGGAGAGCGGTGAGTCAAAGGCGACGAAGTCCTCTTCCTCTTCCGAGGCCATGCCGCACACCTCGCCGCGCGCTTCGAGCGCCGCCTTGAAGCGTTCGTTGGCATAAACATCCAGCTTCTGCTGCACCTCGCCCTGTACGTTTTCAGCGCCCATGGAACCGATGATATCCGCCAGTCCCGCCTTGTTGATCTCCCGGTTCACCACCTTGGCAGCAAGGCGGATCGAGCTGAGCAACGAGGTCAGCTCGCCGGTCGCGGTAGGATAATCCGCCTGCTTTTTGACGATGAACTCACCCATGGTGATCATGTTTCGCATTTTTGTTCCTTTAGATCGCATCCGTTGGCATTGAAAACGTTTGCAGGCGTCGGCAAAAAAAATGCCGATCACCGGCGGCCTTGATTTGTAACCTAATGTAACGTCTGTTTTTTGTTTTTGCAGCGAATTAAGCGGCCTATTAAATAAGCTATTTCGCCTCACGTTATGGTAAAAGACGCGTTTCATTCGGTTTCAATCGATAACTTTCGGACCCTTAATTCGTGGCAATAACCTGCGACAAGCCATGAGCTGACTGGCCTTGAGCCATTAAAAATGGAGTCTGATGGCCCTGCCGTTCCCTCAACCATTGCCTCTTGAGATCCGATCGCCAATCCAGCACACTGATTTCGCTTTGGAAGCAAATAAAACTCAAGGATTATCAATGAACAAGACTCTCATTGCCGGCATGGTAGCCGGACTGTTTGCCCTTCCCGCCTGGGCTGCCCAGGTGCCTGCCGGTACCAAGCTGCTGCCGGATGCCCAACAAATCTACGTGACCAATATCGGCACCGAACCTACCACCATCGACCCCCAGCTGGTAGAAGAGACCGCCGGTAGTGCCATCGTCAACGATCTGTTTGAAGGGCTCTACGAGCTGGATAATACCGGCAAGATCAAGCCAGCAGGTGCCATCAGCTACGAGGTCGACAAGACAGGTACCGTCTACACCTTCAAACTGAGGCCCGAGGCCAAGTGGTCAAACGGTGAACCGGTCACCGCCGCCGATTATGTCTACGGCTGGCAACGGGCGGCCGATCCCAAGACTGCCTCCAACTACGCCTGGTTTATCGAGTTGACCGGTGTGGTCAATGCAAGCGAGGTGACCCAGGGCAAGAAGAGCCCGTCAGAGCTCGGGATCAAGGCGCTCGATGACCACACCCTGCAGGTCACCCTGAAAAATCCGGTTCCCTTCTTCCTAAAAACGCTGGCCCACTACACCACATTCCCGGCCCCCAAGGCCACCATTGAAAAATTCGGCAAGGATTGGGTCAAACCGGGCAATATCGTCTCCAACGGCGCCTTTGTACTCAAGGAGTGGACCCCCAACGAGCGGCTGAGCGCCGAGCGCAATACCCACTACTGGAACAACCAGCACACCGTCCTGAACAAGGTGATCTATCTGGAGATCGTCTCGGAAACCGCCGCCTACAACCGCTATCGCACCGGTGAACTGCACTACACCACTTATCCGCTGGAGCAATACAAACAGCTCAAGAGCAAGAGCCCGGAAGAACTGGTCAGCGTCCCCACGCTGGCCAGCTATTACTATGTCTTCAATACCCAGCGCAAACCGTTCGATGACCCGAAAGTACGCAAGGCGCTCTCGCTCGCCATCGACCGGGAGACTATCACCGACAAGATCCTGGGGCAGGGACAAATTGCCGCATATAGCTTCACGCCCCCCATTGTGGACGGTTTTGAATTGAAAAAACCGGCCAGCCAGCTGCAGAGCAAAGAGGAGCGGATCAAGCAAGCCAAAGCCCTGTTGGCCGAAGCGGGTTATGGTCCGGACAAGCCACTCACAGTGGACATTCTCTACAACACCAACGAGAGCCACAAAAAGATTGCGCTGGCCGTCTCCTCCATGTGGAAACACAACCTAGGGGTCACTGCCACCCTCAACAACATGGAGTGGAAGACCATGGTCTCGGCGCTGAACGAGGGGGATTTCGGGGTTAGCCGCTATGGCTGGAACGGGGATTATAACGACGCCTCCACCTTTCTCGACATCATGACCTCCAGCAGCAGCGCCAACAGCGGCAAGTGGTTCAACAAGGAGTACGACGCCCTGCTGGCCAAGGCCCACGACTCGCTGGATCCCGCTGAACGCAATGCCCTGTATCAGCAGGCAGAGGCTCTCATTGATGCGGATGCCCCCATCGCCCCCATCTATTTCTCGGTCAAATCCAGGTTGCTCAAGCCTTTCGTGAAAGGCTATCCCCACCTTAACCCGCAGGATGTGGTCTACAGCAAGGAGCTCTATCTGGTTGCCCAGTAACCGGCTCGGCAAGATGTGACCATAAAAAAGCGCCTGCATTGCTGCAGGCGCTTTTCATTGGCGGCCAAACGGGCCACTTGGCCCCTCTACACCTTCACGCAAGATTACTCTTCGGGACAGGGTGCCAGCACTACCCGGCGGCGGCCCATCACCACCGGACGCACCAGCAACTGAGCCAGCAAAACCCCCAGCAGAGTCAGACCGCCCCCGATCAGGTGATAGCTGGTCAGCCGCTCTCCCAGCAGGGTGATGGCAAGGCCAGCCGTCATCACTGGCAGCAGATTCATAAAGATGGCGGTACGATTGGCACCAAGCAGGGTGATCCCCTGCATCCAGAGCCAGGGACAGAGGGCCGACGCGGGGATCCCCGCATAGAAGATCAGCCAGATCGCACGCCCCTCTGGCAGCTGACCATCCACCAGCAGAAAGAAGGGGGTCAGGATCAGCACACTGCAGAGCACCTGACCGTAGAGCAGCGACCAGTTGTCGAGCCCCAAATCCCACTTCTTGAGCAGCACGCTATAAAGGGCATAAGTGCCCGCCGAGAGCAGCATGTAGACAGAGCCGATATGAATACCCTGGGTAAACAGTCGGGTCGGATCCCCCTGCCCCAGCAAGATAGACAAGCCAAAGATGGAGAGCAGCGCCCCCAGCACGGCGCCCCAGGTGGGCCGCTCACGCAGCAGCCAGATGCTGAGTAACACGGTCAACAGTGGCGTCAGCCCCATCATCAATCCCATCTCGGTGGCCCCCATGGTCTGTGCGGCGTAGTACCCAAAGGTCTGATTAAGCACCATGCCCAGCGAGGCCAGCATGGCGATCTGCCAAAGGCCAGCGCGCAGACGGGCACGGGCACGCCATACTCGACGGGCCAGAAACGGGCTTAATACCAGCGCAGCCACCACCCAGCGCGACCAGGCCAAGGCTGCCGGGGACAACACACCAACCGCCAGTTTGCTGACGATGCCATTGCCAGCCCAGATAGCAATGCAGGAGAAAGGAAACAGAAAGGCAAAGGGCATGAGAGGATCCAGACCGAAGAGACAACAGCGGGCCAGTATAGGGGGCGATGGAAGATAAACAAAGGTGTGGGCCTGAACAGCCACATGGTGAACGCCAGTAGCCAGAAACAAATATGCCCGCAAAAGTGCGGGCATATCAGTGCAGAAACAGGTTCAGAAGCGCATCACGCGGCATCCATGTGCAGTCTGGAGATCAGCTCGTTGACTTCGGTGACTGTCTGGCGGTGGGGAATATCCGCCGGATTCGGCATCAGCAACAAACCGGATTGGAAATCAAACCGCCCCCGACCATGGATGTAAATCCGACCTTTAAAGAAGGTTTTGACATGCTTTGCCACCATCAGTGGCAGGTACTTCTTGAACACTCTCATCGTTTGCAACCTCTTGCAGTTGTATCCGTATGACAGCAGCTTCTGCGAATTAATTCCGTAAAGTATTTATAAAAATCCGGAAAACTCGCCCATCTCTTCCCAAAAAATTCAATCTATAACTTTTTATTAACTTTTAGCCTATTGTATGCGGCCCTTCGAGCCAGAGCAAGGCTCCTTTGCCATCGTGCCACTCGATACAGGCGATCCCCGAGGTGGCGAACATGGGTGCTCCTGCGGCCGGACAGAGGCTTTGCACCAGATAACCCACCAGCGGCAGATGGCTGACCATCAGGATCTGGTCATGTTGCTGCGCCAAAGTGGTGAGGTAGCTGGCCACGAAAGCGGGATCACCGTAAGGGGTAATGTCGCCACTCTCTTCAACGGCTGCTGCGTCAGGTAATTCACTGCATATGGCTTGCCAGGTCTGGCGTGCCCGCAGATAGTTGCTGTGGATCACCCGATCCAGCGGGCCAATCAGCTGAGGCGCCAGCCAGCGGGCCATCTGGATAGACTCTTCAATACCCTGCTCGGTCAATGGACGCTGTTCATCTGTTTTCGCATTCATGCCAGCCTGGCCATGACGCATGATATAGATCTTCATTACAACCTCGCCCAACGGGCCTGTTTTGATAGCCGGGGGATCTTACCCCGCCACGGGTGTGGAAACAATTGCGCTACCTCTCAGAAAAGGGTTTGCCTGACGGGATAGCGGGGTCGATAATCATGTTTAAATTCAAATAAATCCAACGTGAGTCACACGCCAATGAGCCCATATGCCAGTCCCAATGACCATCGGCAATACCATTTTCTGGAGCAGGCCAACCGGCTCAGGGTCTTGTTGATTTGTGATCCCGACACCGACAAATCCGCCGCTTCTCTGGCGGTCAATACCGGCCATTTTGACGATCCCGCCGACCGGCAGGGAATGGCCCATTTTCTGGAGCACATGCTGTTTCTCGGCACCTGCACCTACCCCAAGCCTGGTGAGTACCAGCAATTTATGAGCCGCCATGGCGGCAGCAACAACGCCTGGACCGGCACCGAATTCACCAACTTCTTCTTCGAGATCGACAACGGCTTCTTCGAAGCGGGGCTGGATCGCTTCTCCCAGTTCTTTATCTGCCCCACCTTTGATCCGGAGTGGGTGGACAAGGAGCGCAACGCGGTCGACTCCGAGTATCGCCTCAAACTGCAGGACGACATGCGCCGCAGCTATCAGGTGCATAAAGAGACGGTCAACCCGGCGCACCCCTTCTCCAAGTTCTCGGTGGGCAACCTCGATACCCTGGCCGATCTGCCGGGACGGGATCTGCGCTCCGACCTTATCCGTTTTTACGAAAGCCACTACAGCGCGGATCGCATGGCACTGGTGATGATCTCGCCGGAATCCATCGATACCCAGTTGCAGTGGTGCTGTCGCTACTTTGCTCCCATTTTGAATCGCAATTTGGGAACCCCGACCCTCACCATGCCGCTCTACCGGCTCGACGATCTCGGCGTGCGCATCCACATCAATCCGGTCAAGGAGACCCGCAAGCTGTCGCTCAGCTTCCCCTTGCCCAATGTGGACGAGTTCTACGACAAAAAGCCCCTCACCTTCCTGAGCCATCTGATCGGTTATGAGGGGGATGGCAGCCTGCTCTCCCTGCTCAAGGCGAAAGGCTGGGTCAACCAGCTCTCGGCGGGCGGTGGCATCAGCGGCGCCAACTTCAAGGATTTTGGCGTCAACTTCGGCCTCACCCCTCTGGGCCTTGAACATGTGGACGACATCCTCGCCGCCCTGTTTGGCTATCTGAAACTGATTGGCCGCGAAGGGCTGCAGAGCTGGCGCTATGACGAAAAACGGACCGTGCTCGAATCGGCATTCCGTTTTCAGGAGCGCGGCCGCCCCCTCGATACGGTGTCGGGGCTGGTGCTCAACCTCTTTAGCTACAAACCTGAGGATCTGCTCTACGGCGACTACATGATGCGCGAATATGACGAGGGGCTGATCCGCCGCCTCCTCGCCAAACTCACCCCGCACAATTTGCGTATCACCATCACTGCGCCGGAAGTGGCGACCGATCGGCTGGCCCGCTGGTATCAGACCCCCTACAGCGTGACGACCATTACCGAGGCCGAGAAAATTCGCTGGCAGCAGAGCGAGCCGGATCCGGCGCTGGCGCTACCCAAGCCCAACCCCTTTATCAGCAGTAGGCTCGATCCGCGTACGCCCGAGCTTGCCGCCGACATGCCCGCCTGTCTTATCGATCGCCCCGGTTTTCGCCTCTGGCACCTCCATGAGCACCTGTTCAGCGTGCCCAAGGGCAATCTCTACATCTCCATCGACAGCGAACATGCGGTAAAAAATCCGCGCAATATCGCCATGGCGCGCCTCGCCGTGGAGCTGTTGGCCGACCACCTCAACGCCCTCACCTATCCTGCGGAGCTGGCGGGGCTGGGCTATCAGATCTATGCCCATCAGGGGGGCTTTACCATCAACCTGAGCGGTTTTGCCGACAAGCAGCCGCTGTTGCTCGACATGATCCTCGGCAACCGCACCCTGGGGTATCCGGATCCGGGTCGCTTCGCCGAGATCAAGGAGCAGCTCATCCGCAACTGGGACAACCAGTCCAAGGCGCGCCCCATCTCCCAGCTCTTTAACCAGCTCACCAGCCTGTTGCAGCCGAACAACCCGCCGTTCGAGCAGTTGCTGCGCCACCTGCGCACCGTCGAGCTGGAAGAGATGCCCGGCTTCGTGGCCCAACTGTTTGGCGAGGTGCATGTCGAGGCGCTGGTACACGGCGACTGGACTGCCGCCGAAGCGCTGGAGCTGGCCGCTCTGATGGAGCGTCACCTGAGCGATATCAATGGCACCAGCAGCAAGCCGAGCGGCGAGACCCGCCGCCCGCTCATCTCCATTCAGGACAGGGGCACCCTTATTCGCGAGCAGGGTTGCGATCACGAGGACTCGGCACTGCTGGTCTACTACCAGTCCCGCACCACCCGGGCGCGGGATCTCGCCTGCTTCACTCTGGCAAACCACATCATGTCCTCCACCTTCTTCCACGAGCTGCGCACCCGCCAGCAACTGGGGTATGTGGTGGGAGCCGGCAACCTGCCCCTCAATCGCCATCCGGGGCTGATCTTCTATATCCAGTCGCCGGTGGCGGGACCGCAGATCCTGCTCGATGCGGTGGAGGAGTTTATCGACCTCTTCCCGCTCGCCATGCTCGAATTCACCGAACAGCAGTGGCAGGAGAGCAAGGCGGGGCTGCAAGCCCAGCTGAGCGAGCGGGATGCCAACCTGCGCAGTCGCGGCCAGCGGCTGTGGGTCAGCATCGGCAACAAGGATCTGGGGTTTGATCAGCGGGAACGGGTCTGCGACGAGGTGGGCAAGTTGAGCCGCGCCGACCTGGTGCGCTTTATCACCCAGCTACGTTCGCGCACCTCCGATCGGCTGATCCTCTGCAGCTATGGTCAGGGACACGAACATGACGAGCGGATCACCGGCCAATTTATCGACGATCCACGGGCATTTCGGCTCAATGCCGCCACCTTCGAGGCCTGATCTGGCCTCGCACTCCCCCCGTTTTTCCATTCCCACGGCAAATCGCAGACAATAAAAAGCCGACCCATCAGGGTCGGCTGGAAAAACCATAACAATTGCGACCAAAGCCGCCAAAAGTGAACATGAGCGTGAAAATCAGACACTGAGTTGCTGATCAGCAAGCGGGACAGACCCGATACTCGCTTTGCAATGCCAACAGTGATTGAGAAACAGCCTCATATTAGGCACTCCCCCCGCCAGTCACGTTGATCTACGTCAAAGGAGGTAGCGAAGAGCGCGTAGCCCGACGATTTGTCGGCGTAGCTCACCCTTTGCCCGCCCGTTAGCTGCCCGTTAGCCCCGGCGAACCAGCCGGTAGGCTACCTCATCGAAGTAGGAGAGCTGACCCGACAGCACCCGCGGGTGATCCACCTCGGCGGCGCGCCCCAGCACCTCGATGCGAAAGTCCCGTTCGAACAGGGCTCGCACCTCCATCTCCCCCACCGAGAAGGGGGGCTGACTCTGCTGTTCAGGCTGATATTCAAGGGTCACCAGCAGGATCTGGCCACCGGTCTCGACCAGCGAACTGATCAGGGCTGCATACTGGCGGCGCATCGCGGTCGGCAGGGCGATCAGCGCCGCGCGGTCATAGACCAGCCGGTAACGGCGACCCAGACTGGGAGCGGCGAAAAAATCTCCCTGAAAAATGCGCAGGCTGTCCACTTGATGGCACTGATAAGGGCCCACTTCGCTCACGGTCGCGGCGAGCTGGTTTTCACTGAAGAACTGGCTGACGGCAAGGCTCGATAGCTCGAAACCGTCGACCGGATGGCCCTGAGCGCTCAGCCAGAGCATGTCGCGGGACTTGCCACACAGGGGAACCAGCACCGGCTCGTCCGCTTGCTGGGCTGACCACCAGGATTGCAGCCAGTGGTTGAAGTCCGCCTGATGAAAGCCAATCCGGTTCTCTTCCCAACGCTGATGCCAAAACGCAGCTTCCATCGTTATTACCCTTCTGTACTAAAGATGCCTCAATATCACAACTTAACCGGCACCGCGCAACCCTCTGCCCTCCCCTTTTTGCCGCGCAGCCTCTGCGTGTTATCGAGCGAATGATGGGACATCCCCTTGCCGTGCGCCTCGCAGTCGCAATGAGCGCTATTGGGTACGTTTATAACGGGCAGAGGTATACCAACCCATGCAAAAACGCCATTGGTGTATGGCGATGAATGAATAAAAGGAATGACGTTGGCAGGCCAACTCGTGCCCGCCAACGCCAGAAAGATCACGACAGTGTGGCGCGAGCGGCCGCCAGCTGGCGCTCGATATAAGCAAAATCGGGGCGTTCGGCGGGGAGTTCCGAGAGACAGGCCGCTTTGAGCTGATGCAACCCATCAAGCGGTGAGTCTTGCGTATCGCAATGGGCCAGCAGCTCCTCCAGCAGGCAACCAAAGGCGCGTACCTCCAGTCGTTCAAGGCCCAGCGCCCGCTCGCAGTCGCTGCGGCCATATAAGGAAGCGGCACCAAAATCCCCCAGCAAGGCGCGAGCCGGGGCGTCAGACCCACGGGCAAACAGAATATTGTGGCCGTAGAGATCCCCGTGCATGATGCCCGCGCGGTGCAGATGGCCTGCCACCGAGGCGATGCCGTGGGCCATCGCCAGCGCATCCGGCACACTCAGATGCAGCCCCTCGGAATAGACATCCCGGGTGCAGGAGTCCAGGCTCGGCGGCCCGGCCAGATTGGCAAAGGCCGGATCGATCAGCTCCATTACCAGCGCCGGAATGCCGGAGGGGTGATCCGCCACCTTGCCTATCACCTTGATAAGGTTGGGATGGCTGCCCGCCGCCAGCGATGCCGCCATCTCGCAGCGGGGCAGCCCGTCGCTGGTCACCGCCCCCTTGAACAGCTTGACCGCCACCTGATTGCCATCGCCTCTATCGCTCGCCTGAGTCACTGCATCAGCAGGATTACCCACAAGGGTGGCGCGATGGATAACGCCGGATGCTCCCTGCCCCAGCAACTCGCCCAGCGCCAGCGTCTCCCAGGCAAGGGGAGCGACATGGGTATCATCGATGGCCCGCGCCTCCGCCCCTTCGCTAAAGGGGTTGCCGGAGTAGGCAAGCCATGAAAGGCGCGGCAGCGAGAGCAGCCACTCGGGGAAGCGTTCGATGCGGTTGGCGGCGATGCGCAGCAGCTCCAGCTTGCGGCAATTGGCAAGGCTGGCGGGCAACTCGCGCAGGCGGTTGCCCGCCAGCATCAGCTTTTGCAGGGCGTCGCACTGGCCCAGCTCATCGGGCAGCTGCTCAATTGCGTTATCGGTCAGGATCAGCCAGCGCAAACCGGCGGGCAGCGCCTTGGCCGAGACGGTAGCAATCCGGTTGGCCTTAAAACCCACCATGGTGAGCGCCGGACAGCGCCCCAGCACCTCGGGCAGCTCGGTAAAGCGGTTCTCGGAGCAGAAGATGATGCGCAGTTTGCCAAACTCGGCCAGCTCGTCGGGGAGCGTGCTTAGCTGGTTGCCGGTCAAATCCAGCACCTCCAGCGTCTCTTTCAGGCTCAAAATCTCGGTGGGGAACTCCGTCAGGTTTTCACAAAGCTTCAGATGGCGGGCACCGCACAGTTCACCCGCACGCAGCTGTTCCAGAGTATGCATAACCGTTTCTCAATCCTGATAATCTGCCTGATGACGTAGCCAGCCATCAGAGCGCGCCGAACCGGGGTCCGGCGGTTTTAAAGGGGGGCATTATAAAGAATCAGGGGGGCAGATCACCCCTTGTAGCTTGAAAGTATGCGGCTTATACGATCGCCAAGACAGCGGCATCTATTGCACGTTGGCAGCGCTTTGCTCGCGGCCAGCTTGCAATGCCGCTGTAGCATGACCTGAATGCACAGCGTAATGAATCCTTATTTCCGTCCGCTCCCCAGCGATTGAATAAATGCCAGCGTACGACGATTAAACTGCTCCGGCTGCTCCACATTGCAGACATGGCCGCACTGTTCGATCACCGCCAGCGAGGAGCTGGCATCGCGGGCCACCTGTTCGCGCACCGGTGCCAAAAACATATGATCCTCCTCCCCCATCACATAGAGGGTGGGTATGGGCAGGGAGCGTTCGCGGAAATAGCGCATCAGCGGGTTGACCTCGGTGGCGAGGCGGAACCAGCGTTTGAACTCCTTCTGGCAGAGCTTGCGGGCCTCGCGCACAAAGAGGTTGCGCGACTCCTGATGGTGCTGGCGCGGCATGATGATGAAGGCAAACAGCCGGTAGAGCCACATATAGGGCAGGAAGTGCTGGCCGAGTCGGCCCAGTTGCACCAGCACCCGCGAGCGGATATCGAGCCGCAAAATGGCGCCCCCCAGCACCATGCTTTTCACCCGCTCCGGGCAGAGCTCGGCCAGATGGCGAATAAGGATGGTGCCAAGGGAGATGCCGACAAAGTGGGCGCGGCGAATATCGAGATGATCGAGCAACCGAACGATATCTTCGGTCACTTCCCGAAAGCTGTAGTGGCCCTTGACCACCTGTTGCAGTTGGTGGGACTGGCCGTGGCCGCGCAAGTCCAGCAGCAGCACGTTGAAGTGCTCGCGATAGGCGCGCAGCTGCTTGAACCAGATGGAGGAGCTGCCACCGGCGCCGTGGACAAACACCACCCAATCCCGCTCGGGACCCAGTTCGAAAGTCTTGTGATACAACATCCAATAGGCTCCCTTGGTGATGGGGGGTATACTCGGCTGCGCGCATATTAACAGAACAGGCCCGCCGATAGATATGCGCCTGACATGACCCGGATCACCCCTTGCGCGAGAACTTTCCATGGATTTGACCCGTTTGCGCCACTTTCTGCTGACCCTGCCGGGCGCCACCGAAGATACCCCGTTTGGCCCGGAGATCCTGGTCTACCGCATCGCGGGCAAGATGTTCGCGCTGGTGGATTGGCAGGCCGAGCCGCTTACCATCAACCTCAAATGCGAGCCCGAGCTGGCGTTGCTGCTGCGCGAGATCCACCCCGAGGTCAAACCGGGCTGGCATATGAACAAGCAACACTGGAACACAGTGACCCTGAACAGCACCTTGCCAGATGATCTGTGGCAGGACTGGGTGCACCACTCCTATGAGCGGGTTGTCGCGGGTCTGCCCAAAGCCAAACGGCCACAGGCGCCGCGCCCCCTCTCCCCCACTGACGACCCAACCTTATGACCCCAGCACTTAGTCCAGCACTTTGTATTATCCCCCTTGGCGAGGCACATATCCCCGCTCTCGTGACCCTGTTTGAGCAGGCGGTGCGACGCAGCGGCCCCGAGCACTACAGCGCCGAACAGGTGGAGCAGTGGGCCCTCGGTTCACAACATCCGGGCTTTGTCAGCCAGCTGCGCGAGCACCACGGCTGGGTAGCAGAGCAGGCAAATGTGCCCCTCGGGTTTGTCACCCTGAGCCCCGATGGCCACCTCAGCCTGCTCTATGTGAGCGCCGACCATCAGCGCCAGGGACTGGGCAATCTGCTGCTCACCACGGCGCTCGCGGGGGCCCGAGGGCTCGGTATGACCCTCATCACCACCGAGGCCAGCGCCTTCAGTTATGAGCTATTTTTACGACATGGCTTTACGTTGACCGGGCTGGAGTGCGTGGAGCGGGGCGGAGTCAGTTTTACTCGCCATCGCCTGCACTGCTGCTTGCCAAGCTAGGGCAAGCCACTAAAATACGCTTAATTTTCGTATTGTTACTGTATTGAGGCAGCAACCATGGTGGTAGAAAGTGAAGGCTATATCTCGCTGATCGAGTATCTGGTGGAGAGTTTGGGATTGTTTGAATCCCAGCAGCAGAACGATGGTGAAGAGACCATCGAAGATCTTGTCAGTGGCCGTGTTGCCAGCAACCTGATGGCCATTTGCGAGCAAAACCCCCAGCTCGATCCCAAGGTGCGTTTCGCCATCATGCAGGAGGCCGACGCCGTGGTCGCCGATCTGGAAGAGGTGCTCTCTGCCGTCTGGCTGCGCGCCCCTACCCCGGAACAGAAAACCTTCCTCATCGAGTTTATCGATCTCATCAAGAACCTGTTCGACAGCGCCATCGGCTGATCTGCCGTCCGGCTCTTCCGCCCAACGCAAGATTTCAAAGCAGCAGATAAGGAAAAGGGCCGCCTTGGTGGGCAGCCCTGCTTGCTATCATTTTCAACCCGCCAGTGCGTTCATTCATCAGGCGGTTATCAAGGCAAGAAATGTGTCTGGACTTTGCATCCGATCCCTGGACGCTACCTAGTTAGTCCCGACTGGTCGCAATAAGTTCCCTCCTCCGACCATTTATTTTCACTTTTATTAAGAAATCGACTACAAAACTGTTCAGCGGTTCAGGCTTGGCGGCAAACAGACTCCAATGCCACCCAATCCGCAGTAGCCATCCGGGTTTTTCTCCAGATATTGCTGATGGTAATCCTCGGCGTAGTAGAAGGGCGCCAGCGGCAGAATACGGGTAGTAATGGCACGGCTGTCGCCGCTTGCCGCCATCGCCTGCTGGTAGGCCGCCATGCTCTGCTGGGCAATGATCTGCTGGCTCTCATCGCCATAGAAGATCACCGAGCGATACTGGGTGCCAATGTCCCCGCCCTGACGCATCCCCTGCGCCGGATCGTGCTGTTCCCAGAACAGTCTGAGCAGGTCGCCGTAGCTGATCACCGCCGGATCAAACACCACCTGCACCGTCTCGGCATGGCCGGTCAGCCCGCTGCACACCTCTTTGTAGGTGGGATTCTGGGTGACGCCGCCCTGATAACCGGCCGCGGTGGAGTAGACGCCCGGCTGCTGCCAGAACAGGCGCTCCACGCCCCAGAAACAGCCCATACCAAACCAGGCGATCGCCATGTTCTCGGGCCAGGGACCCTGGGTCGGGTTGCCATTCACCGCATGCTGCTGACCAATCACCATCGCTTCGCGTCGTCCCGGCAGGGCATCTGCCGGTGAAATAATCTGTTCCATGAATTCTGTCCTTGTATAAAACCCTGTGAAATCACACAGCTGACGAAAAGGAGCATCGAAGATAGCAGTTTATCGCGCCGGATCAACCGGCGGGCCCCTCCCCGCTCGTTCCGACGGCTATCTGCACCATCCGTCACCCTTTCCCGATCCGCACGGCCAAGCCGCCCCTCGTAGACCAGAAACGGCCAAAATCAATATTTAGTCTTGATTTGTGAATTAATTTTCATATATTGAGCCAATCGCTGTTTTTTTATGGAAGAAATATCAAGTGCGTGAACGCGAACCCAGTCTGGTCAATGCCTTCCGGCAATCCACCCCCTATGTCAATGTGCATCGGGGTGCCACCTTTGTGCTGATGATGGGGGGAGAAGCCATCTGCCACCCCAACTTCGCCAATATCGTCAGCGATATCGCCCTGCTGCAGACACTGGGCATACGCCTGGTGCTGGTGTTTGGTTCACGTCCGCAAAACGATGAAGCGCTGGCCCGCGCCGGTATCGAGGCCCAGTACCACAAGCGGATCCGGGTCACCGATGACGAGAGTTTCACCATCATCAAGCAGGTGTGTGGTGGCCTGCAATATGACATCACCGCCCAGCTCTCCATGGGGCTCGCCAACACACCCATGCAGGGGGCGCGGATCAGCGTGGTGAGCGGCAACTTCGTCACCGCCCAGCCGCTCGGTGTGGATGATGGCATCGACTTTTGCCACAGCGGCCGGGTGCGCCGCATCGACGTGGAGGGGATCACCCGCCAGCTCGATCAGAAGAGTCTGGTGCTCATCTCCCCCATCGGCTGCTCGGTCACCGGCGAGAGCTTTAACCTGAGCTCCGAAGAGGTGGCCCGCCGGGTGGCGGTCGACCTCAAGGCGGATAAACTCATCTGCTTTAGCAGCACCCAGGGGGTGATGGACAGACGCGGCGAAGCCATCTCCGAGCTCTTCCCCGAGCAGGCCGAAGAGCTGCTGATTGAGCTGGAGCAGGCGGGCGAAGAGATGTCCGGCACCGCCCGTTATCTGCGCGCGGCCATTGCCTCCTGCCGTGGCGGCGTGCCCCGCTCCCATCTGGTGAGCTATCAGGATGATGGCGCCATGTTGCAGGAGCTGTTCAGCCGCGACGGCCTCGGCACCCAGATAGTGCGGGAAAGTGCCGAGCAGGCCCGCGCCGCCACCATCGAGGATATCGGCGGCATTCTGGATCTCATTCGCCCGCTGGAGGAGGAAGGCATTCTGGTGCGCCGCTCCCGCGAGCAGCTGGAGATGGAGATCGACAAGTTCACCATCATCGAGCGCGATGGCCTCATCATCGGCTGCGCGGCCCTCTACTGCTTTATGGAAGAGGCGATGGCGGAGATGGCCTGCGTCGCCATCCACCCCGACTATCGCAACTCCAACCGGGGGGATCAGCTGGTGGCCAAGGTGGCCGAGCGGGCCAAACGGCTTGGCATTCGCCGTCTGTTCGTGCTCACCACCCGCTCCATCCACTGGTTCCGGGAGCGGGGCTTCGATCCGCTGGAAGTGGAAGATCTGCCGGTGGCGCGCCAGCGTCTCTACAACTGGCAGCGCCGTTCCAAGGTTTTGTCAAAGACCATTGCCTAAGTCATTGATCCTGCGTTGAGTTAGCCGACAATTTGAACTTTTTCACAAACTCGATTGACAGTGCAATCCAACGCAGGGTATTTCTAAATGCACTCCACCGCCCTGGTGGAGCCAGAAGAGGAGCGCTGCCCAGGCAGCCCAAGGGAGGACGCCAGCGTCCGGTGAACTTGGGTCAGGGGGAGCAGCGCCGAGACGAGTGAGGAGACTGGTGACCTCAACGTCGGCTGCGGGGGCTGAATCCCCCGGGTTGTCATCGGTAGTGATCATCCCCCACCGCGCCCTGTCAGGGGCGGTACGGGATGGGCTCTGCAGGTGGAGTGCTTCTGGCCGGGATAGCTTCGTTCATTCCTGCCATTTTCAGCCTCCTCCTCTCTTTTTTGCCCGATGGAACCGGAATCTTAAAATAAGACAGGAGTAAGCAATGAGCCCGATCAATGTCGCCAAGTTTGGCGGAACCAGTGTCGCCAACTTCCCGGCCATGAATCACTGCGCCGACATCGTGCTGGCCAATCCCGCCACCCGGGTGGTGGTACTGAGCGCCAGTGCCGGTGTCACCAACCTGCTGGTTGCCCTGGCTCAAGGGGAGCTGGACGAGGCTGGCCGCGACGAGCAGCTGGCCAAACTGGCCGGGATCCAGCAGGCCATTCTGACCGATCTCGGCAACCCCGTTGATGTGAGCGCCCTTATTCATGGCCAGCTGGACGAAATTCGCCTCATGGCCCAGCAAGCCCACCAGCATACCGATGCGGAGCTGGCCGATCGCCTCATCGCCTGCGGCGAGCTGATGTCTACCCGCCTCTTTACCGAGCTGCTGCGCCAGCGCGGCGTCAAGGCTCACTGGCAGGATGTGCGCCAGCTGATGCGCACCGACAGCCGCTTTGGCAAGGCCACCGTCGATCTGGCCACCACCCGAACCCTCTGCCAGCAGACGCTGGGCCCGCAGCTTGGCGACAGCCTTATCATCACCCAGGGCTTTATCGGTGCCGATGGCGATGGCCGCACCACCACGCTGGGGCGCGGCGGCTCTGACTACAGCGCGGCCCTGCTCGCCGAAGCACTCGATGCCGCCAGTATCGAGATCTGGACCGATGTGCCCGGCATCTACACCACGGATCCGCGCCTCGTCACCCGCGCCCGCCCCATTCCCGAAATCAGCTTTGTCGAAGCGGCCGAGATGGCCACCTTCGGCGCCAAGGTGCTGCACCCGGCCACCCTGCAACCGGCGGTGCGCCAGAATATTCCGGTGTTTGTCGGCTCCGCCAGGGATCCTGCCGCCGGTGGTACCTGGATCCGCGCCAGCACAGATTCAAGCCCGCTGTTTCGCGCCATCGCCCTGCGCCGCCAGCAGGTGCTGGTGACCCTGCACAGCCTCAACATGTTCCACGCCTACGGCTTTTTGGCCGAAGTGTTCGGGATTCTGGCCCGTCACCGCATCTCGGTCGATCTCATCACTACCTCGGAAGTGAGCGTGTCATTGACGCTGGATCACACCGGCAGCCAGAGTAACGGCGAGCCGATCCTGAGCGACAAGGTACTGGCCGAACTGGGGCAACTCTGCAAGGTGGAGGTGGAAACCGGTCTGGCACTGGTGGCGCTCATCGGCAACCGGATGAGCGAAGTGAACGGGGTGGGCAGTCAGGTCTTTGACGCCCTGCGCGAGCACAACATCCGGATGATCTGCTACGGTGCCAGCGCCCACAACCTCTGCTTCCTGGTCAAGGAGAGCGAGGCGGGCAATATCGTCAACCGCCTCCATCAGGAGCTGCTGGACTGACCCTCACCGCGAGGTAAACCAGACCATGCAACAGGGCGCCCGCAAGGCGCCCTGATTATTTGCATTCCGCAAAGGTATCGGCTCAGGCAAGGCTGGTAGCAGGCAACTGACAGGCCACTGCTTCCCGGCGTAACTGCTGCAAGCGGGCCAGCAGCCCGGTCTGGCCCAACTCAGTCTCCTGGGGCGAGAGATTGTCCACCAGCAGCGGATAGTGATCCGTCACCGCCTGCATCAACCAGTCGAGGCGACGCAGGGTGAGCGGGCCGCAGCTCTGGCCGCTCAGATCATCGGCCACATCGAGCCGGTGGCTGCGATACATGTCCCGCCACCAGTTGGCGACCAGCGCCTCGTCGCTCGCCAGCGCAGCGCTCCACTCCCCTTGCAGGGCGTGCAGGCGGGCCAGCACGGGCGCGCTGGCCCCTTCACGGATCAGGTGGTGGATCTCCCGTTTGACCCATTTCAGACAAAGCTCGCGCCAGTAGCGAAATTGCGGCAGAGGATCGGCCTCATCGAGCCAGAGTCCAGAGAGGGTGCGGGTCTCCAACCGCTCCGGTACATGGAACTGCGGATCGACCAGACCGTTGGAGTTGTATTCAAAGCGGGGATCGAAGGTCCACATATAGCCAAAGTCGAACACGCAGATCTGCTCGCCATCATCGAGCAGGTTGCCAGGGCTCGGGTCCCAGTCAAACCAGCCCCAGCGGGCCAGCTCCCCCTGCACCTCCAGCATCTGGGCCAGATTGCGCTCGTTGAGCTGATGGACCGGCACACCCCGCAACCAGGGGGAAACCAGCACTCCAGCCCGCGCCGAGCCAAAGCTGGTGCAGACCACATGGGAGAGGATGGTGGGATGCAGCTCGCGCAGCGCCTCGATTTCACGCCGCCGTTCCAGCTCGGTGAGGAAAGCGGTCTTGCCATCGAGGTTGGCTACCAGCGAATCCTGACGCCGCCGCTTGAGGCACCAGTGATGCCCCTCTACCTTGAGGTGAAACACCTCGGCGGTAAGACCGTGGCGATAGACCTTGACCACCGCGGGATGAGTATCCTTCAGCTTGACCAGTTGGGCCAGTGGCAGCGGACAGTCGCGCTCGCGTCCGATCCGGATCTCTTCCTTGCTCTCCAGCATGCGCAGTAATCTGGCCTGACGCGCCATCACCTTAGGATTCATACATGTACCTCCTGTCGCTATTGAGAGCCTAAACAGCACACCCCTCCCAAGCCAGTGGCAAAACCCCATGATGACGCTTTCATCACATATTCCGAACAACCCCTCGATCGGGATCACAATTTGCAAGGTTGAGCTGTAACCAAATATTCATTAAGTGGTCATTAAATTGACAAGCTGGAACAAGGCCCGCACCATCGGGTCAAACTCTATACGGATGAACGATCTCTCCCTTACTCGCTCAAAGGATGAGCTTATATGAATCGCCCCTCCTCAGGCCGCCCCCGTGCCCTGAGTCTGTCCTCCGGGCTACTGGCCCTGCTGGGCGGATTGCTGCTGCTGACGCTGTTATTACCGCTGATCAATCCCGGCAGCTGGCTGGGCCGTGCCCAACCGTTGGTGCTGGGCCCCGCCGACAATCCGCTGGCCACCCTCACCCGCCACGCCCTGCTCTATAAAAGCGACAGCCGCGGCCTCTATCTGGTGGTGCGCAGCCAGTGGCTGTTGCGGGGGCCGCTGCAAGCGGGGGACAAGGTGCGAGTGGAGCTGCTCAACGACAAGGGGGAGCGGATCGACCAGCTCAGTCAGGCGGTGGATAAGCGTCAGGTGTGCCGCAATAACCGCTGCTCGCTGGATCTCAACAGCACCTTGCGCGCCCCGGACGATGCACTGGCCAGCCGCTATCAGCTACGCATCGGTCTGCTGCTCAAAGATCGCCCCGAGAGCGGCGATTTCAGCCAGATCCTGCAAACCCTGCCGGAGCAGGGCTTCAACCTCACCTATCTGATGGTGAGCCTTACTCTGGTACTGGCTCTGAGCGCCGCCGTGCTCAAAACGGTGCTGCCAACGCTGCGCCGCAGCCTGCGCTGGCGGATCATCGGCAGCCTGCTGCTCGGCAACCTCACCTTCGTGCTGCTGCACGGCTTCGTGGTGTTCAAGCTGGGGGAGTTTCTGCTCTGGTCAGGCTTTCGGCCGGAACACTACTATCTGGCCTGGGGCAGCATGGTGCTGGGCTGGAGTCTCTGTGCGCTGGCGGGCTTCAACCTCTATATGGGGCTGGTCTTTACCGCACTTTCGGGAATAGGCCTGCTCGCTAACTTTATGAAGATCGCCATCTACGGCGTGCCGCTCGGCGGGGACGATTTTGGCAACCTGCTGGCGCTGCTGCGGATCCTCCTCGATCAGCACCCCATCCTCCCCATCTTCACCCTTTTGCTGGCACTGTTTCTCTGCTGGCGCTTTGCCCTGTCACGCTGGGTGCTGCGCACCGCAGCCGCCACCGTCGCCTTCTTTGCCCTCTGTGTCTTTGCCACCCAGACCGGCAACAAGTTGCTGGGGGCCAACATTCGTTACGTGGATCGCGCAGTCAACTACCACAGGGACATCATCCGCTCCGGCCCCGGCCTCTATCTGTTCAATCTGGTGGACGAGATGCTGCAAAGCGGCAGCGTGTTTCGCTACCCCTTGCAGATCAACGAGCTGACCCCGCAGTTGAGCCATCCGCCCCAAGGCATTGCGCCGCGCTGGGATCTGGTGATCGTGCTGCAATATGAGTCGCTCTGGCTCGACTGGAAGGGGCGGATCTGCGCCCCGGCTCCCACCCTCTCCCTGCCCGCCAGCGTGCAGCAGTGGCAAAAAACCATCCACTCCCCCACCACCGGCGGCATGACGGTGCTGGCGGAGTTCGAGATGAACACCGGCCTGCCGGTGGGCTTGCTCAAGCAAGGGGTGGTGCCCTACTACTACCTCTCGCAGCAGGTGCCGGGGCTGGCCCAGAGCGCCAGACAGAGCGGCTACCAGACCCTGTTCGCCCACCCTTATGTGGAAAAATTCTGGGGCCGCGCCAAGGCGATCCCGGCGCTCGGCTATGAGGAGCGCTGGTTCGACACCCGCTTCACCACCCTTGAGCACAAGGGACTCTATATCTCAGATGATGCGCTGATCGACCACCTGCTCAAGCGCAGCGAACAGGATGACAAACCGCTGTTTGCCTATGCGGTCACCATGCAGGGGCACGGCCCCTTCGATGGCCCCCGCTATCAGGGGCAGGAGCGCAGCGGCGCCTGCCCGAACCAGAGCGAGAGTGACACCCAGCTGCTCAACACCTATTACACAGGGGTGGTGGATGCCATGGCCTCGCTGGAGCGGCTGCTCAAGACCCTCGACCAGTCGGGCAAGCGCTATCTGGTGGTGGCCTTTGGCGATCACCAGCCGTTTTTGATGTCCGCCGGCAAGGGTATTCACGGCGACAAACCGGCGCGCGATGCCACCTACCAGATCCCCATGATGGCCTTTGCCCGCAGCGATGATCCTCTTATCCTCGGGGAACAATTTGCTCCGGTGCGCCAGCTCTACCAGATGGGTCAGGCCACCCGCCAGCTGCTGGCGGGGGATATCACCCCCATCGAGGACAAGCCTCTGCTCCATCCGGTGCTGGGTGAAGAGAAGGGATTCGACCCCTCGAGCCTGGTGCCGCAGATCCGCGCCAGCTTCCGGCCCGATGCCCTGCCCTGAGCCTTAAGCCCCGCAACACGAATAGATGAGGCCGCAATAGCGGCCTCTGGTTATCACTTTCTCTTTGTCACTGCGACTGCGAAATCCGGTCTTTAGCGGGCGTTACGGGTTGCAACGGCATCCGCCAGGTTGCGTAGCAGCACTTCGGTATCGGCCCAACCGATGCAGGCATCTGTGATGCTCTGGCCGACGGTGAGTTCACACCCTTCCACCAGATCCTGACGGCCTTCCACCAGATGGCTCTCCACCATCACACCAAACACCGCCTTGCTGCCGGCACGCAGTTGGCCGGCCACATCCTCGGCCACCAGCATCTGGTTCTTGAACTGCTTGCTGCTGTTGGCATGACTAAAGTCGATCATCACCTTCTGGGGCAGACCGGCCTTCTCCAGCCCCTTCACCACCTCGTCCACGTGGGCGGCGCTGTAGTTCGGCTCACGACCACCACGCAGAATGATGTGACAGTCCGGGTTGCCGCGGGTCGCCACGATGGCGGAGTGACCGTATTTGGTGACCGACAGGAAGTGGTGCGGCGCACTGGCGGCACCGATGGCATCGATGGCAACCTTGATGGTGCCGTCAGTGCCGTTCTTGAAGCCCACCGGACAGGAGAGACCGGAGGCCAGCTCGCGGTGTACCTGGGATTCGGTAGTACGGGCACCGATCGCGCCCCAGCTCATCAGATCCGCCACATATTGCGGGGTGATCATGTCGAGGAACTCGGAGGCAGTCGGCAGCCCCATGTCGTTGAGATCCAGCAACAGCTTGCGACCAATGCGCAGACCGTCGTTGATCTTGCAGCTGTTATCGAGGTACGGATCGTTGATCAGCCCCTTCCAGCCCACTGTGGTGCGCGGTTTTTCGAAGTAGACCCGCATCACGATCTCCAGCTGACCTTTCAGCTCGTCGCGCAGCGCCTTGAGGCGCTTGCCATACTCCAGCGCGGCAACCGGATCATGGATGGAGCAAGGACCAATCACCACCAGCAGACGATCATCTTCGCCGGCCAGGATATTGTGAATGGCCTGACGGGATTCAAAAACGGTGGACGAGGCCACCTCGGTAGCCGGAAACTTCTCAAGCACCGCAACCGGGGGTAATAACTCTTTGATTTCACTGATACGAACGTCGTCGGTTTGATGCTGCATGACAAGGCTTCCTGCTAGATGACTGCGATTAGGAAATCTCAACATAGCCCGCGACAGCCCATGTGTAAATAGGAAATTACAGCAATCACAAAACTATTTTGCGGAGCAATCTTGCAAGTTATTGAAATGATGCTACGCGAAATGGAAGTGCGGATGAGGAAGGCAAAAAAGCCCGCTCAGCGCGGGCCCGAAGCGTCGGTGATGACGGGTTTGTCAGTGATCAGCCACGCTGGCTGATACTGGCTAGCTTGTCGAAGTAATCCGGGAAGGTCTTCGAGGTGCACTTGGGATCATTGATGGTGACCGGGGTATCCGACAGCGCCACCAGCGAGAAGCACATGGCGATACGGTGATCGTTGTAGGTATCGATCTCGGCATGCTTGAGCTGGGTCGGCGGGGTCACGGTGATGAAGTCATGCCCCTCCTCCACTTCGACGCCCAGCTTGCGCAGCTCGGTCGCCATGGCGTGCAGACGATCGGTCTCCTTCACCCGCCAGTTGTAGATATTGCGAATGGAGGTCGGCCCCTCGGCAAACAACGCCGCTACGGCGATGGTCATGGCCGCATCGGGAATATGGTTCATATCCATATCCACTCCGTGCAGCGGCGCCTGCTCCGCCTCGATGAAATCACCACCCCAGGTGATGCGCGCGCCCATCTTCTCCAGCACGTCGGCGAAGTGGATATCACCCTGAATGCTGTGCTTGCCGATACCGGTGACCCGCACCTTACCCTTGATGGCACCCGCCGCGAGGAAGTAGGAGGCGCTGGAGGCATCCCCTTCCACCAGAAAGTCACCCGGGCTGATGTAGGTCTGGTTGCCCTTGATGTAGAACAGCTTGTAGTTGTCGTGCTCGATGACCACCCCGAACTGCTTCATGATGTGCAGGGTGATGTCGATGTAGGGCTTGGAAACCAGCTCCCCCTTGATGTGGATCCGGGTATCGCCCGCCGCCATCGGCGCCGCCATCAAAAACGCGGTCAGGAACTGGCTGGAGACGGAGCCGTCGACGTGCACATCGCCGCCCCACAGCCCCTTGGCGTCCACCACCAGCGGCGGATAACCATCGTGTTTCAGGTACTGGATATGGGCACCCGCTTCACGCAGGGCATCCACCAGATGGCCGATGGGACGCTCTTCCATGCGCGGCTCGCCGCCCAGAGTATATTCACCGGAGCCCAAGCACAGCGCGGCGCACAGCGGTCGCATGGCGGTACCGGCGTTGCCGAGGAACAGATTGACCGGCTCTTTCACCGCAAAGCTGCGGCCCAGCCCCTGCACGGTACACTCGGTCTTGTCGGCGGAGAGCTTGTACTTGACCCCGAGCTGGGTCAGCGCAGCCAGCATATGACGAATGTCATCGCTGTCGAGCAGGTTAGTCAGACGGGTGGTGCCACGAGCCAGCGCCGCCAGCAGCAGCGCACGGTTAGAGACACTCTTGGAGCCGGGCAAATTGACCTCACCGACCACACGAGAAATGGGTTCCAAACGCAACGAATTCATAGACTTCCTGTGCTATCTCAAAAATAAACGCCTGTCCGGACGTTAACAGCCTGCGTCCCGCTCGGCAAGGGCACTTTCAGGGGAAATCGCACGGCAAACGCCAGCGCGCTGGTTCTGTTGAAAAAAAGACGCCGGGGTATCCCCGGCGTCGTGAATCACTGCAATAGCTGGAAGCGGCTCACGAGTTGTCACGAGAGGCCGCCAGCAAGCACGTATGTACTTTCTTTTCAGCCGTGGCGCTTGGCAAAGCCATCCATAAAGCTCACCAGGGCCTTCACTCCCTCCAGCGGCATGGCGTTGTAGATGCTGGCGCGCATGCCACCGACGATGCGGTGCCCTTTGAGGGCCAGCAGGCCGGCCGCTTCCGATTCTGTCAGGAACTGCTTGTCCAGCTCGGCATTTTTCAGCTGGAACGGGATGTTCATCCGCGAACGGCAGCTGACATCCACCTGATTGCCGTAGAAGCTCGACTGATCGAGATAGTCGTAGAGGAAGTCGGCCTTCTCCTTGTTGCGCGCTTCCATCGCCTCGAGGCCACCCTGTTCCTTGAGCCACTCGAACACCAGACCGGCCAGATACCAGGCGTAGGTGGGCGGCGTGTTGAACATGGAGTCGTTCTTGGCGGTGAGCTTGTAGTCAAAAATCGAGGGCACATCGGCTCTGGCCTGATCCAGCAAGTCATCGCGCACGATGGCGATGGCAAGCCCGGACGGCCCGATATTTTTCTGGGCACCAGCATAGATGATGCCGAAGCGGCTGACGTCGAGAGGACGGGAGAGAATGGTGGAGGAGAGATCTGCTACCAGCGGCACCTCGCCGGTGGCCGGGATGTCGAACATCTCTATGCCGTCGATGGTTTCGTTCGGGCAGTAGTGAACATAGGCCGCATCGGCGCGAAACGCCGGGGTCGGCAGCAGGTGAGAGATCCCCTGCTCGTTCTTGGCAACCCCCTGGAAGGTCTGGATATCGCCATACTTTTTGGCTTCATCCACAGCACTCTGGGACCAGACACCGGTCAGCAGGAAGTCCGCCTTCTTGTTGGCCCCGCCCAGCAGGTTCATGGGCACGGCGGAGAACTGACCGCGGCCGCCACCGTGCATGAAGAGCACCTCGTAGTTCTCCGGCACCGCCAGCAGCTCGCGCAGATCCGCTTCGGCCTTCTCGGCAACCGCCATGTAGGGCTTGCCGCGATGGGAAAGCTCCATGACCGAGGCTCCGAGCCCCTGAAAATTACAAAATTCGCGCTGGGCGCGCTCCATGACTTCAACCGGCAGCATGGCGGGGCCGGCGCAGAAGTTGTAAATCTGTTTGCTCATGACGCTTTCCGTGAGTGGATGAGAGTAATCGATGACTTGTCAGGTTTTACACAAGAGCAGCCAGCGGATCAAAGGCTTTTTGGGAGCTGGCTCAACCTTTTACCGTCACTCTGCCTCCCCCTTGCAGTAGAAAAAGCCCTGAACGGGTCAGGGCTTGCAGGGAACATGCACAGAAATGGCGGGCAGAGCGCATAAACGACCACAGCCCAGCCATTTCTGACAAATTTACAGTTTGGCGGTGAGCTCCGGCAGCAGAGTGAAGAGATCCCCCACCAGCCCGTAGTCCGCTACCTGAAAGATGGGGGCATCGCTGTCCTTGTTGATGGCCACGATCACCTTCGACTCCTTCATCCCCGCCAGATGCTGGATGGCCCCCGAAATGCCGACCGCGATATAGAGCTCGGGCGCCACCACCTTGCCGGTCTGTCCCACCTGCAGATCGTTGGCGACATATCCCGCATCAACAGCGGCTCGCGATGCCCCCACGGCGCCGCCCAGCTTGTCGGCCAGCGCCTCAATCAGGGCAAACTGCGCCTTGGACCCCAGTGCCCGGCCACCGGAGACCACCACCCGGGCGGCGGTCAGTTCGGGCCTGCTGGAGCGCACCGCGCGGCGCTCCACCAGCCGGGTACGACCAGCGAATTCGGGCACGGCCAAGTGCTCGATGGGAGCCTGCCCGCCCGTCGCCGCCTTGGCAAACGCGGTGGCCCGCACCGTCATCACTTTGACGGGCGCCGAGCTTGCCACTCTGGCAATGGCATTGCCCGCATAGATGGGGCGCAGGAAGGTGTCGCTACTCTCGATAGCCGTCACCTCGGAGAGCATCTCCACCCCGAGCCGGGCCGCCACCTGTGGCAGCAGCGTCTTGCCCATGGTACTCGCCGCCATCAGGCAGTGGCTGTAACCTTCGCACCAGCAGGCCAGCAGCTTGTCGACCCCATCCAGCAGCCCGTCGGCCAGCAGGGGATGTTCGGCAAGCAGAACCTTGTCGACACCGCCAATGGCAGCCGCCTGTTCACCCGCCTCGGTCAGCCACTGCCCCAGCAACAGCAGGTCAACCTGACCGCCGATGGAGACGGCGGCGGTCACCAGTTGTGCCACGTTGTCGGCCAGATGGCCCTGATGATGTTCGGCAATGATCAGCACGCTCATGGCAGCACCTTCGCTTCGTGTTTGAGTTTGTCCACCAGCTCGTCCACCGAGCCCACCTTGATCCCGGCGCTGCGGGCTGGCGGCGCCATCACCCCGAGCAAACGGGTCTGGTTGGCCACCTCAACGGCGAGTGTCGAGAACGGAGCGCTATCAAGCGGCTTGCGCTTGGCCTTCATGATGTTGGGCAGCGAGGCAAAGCGCGGTTCATTCAAACGCAGATCGGCGCTCACCACCGCAGGCAAAGGCATGCGCAGGGTCTCGAGGCCACCGTCGATTTCGCGGGTCACCAGCAGTTCCCCCGCTTCCACCTTGAGGGCTGACGCACAGGTCGCCAGCGGCCACTCATTGAGGGCAGCCAGCATCTGGGCCACCTGATTGTTGTCAGAATCGATGGACTGCTTGCCGAGCAGCACCAGATCCGGCTGCTCCTGCTCACACACCTTGTGCAAGGCACGGGCGACAGTGAGCGGGGTGAGCGTCTCATCGGTGACATAATGCAGCGCCCGATCCGCCCCCAGCGCCAGCCCATGGCGCAGTTGCTCGGCGGCAGCGTCAGGGCCGAAAGTCACCACCACCAGCTCGCTGGCGATACCCGCTTCCCGCAGCCTGACCCCCTCCTCCACCGCAATTTCACAAAAGGGGTTGATCCCCATCTTCACATTGGCCAGCTCCACGTCGGAGCCGTCTCCCTTCACCCGGATCTTGACGTTGTAGTCGACTACCCGTTTGATTGCGACCAGCAGCTTCATGGGGTCATGCCTCGTCTCTTTGGATTGAATTCATTAGTGTGCCTCTGCGTTTGTTGCAGTACGCTCTTCCCTGATTTTTTGCTTTTTCTTGCTCAGCTTTGCTTACAACTGCTTTACGTTTACGTAAACTACCAGCATTACCCTAGGCCAACCAGAGCGCAGAGGCAAGATGGAACGGGAAGCAATGGAATTTGATGTCGTCATCGTCGGCGGCGGACCGGCGGGGCTCAGTGCAGCCATCGCCCTGAAACAGCAGGATGCCACTCTCTCTGTCTGTCTGCTGGAGAAGGGGGCGGAAATTGGCGCCCATCTGCTCTCCGGCGCCCTGTTTGATCCCGTCGCCTTGCAAGAGCTGCTGCCGGATGGCTGGCAGCAAGCGCCGCTCGGCGTGCCGGTCAGCGACGATCAGGTTCATCTGCTGCAAAGCGAGCAACGTTCCCTGCAACTCCCCGCCTGGGCGGTACCGCCCCGGATGCACAATGAGGGCTGTCACATCATCAGCCTCGGCAATCTCTGCCGCTGGCTTGGCCAACAGGCGGAAAAACTGGGAGTCGAAATATACCCGGGGTTTACCGCCAGCGAACTTATCATGGAAGCGGGCCGGGTCAAGGGGGTCATCACCGGCGATCTGGGGCTGGATCGCGTGGGCAATCCGAAAGCAGATCATGTGCCCGGCATGGCACTGCTCGGTCGCTACACCCTCTTTGCCGAAGGGGCCCGCGGTCATCTCGGCAAGCAGCTGATCGCCGACTTCAACCTGGCAAGCCCTGCCCAGCCCCAGCACTATGCCATCGGCTTCAAGGAGCTGTGGCAACTGCCTGCTGGCCAAGGCAAAGCGGGACAGGTGCTGCACGGCAGTGGCTGGCCCCTTGGCAAGCAGGGGGGCGGCAATAGCCACGGTGGCTTCTATCTCTATCACATGGAGGCGGATCAGGTGGCGGTCGGGCTGATTGTCGATCTCAACTACCAGAATCCCTGGCTCAGCCCGTTTGACGAATTCCAGCGCCTCAAGCATCACCCGCTTATCGCCGGCGTGTTGCAAGGGGGTGAACGCATCAGTTACGGCGCCCGCGCCATCACCAAGGGGGGCTGGCACTCCCTGCCCCGCATGCACTTCCCGGGCGGCCTGCTGATCGGTTGTGATGCGGGCACCCTCGACTTTTCCCGCATCAAGGGGATCCACACCGCCATGAAATCGGGGATGCTGGCGGCAAAAACCGTCGCGATGGCGCTGCGGGGGGGCGATGAGGGTGGACGGGATCTGGCCCAGTATGGCGACGAACTGCACCAGAGCTGGCTGGCCCGCGAACTCAAGGCAGCACGCAACTTCGGCGCTGCTCTTCACCGCTATGGTCCCTGGTTGGGCGGTGCCTTCAACTGGCTGGAGCAACGGCTGTTTGGCGCAAACTCGCCATTCAAGCTGCTCGATAAGGCTCACGATTATCGTCAGCTGCGCGTGGCCAGCCGCTGCGAGCCCATCCATTACCCCAAACCCGATGGCAAGCTGAGCTTTGACAAGCTCTCATCTCTGTATCTGGCCAACACCAGTCACGACGAGGATCAACCTTGCCACCTCAAGCTGCAGGACGAGCGCATTCCGGTCGAGGTCAATCTGCCCACCTGGGCCGAACCCGCCCAACGCTACTGCCCGGCAGGGGTGTTTGAAGTACTGGAAATGGAAGGCGCGGCCAAACTGCAAATCAACGCAGCCAACTGTATTCACTGCAAGACCTGTGACATTAAAGATCCCAGTCAAAATATCATCTGGACGCCACCACAGGGAGGCTCCGGGCCCAACTATCCGAATATGTGATGAGGCGGGGCAGCGGCAACAAGCAGCCCCAGCTAGCCCTCCTCCAGCCAAAGGCTGGGTTCTACCCCGCATAGCCGCTCAGGTGATCCGACCTCGCTGTTTTTTTGAACAAACAAGCTGAATCCCTGATGAATAGCCCCTGACAAGCGCGGCCCGCCCCTGTATAGTTCGCCGCATTCAGGTTTTCCATCGGCCCGATCTGCTTATCCACGGGATCGCCTTCTGCAGCGATCTAAGGCCGCATGACCTGTGCAACCATCCCTGATTACCCATGACTTTTTAAGGGGGGACAGATGATCACCGCCTACATTCTCAACAACAAGGTGCTGGATATAGTCACGCTCGGGCCTGACGACATAGTACCTGACAACACGGTCTGGCTGGATGCCTACAAGCCGGACACGGCAGAGCGAGAATGGTTGACGGGCCTGTTCCTGGAAGAGGTCCCCGACAAGGAAGAGCTCGACGACATCGAAGCATCCGCCCGTTTTTACTGGGATACCGATGGTCTGCACATTCACTCCCTGTTTCCCCAGCGGATCGGTCGTGACACCAAGGGTGTCCACGTCTCCTTTACCCTGCGCAACAACCTGCTGATCAGCATTCGTGAAGATGACATCGGGCTGGTGCGCCTGCTGCGCCACTATATGCGCCAGGATCGGCTGGAGGTGGAGGATGCCCTCGACATCCTGCTGGAGGTGCAGAACCTCAAGGTGGAGTACCTCTCCGACCTTATCGAAGATGGTTACAAGACCTTGGAAAACACCGCCGATCAGATCTTCGAGCCGGATCAGATCAACCCCATGCTGAAAGAGTTGATGGCACAGGAAGAGGCCAACGGCCAGATCCGTCTCTCTCTGCACGATACCCGCCGCGCCCTGCGTTTCCTCAAACGCAGCCTGCGCCAGCGCATGAGCCTTGAGCAGAACAAGTGGATCGACGAGATGCTGCACGACGTGGAATCCCTGTTGCCCCACACCCAGTTCCTGTTCGACAAGATCAACTTCCAGCTGGAGGCCTCCATGGGGGTGACCAATCTGGAGCAGAACAAGGTGATCAAGATCTTCTCGGTAGCCGCCGTGATCTTCCTGCCGCCGACCCTGATCGCCAGTATCTACGGCATGAACTTTGGCCGCATGCCGGAGCTCGCCTGGGAGTATGGTTATCCCATGTCACTGGTGCTGATGGTGATGTCATCGCTCGGCACCGGCCTCTTCTTCAAGCGCAAAGGCTGGCTGTAACGCCGCAGACGCGCGCTGCGATATCTGAAGAAACGGATTGGGGGGCATGGCCCCCCCGATTAATTTGCGCCACACCCAACGCCTTGCAAAGGGCACTTCGTCGCCCCATATCCCCTTCATCACTCAATTCAAGTGGATAACGGGCAACCATGACCCTCTACCCCGAACACCGATATGACGATCACGGCCAGTTGCGCCCGCCCCTCTGGTTCTGGCCCATCGCCCTGTTGCTGACCCGCTCGGTCTGGCTCTTTCTGATGGCAGGGGTCACCCGCGAGAGCGGCAGCGAGATCCTGACCCTCTTTTATCCGGACAAGATCACCCTCTACATCAGCCTGCTGACCGACGTGCCCGCCATGCTGGCGTTGCTCGCCTGCGGCGGCACCTATCAGCAGACCCAAAGCATTCGCGCCAGACTCCGGCGCCACAGCCCGCTGCTGCTACTCTGCTCTGCCGTCAGCGGCCTGCTGATGCAACTGCACAGCCTCAATCTGCAGAAATGGTCGTTCAGCTGGCCCACCGCACTGGTGCTGGTCGCCAGCCTCTGGTCACTCTGGTATCTGCTGCGCAGTCGCCAGCTACGGGAATATGCTGCTGATGATCCTCATCAGGAGTCGAACATCTAGCCAAGTTTTAGCTGCAATCAATTGAAATAGATATAAAAAGCCTCTTGGTGAGTTGAACGCCCGACGCGCGGCCATAACCCCGAGCCGCAAGCTGCCCCGCTGTCGAGGAGCGGCTGCGCCCGCACTCTCGCCCCATAGGTGGCGGCCAAGCGGATAAGGAATTATCAATCGTCGTGTTAGGTCACCCCGTTCATTCAGGCTTGATTCATTATCAATGGAATTGATAACACTTTTCATTACTCTTAGTGCGTTATAAACTTGCTCCCCCCGGGCGGCCCCGCCCGGGTGCTGGAGCCTTTATGACAAGCCTTTCTCTCTCACCCCGACAATTCTGGCAGTGGCTGGCCTACCACCATCAGGCCGCCGAGGGCACCCTCTATCTGATGTTCTTCTCCGGCCTGCTGCTGTGGGAGCCGCTGACCCCGCTCTGGTCGCTGGCACGCTGGAATCTGTTTTTCCATGTGATGCTCTCGCTCACCCTGTTCCCCCTGCTGTTTGGCGCCTTCTGGCTCTCCCATCGCAGCTTGTTGAACCGCAGCAACAAACCCTTTTTACGCACCACGGGGCGGATTATTGAAGCCCTGCTGCTGATCTGTCTGGCCAGCGGCCTGCTGCTGGTGCTGCACGGCACTCCGGGCGATGCCACGGGCAACCTCGCCAGCTGGGTCCACTGGCTGAGCGCGTTGGCGTTAACTCCTCTGGTGCTGCGCCACGCCTGGCGCTGGACCATCTTGAAATGGCGCTCCTGATCCCATGTTGAAGTCATCGTTCTCTGCATATTTGTCACCCCTGCTGGCACTCGTCCTGCTGCTGACCAGCCCCTTCGCGTTTGCCCAGCAGATGGGTGCCGGGATGATCGCCTATGAGGAAGGGAGCGCCCCGCGCCTCGTCACCGCCAACCTGAGCACAGGATCGGTCACCCTGCTTGAGCGCGATAGCGGCAAGCGGCTCAAAGAGGTGCAGCTGGGAGGCGATCTGCGCCAGCTTGCCCGCGCCGATGACGGCACCCTGCTGGTCACCGACTACAGCGGCGATCGCCTGCTGCTGCTGGATGATGATCTCGATCTGGCAAAGGCGATCGCCACAGGCCATCGCCCCTACGGGGTCATCTTCGATGCCAAGCGGCAGTGGTTCTGGGTCACGCAGTTCGAATCCGCTCGCCTGCAGGCCTATGACACCGCGGGCAACCTCAAGCTGGATGCAGAAACCGCCGAGACTCCCCGCGGGCTGGCATTGACCGACGACGATCGCCTGCTGCTCACCCACGCCATGACCGGCCAGCTCGCCATCTATGATCTCGCCAAGCTTGGCCACGGCGCCAAGGGATCTTCGCTTCCCAAGCCCAAGCTCATTACCCTGGCCGAGACCCATAGCGACACGCCGAGCGACTCCCAGGGATTGCCGCGCCTGCTCGATGGCATCGCCCTCTCCCCAGATGGCAGCGAGGCCTGGCTGCCTCATGTACTCTGGAGCTTCAGCCACCCCTTCCAGTTTCAAAGCACCGTCTTTCCGGCGGTCTCCATCATCGATCTCGATGAGGAGAAAGAGCGGGTCGATGAAAGAAAACAGCTCTTTTTGCAAATCAACCTGCCAAGCGTCGGCAACCGCAGCCAGATCGTCTCCAACCCTTTCGCGGCGCGCTTCGCCGCCGATGGCAAGCGGGTCTACCTGACCCTGGCGGGCTCGGAGGATCTGCTGGTGTTTGACCTGTCACGCAGCGGCAAGTCCAACAACAACCGCCACCGCCGCAAGAAGTTTCAGGGGGGCGCCAAAGCGACCCAGCTCTTGCGTCACCTGCCGGGCCAGAATCCGCGAGATCTGCTGATCGATGGCGACCATATTCTGGTGCACAACGCCATGGGGCAGGATCTCACCCGCCTCAATAGCGGCGGCAGCGGCCCGTTTGCCCGGGTCACCGTGGATGTACCCCACTTCACCAAGCTGGTAGCGACGGATCCGCGCCCCGAGCCGCTTCAGCGCGGCGAGCGGCTGTTCAACCTTGGTAACACAGCGTCCAACTCACGCTTCCCCATGGCGGGGGACAACTGGATGAGCTGCAACTCCTGCCATCTGGATGGGTTCAATTTCACCAACCGCTATCTGATGGCGGCCCATCGCCAGAAGAGCGGTGACAACGCCATCAACGGCCACGCCAACCTCACCAACATGGTGGCAGGGGATTTTGTCGGCGAATATCTGCGCATGACCCAGCAGACCCAGGGCGGCATGGGCCATGACACCCGCGATGGGGCCGAGACAGTTGACCCCGCGAGGCCCCAACCGGAAGTGAAAGCGATGATGGAAGATCTGCACGCCTTCGTCACCGCTGATGGCAACCTCCCTTATCTTGCCAACTGGCTGCGGCTCGATGCCCCGCGCACGGATCCCGCCAAGGCGCCGACCACCCATCCGAAGGAGTGGCTCAACTCCGCCTCCTGCCAGAACTGCCACCAACAGGCGTTCCAGGATTGGAGCGAGAGCAACCACAGGCTGATGGGCAACTCCCACCCCTACTACAAGGTGGTGCAGGCGCTGGCCCGCCAAACCGAAGGGGAAGCGTTTGGTCAGTGGTGTCAGGGCTGCCACATGCCCCAGCAGGTGATGACAGGCCTGCTGGATCTGCCCAATGGCTCCCACATGTTCGAGCAGGGTGGCGCCTCGCTGATTGCCGCCCACAAGGCGGGCGAACCTGTGGTTGAGGAAGGGACCGGTTGCGTGCTCTGTCATCGCATCACCAAGGTAGAAGACGCGGGCGGCAACAGCGCATTTACCGTGAATTTGAAAGACCGCGAGAGCTATGTGTTCGAGGATGCCGCAGGCGGCAGCCTCCAGCACTGGCTAGCCGAGCGGCAGATCAACGCCCGCCCGGCAGCCCACAAAGCCTCCTATCAGAAGGATTTCTACCGCGACGCGGCACTGTGCAAGTCGTGCCACAACGAGTTTGCCCCGGGCACCGGCGCCAATATCGTCAACACCTGGGACGAGTGGGAAAAATCCAGCTTTGCGAACGCGGAGGATCCCGCCAAACGGCGCACCTGCATCGACTGCCATATGAACCCGGAGCCGGGTAACGGCGGTGCGCCGGTCGCGGGTCAATCCACTGAAAACGGCACCATGAAAGCGCGGCTCTATCGCCACAACTTTACCGGCGCCCAGCACCAGCTGGTGGGGCTGCGTAATCCTGCACTTGAACAGGAGAGCCTGGCGCTCTTGCGCTCCAGCGCTACCCTCTCCGCCCGTATCGAACAGGCTGCCGATAGCCAACAGCTGGTGGTGCGGGTCACCAATACCGGCGCAGGCCATGCCCTGCCCACCGGAGTGGCCGATTTTCGTGAACTCTGGCTGGAGCTGACCGTCACCGACGCCAGCGGCAAGGTGGTGCTTGCCAGCGGCCAGCCGGTGGATGGTGCCGTCCCTGAAGATGCGCGACTGTTTCGCAAAGTGTTCGGTGATGCCGAGGGCAAGCCGGTGGGGCTCAAGTTCTGGCGCTACGCCAAACTGCTGGAAGATACCCGCATTCCGGCCGATGGCTGGCGCGATGAAGCCTGGTCGCTGCCCGCAGAAGCCCAAGGGCCCTTCAAGGCCGATATCAAACTCAATTTCCGCACCTACCCCAAGTGGGTCAATGATGCGGTGCGCGCCGCCGAGCCGAGCTTGCCGGAGCCACCCATAGTGCAACTCAATCGGCTGCAACTGACCCTGCAGCCTCTCTCCATCACGCCCGCTACGGAGCCTCAATCCTGATGTTTGCAAGTTTTCTGATTACCCTGCGCGAGGGGCTGGAAGCCTTCCTGCTGGTCGGCATCTGCCTCTCCTACCTCGCCAAGCTGGGGGCGAGCCGCTACAACAAGTTCATCTATCTGGGGGTGGGGCTTGGCCTTGTCGCCTCCCTTGTGGTCGCCTTCCTGTTCCAGGTGGTGGTGAGCCAGTTCGAGAGCGAGCGCTACAACCACCTGTTGATGGCGGGGATCCTCATCTTCGCCACTCTGGTGCTCACCTATATGGCGATCTGGATGCAAAAACAGGCCAAATCCCAGGTGGGGGCCATGACGGCGCGCATCGATGCAGCCATCGATGGCGGCAACCTGTTTGGTCTGGTGCTGCTCGCCTTCCTGGCGGTGATGCGCGAAGGGTTTGAAACCGTGCTCTTCTTCTCCGCCCTGCTCTACTCGGGCCAAGGGGTGGATCTGCAATCGGGCCTGATGGGCGCGCTGGCGGGGCTGCTGGTCTCCATCGCGCTGGTGTGGGGGCTGCTGCGCTCCACCCGCAAGGTGGCGCTGGCCCCCTTCTTCCGCTGGACCGGCCTGCTTATCATCATCATCGCCGCAGGCTTGCTCTCGTCTGCCGTCAACATGTTGCAGGCGGCAGATATCATCACCTTCTGGACCACGCCGGTATTCGACATCAGCCACATTCTCGACGATCAGGGGGTATTTGGTACCTTCCTGCGCGCTCTGTTTGGCTACAATGCCTCACCCGCTGGCTTGCAGCTGCTGACCTGGGCCCTCTATCTGGCGATCTTCGTTACCCTCTGGCAGCGCAGCTATCGCCCGCAGGTGAGCGCCGCATCCAGCAAGGGCTGAGCCAACACGCCCTGTGGCAACAAGGCCACGGGGTAACAACACCATTCGGGAGCCGCGCCTTGGCGCGGTTCCCTTATCTATCAAGCAGTTTCGGAATAGGTCATGAGCGATAACAACAAGAAAAGCATTGCAGTGCTGGGCGCTGGCCCCGCCGGTTTGATGGCGGCCTGGCGCCTGCGCCGCGCCGGTTTTGCAGTCACCCTGTTCGAGCAGGAGCCGGTGGTCGGCGGCATGTGTGCCACCCAGACCTTCAAGGGGCGCGATGGGGAGTATCGATTCGACTACGGCGGTCACCGCTTTATCACCAAAAACCCCGAGCTGCTCGCCTTTATCGATGAACTGATGGGGGACGATCTGCTCCACGCCGAGCGCAAGAGCGTCATCCGCTTTGGCGGACGCACCTATGACTACCCATTGAACCTGCCCAACCTGCTCAAGACGGCGCCGCTCGCCCTGATGGCCGGTGCGGTAAAAGACTTGCTGCTGTTACCCTTTGCCAAGAAGCCGGATGATTTTGCCAAGGCAAGCTTTGCCGAGTGGATCCAGAGCCACTTCGGCCGCACCCTCTATCGCCAGTTTTTCGAGGGCTACACGGGCAAGCTGTGGGGCATCAACCCGGACAAGCTCTCCGCCGACTGGGCCGGCCAGCGCATCAGCCTGATCGATCTCAAAGACGTGGCCCGCCGCCTGCTGCCAAGACGCAACGGCAGTATCTCGGTGCGCACCTATGCCCGCAAATACCGCTACCCGAAATATGGCTTCGGCCAGATCTTCACCACTCTGGGGGAGCGGCTGGTTGCCGAGGGAGTCGAGCTCAAAACCGGCGCCACCATCACCCGCCTTGAGCAGGCTGATGGCCGCATTGAACGGGTGTATTGGAAACAAGATGACGTTGAACAGAGCGAGCGCTTTGATCAGGTGATCTCCACCCTGCCGCTGCCGCTCACCTGCCAGCATCTGGGCTTGCCGTGCGATCTCCAATACCGGTCGCTTCGCTTCGTCAATATGCCCCTCAAACAGGAAAACCTGTCGGACAACACCTGGCAGTACCTCTCCGACCCCCATATTCTGGCCACCCGTCTGCAGGAGCCGCGCCGCCGCAGCCCCTTTATGGCGCCCCAGGGCCAGACCTCGGTGATGCTGGAGATCCCCTGCAATCCGGGGGATGCCACCTGGCAGGCGCCGCTCTCTGATCTGCGCGGTCGGGTCACCGCCGATCTGGCGAGCCTCGGCGTCGATACCGCCAAGCTTGGCGATGAGACCTTCGAAGCCCGCAGCGAGTACGCCTATCCGCTGATGGATTTGGGCTATCAGGCGCGCCGCAACGAAGCCATCAAGGCGCTGATGCCCATCACCAACCTCATCATGACCGGCCGTCAGGGGACATTTCGCTATATCTTCACCGACACCGCCATGGAGATGGGGATGATGGCGGCCGACATGGTGATCGACGGGGTGGACAGACGCCACGCCATCTTTAACCATCGCAACGAAAATACCGTGATTGAAACCCAGAGCGTGGCCTGAGTGCCGCGCCATTGGCATAAGTAAGGAGAACAGGATGACCATCCGCCCGGGTTTACTCGCCCTCACCCTGCTGCTGACCCTGAGCGGGCAGGCGCAGGCATACTCCTACGCCGCCGCCGGCAAGGAGCCACTGATCGACGCCCGCGAGGCGCTGCTGGGCGCCGCCACTGACGGCAAGGATGCCAGCGCCACCTTGAGCGAGATTGCCGACGAGCTGACCTATCTGGAACAGCACCACAAGGTGGAGCTGCAAGGGCCGCTGGCCGCCGCCATCAAGGGGAAAGACGCTTCCGCCACCGCCGCCCTGCTCAATCGCGCCTACAAGGCGGAGATCGAACGCCGCCTCGAAGGGGCCAGCCAGAATCTTGGCGACTACCAGACCGCCAAGGTGCTGGTGGTCAAGAGCAAGCGCTTCCTCGACTTGATCCTCCCCTCCCTCGATGAAGGGGATCGCAAGGCGGCCGAACAGGCGCTGGCCAAGGTGCTGGATGCCATCGGCAACCCGGGGGTATTCGGGGTGGGCGCCAAGCCCGCCGACGCCGCCGCCTTTGCCGCAGCGGAAAAAGCGCTGATGGCCGTGCTGGCGCCGCTTTGATGGCCTCTCATCGATGATGACAGCCCCCCTCATCCCCAACCCTTCTCCCGCAAGGGGAGAAGGGGGGCGTCACCACGGCCGATTACGCTTCGCTAATCGACCCTACTTGCTGATCCTGCTGCAACTGGCCTGGCTCGGCTGGCTGCTAGCCTTCCCGGTAGCACTCGATTCCGATGATGCCCTCAATTTCGCCCACGGGGTGACGCGCTTTAGCGTGCTGGAGTTCTCCCCCCACTTTCCGGGCTACCCCGCCTTTATCTGGCTGGCGCGGCTGATTAATCTGGCGGTAGACGATCCAGCCCGTGCGGTGCAGTGGGCAAGTCTGCTCGGTAGCAGTTTGCTGGCGCCGCTCGCCGCCTTGCTGGCGGTCAGATTGTGGCAACGGCCAAGCCTGCTCGCCCCCGTCTGGCTGCTGGTGCTGGCCCTGCCGCTCACCCCGACGCTGGCGCTCTCCGGCCTTTCTGACGGGTCCGCGCTCGCCGCCTGGCTTGGGGCGCTGCTGGCCTTGCAGCAGCGCAGATTCGCACTGGCAGGCCTATTGTTGGGCCTTATGCTGGCCCTGCGCCCCTCCTATTTTGTACTGGCGTTGCTACCTCTGTGGCTGGGGATGGCGCAAAAGGGAACACGCGTCAGATTTGTGCTCCCCATCGCACTGGTTGGGCTTATCAGCCTGCTCTTTGTCTGGCAGGCCGATGGCTGGGCCTATTTCAGCGAGGGAGGCCGCTTTACCGACGGCCACTTTACCCTGTGGGGCAACACGGCGGCGGCCCACGGCGATCGGCTGCTGAGCTGGGCGCGCACCTTCAACGATCAGCTCACCCCGCTTTGGCCCTTGGCTGTTGGGGCGCTGCTGGTACCGCCGCTTTGGCAACGGTCAAAGGATCACAATGCGACCCCCTCCGTGCTCTGGACGCTCTACTGGCTCGCCCTGCTGCTCTGGACCCTGTTTGGCCAGAATCCCGACAATCCCCGCCATCTGGCCCCCGTCACCCTGCTCGGTATCGTGCTGCTGGCAGGTTGGCTGCCGCGCCGTGGCGAGGGGGTGGTCGCGGTGGCCGGATTGCTGCTGCTCGGCGTAACCTTTACCCTGCCCCGTCCACCCGCCATGGTGCAGGCAGCAAGGCTGGCAGAGAAAGCGTGCCCTGCGCTGGTGACCCAGTGGGGGGTAAGATTGCTGCGGGAAACCACGGCACTGCCGGTAACGGACGGCTGGTACAAGGGGGATGCGGCGCTGGCACTCTCTCAGGGAGCCTGCCGCCTCAGTCGCCGCCCCATCGCCGCGAACGAAATGCCCAGCGCGGTGCGCCAGCACTGGTTTGCCCCGCGCTTTGCCGCCGAGCCCGGACTCTGGCTCGCCATTCCCTCGCTGCAGACAACCCATGGGGAAAGTGACAAGAAACATATAAAGAGCACAAAAATCCGCCAAGGCAACTAAAAAAGAGGGGAACAACTCGGGTACACTCACAGCGCATCCATAACAGACGAGTCTCCTTATGCGTGTAACCAGAGAGTGGCTGTGGGTTTTGTCGGTGCTGACCGGGGCCTGTGCCCTCCTGTTGCTACCATTCTGGCTGCGCGGCGGCAGTCAGGGCCATGATCTGTTTCATCACCTGCTCTCCGGTCACTTCTTTGCCGTGCAACTGTGGCAAGGTGAACTCTATCCGCGCTGGTTGATGGAGATGAACGGCGCCTTCGGCAGCCCGGTCTTTTTCTTCTATCCCCCCCTGCCCTACTATGTGAGCGCACTGTTCGCCGGCCCCACCCCACTGGCCCACGAGGCGATGACGCCGCTGCTCTGGAGCAGCAGCGTGGCACTCTGGCTCTCCGGCCTGTTTGCCTATCTCTGGTTGCGTCCCTTTGCCGGCCACGGACGGGCGCTGGCGGCCAGTCTGCTCTATATGGCGCTGCCCTATCATCTGGCCATCGATATCTACGCCCGCTTTGCCCTGGCGGAGAGCTGGGCCTTCGTCTGGGCGCCGCTGGCTCTGCTGGCGCAGGATCGCCTCTGCCGCGGCGCCCCCTTTGCACTACTGCAGCTCGCACTGGCCGTCTCCATGCTGACGCTTTCCCATCTACCAAGCACCCTGCTCATTCTGGGCTTGCTCACCCTGCGCAGCCTGCTACTGGTCTGGCGCTACAAGGGGAGCACAGCGCTTGTCAGTGTCCCTGTCACCGCCTCCCCGCTCATTGGCACCCTGCTGGGCCAGCTCTGGGGGTTGGCGATGGCCAGCCTGTTGCTGCTGCCCGCTCTGCTGGATCAGGGGGGGATCTCCATGGAGCAGATGCGCACCGGCATGTTCGAATTTCAGCGCAACTTTCTCGATCGTTTGCCCCAAAGCCGTGATGACTGGCGCTTTCGCGGCCATCTCGCCTGGCTGACGCTGCTCACCCTGGCTCTGCTGCTGGTAGCTTGGGCTGCCGCCCGCGAGCCGCGCCATCCCGAGTTGCTGCTCTGGGGGGTCATTGGCACCCTGAGCTTTCTGATGATGCTGCCTCCAAGCGAGCCCCTGTGGCGCCTGCTCACTCCGTTGCAACTGGTGCAATTTCCCTGGCGCCTCAATCTGCTGCTGGTCATCGCTACCGTCGCCGTGGTGGCGCTGGGTACCCCCACCTATCGCCCGTGGCAGTGGGTCTGGTGGTTACTGCTTGCCCTCACCCTGCTCTCGCAGGGACTCTATGTACGCGAGGCGCCGCTCACCCAGGCTCCCGTAAAGAGTCAGCTCGACGGGGAGTTCGACAGCAAGCGCAGCGCCCGCGAATACCGACCAAAGCAGGTGCCACGCGGCATGTTTGCCCCCACCCTGCTGGCCTGGAAAGAGGAATTCCAGCCCGCCATCACCAGCGACCATCAGGGGGTGAACTGGCAGATCCAGCGCTGGCAGCCTCGTCATATCGAATTGACGGTGGATGCCCCGGCACCCGCCAAGCTGGTCCTGCACCAGTTTGATTACCCGGGCTGGCAGGCAAGGCTCGACCAGCGCCTGCCGCTGAGCGTCAGCAGCACCCGCAACGGGCTGGTGCAGGTCTGGGTGCCCGCCGGACAACACAGCCTCACCTTCACCCTCACCGCCCGCTGGCCGGAGCGGCTCGGTTACGCCATCTCGTTGCTGGCCTGGCTGCTCTGGCTGGGGGGAGTGATCCGCGCAGCGCGCCGACATGACCGCAAGCGTGATCCCCAAGGTGCCTGAGCGATCGGACACCTCCCCCTTTTGAGGGGGTAGGAACGTCATGCCGAGCGGGGGCAAACCTGATAGACTCGCCCTTCTCCCTTTTTCAACCAAGGTTCACCAGCGGATACCCTATGCCCCAATCGCCAACAGCTCAGGCTGCCGCCCTCTCCCCCCGTTTCCTGTTTATCCTGCTGGGTGCTCTGGCGGGTCTGACCCCGCTGGCGGTGGATATGTATCTGCCCGCCATTCCGGCCATCGCCCGGGATCTGGCCACCAGCATCGACGGCGCCCAGCTCACCATCAGCGCCTTTCTGGGCGGCTTTGCCATCGGCCAACTCTTCTACGGCCCGCTGGCCGACAGCTATGGCCGCAAGCCGGTGATCCTGGCGGGGCTGGTGATGTTTGCCGTCGCCTCGGTGGGCTGCGCCATGGCGGACTCCCTGCCCGAATTGCTGGCCTATCGGATGCTGCAGGCAGCGGGCGGCGCGGCGGGCTCTGTGGTGGTCAATGCCCTGCTGCGCGATCTGTTCGAGAAGGATGCGTTTTCCCGCGCCATGTCGTTCGTCATTCTGGTGATGACCCTGGCGCCGCTGGTGGCGCCTGTGGTGGGCGGCTATATCAGTGCCCACGCCGACTGGCGGGTGATCTTCTGGCTGCTGGTGGGGATCAGCCTGCTGATCTGTCTGGTGATGCAGTGGAAAATTCAGGAGACCCTGAAACCGGAGCACCGTCAGCCGCTCAAGATCGGCCAGATCCTCAAAAACTACTGGGGGGTGCTCTCCCATCGCGGCGCCATGGGGTACGTGCTGTGCGGCTCCCTCTCCAGCTCCGGCATGTTCGCTTTCTTAAGCGGCTCCCCTTACGTCTATATCGAGTATTTCAAGGTGCCGACCGAGCACTACGGCTGGCTGTTTGGCCTCAATATTCTGCTGATGATGGTGGTCACCTTCGTCAACAGCCGACTGGTGAAAGGAGTGGGCGCCGAGCGGATGCTGCAATATGGCCTGCTGGTGCTGCCCTGCGCGGGGGCCCTGTTGATCTATAACGCCTGGAGCCAGACCGGTGGCCTGTGGGGGATCGTCATTCCGGTGGTACTCTTTATCGGCCATATCAGTCTGGTGGGGGCCAATGCCATGACCGGCCTGATGGGCCACTTCCCGCAATCTGCAGGCACCGCCTCAGCACTGGCGGGTACCCTGCGCTTTGGCATCGGCGCCCTGGTCGGGATTCTGGTCAACCTCAATCCGCCCCAATCGCCGCTGCCCATGGCCATCGCCATCGCCTGCTGCGGCGTGGGTTCCACCCTGAGTTACTGGCTGCTGGCGGGCAAGCGAGGCGATTAATCCCCCTATCCACCGGTCAGGAAAACGAAAGAGGCTTCTGTCAACGGAAGCCTCTTTTCGTACTGGCGGCCAGACGTTCAGAACTGGGCACTGTTGAGCCAGAGGTGCGCCCCTATGCTCACCAGATAGCCGAGCAAGATAGCCGGCAACCACTTCAGGTGGCCAAAGAAGGTATACATGCCATGGGTCTGTCCCATCAGGGCGACCCCGGCAGCAGAGCCGATGGAGAGCAGGCTGCCGCCCACTCCGGCGGTCAGGGTCACCAACAGCCACTGCCCCAGCGCCATATCCGGGTTCATCGACAGCACGGCAAACATCACGGGAATGTTGTCTATGACGGCGGACAAGACCCCGATGAAGATGTTGGCCATGGTGGGATCCCCACCGGCATACAACCAGTGTGACACCAGCTCCAGATACCCCATAAAGCCCAGCCCACCGACACACATCACCACCCCGTAGAAGAAGAGCAGGGTATCCCACTCCGCCTTGGCCACCTTGTTGAACACATCAAATGGCACCACAGAACCCAGACTGCGCAACCGTACCTCATCACCATTGCGTTCATAGAGCGCACGCTTGCGGGCAAGGGATCGCGGCAGCGACTTGCGCAAATAGAAGCCGAAAAACTGCAGATAACCGAGCCCCAGCATCATGCCCAGTACGGGTGGCAGATGGAGGAAACTGTGGCATAGCACCGCCGTGATGATGGTCAGCAAGAACAGCGCGACGATGCGGCGGGCCCCCCGCTTGAGATCGACCACCTCGTTATCAGCCTCCGGCACATGACGCGGCACCATCAGGCTCATCAGGATGGCCGGGACCAGAAAATTGAGCAGAGATGGGATCAGCAGGGTGAAGAACTGGCCAAATTGCACCTTGCCCGCCTGCCACACCATCAGGGTGGTGATATCACCAAAGGGACTGAACGCCCCTCCGGCGTTGGCGGCGATCACTATGTTGATGCAGGCAAGATTGACAAAACGCCGATCACCGTTGGCCACCTTCAATACTACGGCGCACATCAAGAGCGCTGTGGTCAGGTTATCTGCCACCGGCGAAATACAAAAAGCAAGCCCGCCGGTCAACCAGAACAGGGTGCGCAAGTGAAAGCCGGATCGCACCAGCCAGGCGCGCAGGGCATCGAACAACCGCCGATCCTCCATGGCGTTGATATAGGTCATCGCCACCAGCAGGAACAACATCAACTCGGCATATTCCAGCAGGGTATGGCGGAAGGCCTGCTCGGCGACATGGCTCATCCCCTGCTGTGCATAGGCGATACCGATCAGGATCCAGATCACCCCGGCGGCCACCAGCACGGGTTTGGACTTGCGTAGTTGCAGATACTCTTCGGCCATCACCAGGGCGTAGGCCAACACAAATAATCCGACACAAAAAAGTCCGATTGAGGAGGATGTCAACAGAACAGGGCCACTACTGGCATGGGCGGGAGGGATAAACAGGGACAGCAGCAAAATAACAGGGGTGAGCGCAGACATGGTCTCTTCCTTTTAGAACCATCTGGCAATGATGCTAGCACCTGGATGAAAAGAAAAATTCATCCAGGTCAATTAACGCTTAATTGGTTTGCTGTCGAAACGCGGGATTATTTCTTGCCGAAACCCGACTGCTTGAGGGTATAGCCTGCGCTGTTTTGCCAGGCATCCAGACCGCTGCGGTTATTGCCCGCCACCAGACTGGCGGCCAGACTCGGGCTGTTGAACAGCTGATCGGCGGTAAAGACAAAGCCGCCCTGACTGCGGGGCACTATGACCCCCTTCTCCAGCAGTTCGTGACGCAGCTCGATCACCGCTTCACGCAAAGAGGCGGCATCCTCGCCATTGGCAGTGGAACCGGCCAGCACCATAAAGCCGGGATTTTGCCGCTTGCCCACCGGATAACCGTGGGCCTCGGCCCCCTTGCCGTTGAAGTGGTAGAGCTCGCGCTCCCCCGGCCGGTTGTCGGAGAGTGCCTTTTGCAGGGTCATCAGCTCGTTGTAGATCTCGATGGGGACGACGGCAGCCTGCTTGTTGCCCTTGCTATCGATGATAAAACTGACTTGCTTGTGTAACATCCTTGCTCATCCTGTGACCCATGGAAGCCCCTATTCTAACCACCTCGGGCAAGCGGGATCCAGCGAGGATCCACTGCTCTTTTGCCGCCTTGATCACTAACTGGCACTCTTGATCAACCGTAAGGGGTGTTGATCAATGCTGGCCGTGCTAGCGTACCAAGCATGATGAAAGCCATTGACCATCAAACGGTTATCCCATGCTGACCCTGCGCAACCTCTGCAAGAGCTTCGATAACGGCAGTGAACGACTGCCGCTGTTCCACCATCTCGATCTCGCCCTCCCCGCTGGCGAGATCACCCTGCTGCTGGGCCAAAGCGGCTGCGGCAAGTCGACCCTGCTCAATCTCATCGCCGGGCTGATTGCACCGGATGAAGGGGAGATCTGGCTGGGGGAGACCCGGATCGACACCCGCTCCCCCGACGAGCGGGCACGCCTGCGGGGTCGCCATTTCGGTATCGTCTATCAGGATTTCAACCTACTGCCGACCCTCAACGTGGCCGAGAATCTGGCACTGCCGCTCGCCATCAACGCTCTGCCACCGGATGAGACAAAGATTGACCAGTTGCTGCACCGGCTCGATATGAGCCACAAGCGCCATGCCTGGCCGGAGCAGCTCTCCGGCGGCCAGCGACAGCGGGTGGCGCTGGCCCGCGCCCTTATCCATCAACCCAGTTGGCTGCTCGCCGACGAACCCACTGGCAGCCTCGATGAGCACAATGCCGAACAGGTGATGGCGCTGATGGTGGCAGCGGTGCGGGACACAGGCGCAGGCTTGCTGCTGGTGAGCCACAACCCCGCCTATGCTGCGCTGGCCGACAGGGTGCTGCGCCTCGAAGGGGGGCAACTTATCGAGCTCAAGGGGCCCCTTCATGACTAAACGACGACTGCGCCAGCCGGAGACACGCTGATGCTGCCACTCAAAGCGCTGCTGCGCCTCTATCGCAGTCACCCCTGGTTGCTGCTGATGAGTCTGGCCGGGCTGGTATTGGGAGTGTCGCTGGTGGTGGCCATCGAGCTGCTCAATCACAGTGCCCGCACCAATTTTGTCGCCGCCCGCAGCCAGCTGGCAGGGGAAGCTAACTACCGGCTGGCCCCTGCTGGCGGGATGGATGAGCAGCTTTACGTGAATCTGGTGACCAGCCAGCCCGCCCTCGATGCCATGCCCCAGCTCCATGGCTGGCTCAAGGATGAGCAGGGGCGCAGCTTTCAGCTGTTGGGGATGGATCTCTTCAACCCCGGCCCCCTGCGCCAGCTGTTTGGCGCCCAACCCGCGAGCGAGCCCGACTTTTCCCTCAACCGCGCCGACAGCATCTGGCTGGCGGCCCCCGAAGCAGATCGCCTTGGCTGGCAAGCGGGCCAGAGCCGACGCTTTGTATTGGGCGGCAGCGATGGCGCCAGCGCCCGCCCCCTGACCCTGACACTGGCGGGCACGTTCGAACCGGGCGCCGTGCCCATGGAGCGGCTGCTGATAACCGACATCGGCCTCGCCCAGCCGCTGCTGGATAAAGCGGGTCGGCTCGATCGCATCGTCTTCAAGCTAAGCGAATCAGAAGCTCGCACCCTGCAGGCCACCCTGCAAACCGATTATCCGAACCAGCCCTTGTGGCTTGAGCCCATCAGCCCGGCGCTCGATGCCAGCCAGCTTGGCGATGCGCTGGCCCTCAATCTGACGGCGCTCTCATTGCTCGCCATGGCGGTGGGATTGTTTCTGGTGTTCAACGCCCAGCGATTTGTCCAGAGCGTGCGCCGCCCCCAGCTGGCCCAGTTGATCATTCTGGGGATGGGGCCGAGTCGGGTGCTACGCTGGCTCATCCTGGAGCTACTTATTCTCGCCACCATCGGCACCCTGCTCGGGGTGCTGCTGGGGAGCCTGCTGGCGCTGGCGCTGATGGGGCAGCTCACCCAGGCGCTGGCCGATCTCTATGGGCCAAACCCCATCGACCTGTTGCGCCTCTCCCCCGTGAGCCTGCTCAAGGCGCTGTTGATCGGGCTGCTCGGCACGCTGGCCGCCAACCTGCCCGGCTGGTGGCAACTGCTGCGCCAATCCCCCCTCGAACTGCGAGCCGGGAGCAGCCGTCCCCCCGCTCACCCGTGGCGACGGCGCGGGCTGGCCATCGCCATCTTGCTGCTGTGCGCTCTGTGCCTGTGGCTGCCGAAAACGGGTCTGAGTGGCGCCCTCTTTATCGCCGGCGGCTGGCTGCTGGCCATGGCGCTCTGGCTGCCCGATGCCCTGCGCGGCCTGCTTGGCTGGTTGCGACGGCGCGCGGGCGGCCCCCTCACCGCCCGGCTCGGGGTGGCTGAGACCCTCTATCATCTCGATCGCACCGCTATCGCGGTGATGGCGTTGCAGCTGGCCATCGCGGCGGCCATCGGCATCGGAGTCATGGTGTCGAGCTTTCGCTCAAGCGTGGAGATCTGGCTCGGCCAGCGTCTGGCCGCCGATCTCTATGTCACCGCCCCCAAGGGGGTGGCGGGCAACAAGGGCACTTTGAGCGACGCCACCCTCGAGACCCTGCTCGCCAACCCGCTGGTAAGCGCCGCCTCGCGCCGCTCGGTGCACCCTGCCCGCTGGCGGGGGCAGCCCATCGAGTGGGCGCAGATGGACTTTATCCCCCAGCTTAAAGCGGCCTATCCGCTGCTGGCCGGACGCTGGCCAACCCGCCCTGACGAGGTGCTGGCGAGCGAACCGTTGACGGTGCGCCTCGGGGTCAAGGTGGGCCAGACCCTTGAGGTGAGCGGCGAGCAGGGGCCAAGGCAGTTCACCGTCACCGGCGTCTATCAGGACTACGGCAGCGACAAGGGGCAGATCCTGCACGCCTTCGAGGCCGGGGCGGTGCAATCCCTCGCCCTCTTTAGCAACGACCCTGAACAGCTGGCCGACCGCCTGCGCGAGCGCTATGGCGAGCAGCTCAATCTGCTCTCCGCCCCTGCTATTCACAGCGCGGCGCTCAAGGTGTTTGACCAGACCTTTGTGGTGACCGAGCTATTGAAACTGCTGATCTTGGGCATCGCCTTTATCGGGATCGGCTCGGCCTTTATGGTGCTGGGGCTGGCACGCCGTGATGAGCTGCAGACCTTGCAGAGTCTGGGCTTGAGCCCCCGCCACTGCCGCCAGCTGCTGGTGTGGCAAGGGGCGGGATTGGGGCTGCTCACCGCCCTGCTGGCACTGCCGGTGGGGTATGGCCTCGCCTGGGTGCTGATCGAGGTGGTTAACCCCCGCGCCTTTGGCTGGCGCCTCGCTTTCGAGGCCGCCCCCCTTCATGCGGTCACCGCCCTGTTGCTGGCGCCGGTCTGTGGCGCATTGGCCTCCTGGTATGCAGCAAGGAGAGTGGTATGAGCCAACAACCGCGAGATACGCCAGCATGCTGGCTCTCACACCTGATACTGTGGCGCATTGGCCTCCTGGTATGCGGCAAGGAGAGTGGTATGAAACAGATCAAAGGGTGGCCGCTGGCGCTGGGTATGCTCTGGACGCTCTATAGCGGGGCTATCGCTGCCAGCGATCTGGGCGCCCTGCTCGGCGGTGGCAACGACAGCTTTAAAAAGGTGCTGCCGGGGCAAACCATCACACTGCCGGAGGATCACGCCGCCCACCCCGATTACCGCTCCGAGTGGTGGTATCTCACCGGCAACCTCAAGGATGAACAGGGGCGCGAATATGGCATGCAGTGGACCCTGTTTCGGCAGGGTATCGAGCAAGATCTTCGCACCAGCAACCCCTGGCTCACCCCCCAGCTCTGGCTGGCCCAGTTTGCCATCACGGATCTCGACCGTGGCAGCCACCGGCAAGATGAACGGGCCAGTCGGCAGGGGCCGGGACTGGCGGGGGCCAGCGGCGGCCAATATTGGCTCAGGGAGTGGCGACTTGCCTCCCAAGGGGCAGCGCTCTTCCCCGCCACCCTCAAGGTGCAGAGCAAGATTGGCGAGCTGAACCTCACCGTCACTGCCGCCAAGCCGCTGGTGCTGCAAGGCAAGGCCGGTTACAGCGAGAAGAGCCCGGGCAACGCCTCCTTTTACTACTCCTACCCGCGCCTCACTCTTCACGGCACCCTGACCCGCGATGGCGAGACCCGCACCGTCAAAGGACAAGGGTGGTTTGATCACGAGTGGAGCAGCTCGGTATTGGCGGAGTGGCAATCGGGCTGGGACTGGTTTTCGCTCCAGTTGAACGATGGCCGCGAGCTGATGCTGTTTCGCCTGCGCACCAAACCGGGCCGCGCTAATCCCGAAAACCAGCCAGAAAACCGCTACGGCATTCTCATTGAGCGGGATGGCAGCAGCCGGGTGCTCGCCCCCGACGCGATTCGCCTTACGCCGGGCAACACCTGGCGCGGCCCCAAGGGGCAGGATTACCCCGTCGAGTGGCAGCTAAACGCCGCCGGAATGAGCCTCACCATCAAAGCCCGTCAGCCCAATCAGGCCATGACAGGTCGCTTTGACTACTGGGAGGGCGCGGTCTCTGTCTCGGGGGATGCCAAGGGGGTCGGCTATCTGGAGATGACGGGCTATTGATCCAGGAGCGTGTCTGTTGATTGCAATCGCCGTCAATGCCCTGCCAGGCAGGCTTGATGATGCACGCAGCCACCATGGCGCCGGGGCTCTCGCCCCTCACTGCAGCACACAGGGCGCGCCGAACCCGGGTCCGGCGATTTTAAAGGGGGCATGATAAAGAATTCGGGGCGCAGTTCGCCCCTTTTGTTGCCACGAAGGCCTGTATCGACATGTCGCAAAACGACTTGGGAACAAAGAGAGCAAGATTCGGGTCGTTCCGGCAAGGAGTGGTTGCCATAGTGGGGGCCAAACCCGAGTGGGGCCGACCCCTTGAGGTTCCAACCCACAGTCAACCCTGTGTACCACTTAGCTGGCGCACAATACACTCAGCGAGGGAACTGCCATGTCATTACTGTCCAACAAGGTCGCCATCATCACCGGCGCCAGCTCCGGTATCGGTCGCGCCAGCGCCATCCTGTTTGCCCGCGAAGGGGCCAGCGTCGTCGTCGGCGCCCGCCGCCAGCCCGAGCTGGATCTGCTGGTGGAGGAGATCCGCCACGAGGGGGGCCAGGCGGTGAGTCTGGCGGGGGATGTGAAAAGCGAGACTTACGCCCGCGCTCTTGTTGATCTCGCGCTAACCCGTTTCGGGGGGCTCGATATCGCCTTCAACAACGCAGGTACCACTGGCACGCCGGGCAGCGTAAAGGACCTTGAACTGGCGCAGTGGCAGGAAATTCTGGATACCAACCTCACCAGCGCCTTTGTGGGAGCCAAGTACCAGATCCCCGCCATGCAGGCTCGCGGCGGCGGCTCGCTTATCTTTACCTCCACCTTTGTCGGCCATACCCTGGGGCTGCCCGGCATGGCGGCCTATGCGGCGAGCAAGGCAGGCCTCATTGGCCTGACCCGTGTGCTGGCTGCCGAGTATGGGGCACAAGGGATTCGGGTCAACGCCCTGCTGCCGGGGGGGACCGACACTCCCATGGGGCGGGCTTTTGCCAATACGCCAGAGAGCCTCGCCTTTGTGCAGAATATGCATGCCCTCAAACGGCTGGCCCAGCCGGAGGAGATCGCCCGCTCGGCCCTTTATCTCGCGTCCGATGCATCCAGCTTTACCACCGGCATTGCCCTGCTGGCCGATGGTGGGGTATCAATTTGTCGTACATGACGTTGTCGCCCCCAAGATCCTGCGACCGAAACCTTATCGTGAGAGCGCCTTATGTCTGATTACGCCCGCATCGCCGATGCCATCCGTTTTATCGCAAGTCAGGTGGAGCGCCAGCCCACTCTGGACGAGATAGCGGCGCACGTACACTTAAGTCCCTTTCACTTCCAGCGGCTGTTCAGCCGCTGGGCCGGAGTGACGCCCAAACGCTATCTGCAGGTGCTGACCCTGGAGCGGGCCAAGGCGCTGTTGCAGGAGTCGCGCCCGCTGCTTGAGGTGGCCGATACCCTGGGCCTTAGCAGCGGCTCGCGGCTCTACGATCACTTTGTGCAACTCGAAGCGGTAACACCGGGCGAGTACAAGCAGCGCGGGGCCGGGCTGGTTATCGATCACGGGGTGCACGACACCCCCTTCGGCCAGGCATTCGTCGCCCTGACCCCGCGGGGGGTGTGCAACTTCTCGTTTCTCGATGACCAGACCCCAGAGACGCCGCTGGCCGCCCTCGCCCACAGCTGGCCCAAGGCGGAGTTGCGGGAGGCACCATCACGCACCCAGAACGTCATCAACACCATGTTCGATGGCAGCAAGGCGCCGGATCGCCCCATCTCCTTGCACGTGAGCGGCACCAACTTTCAGATCAGCGTCTGGCGGGCGCTGCTGCAGATCCCGCCCGCCAAGGTGGTGAGCTACACCCAGGTGGCGAGCGCCGTCGGCAATCCCAAGGCCGCCCGCGCCGTGGGGCTGGCGGTGGGCGCCAACCCCGTCGCCTTGATGATCCCCTGTCACCGGGTCATCCAACAAAACGGCAAACTCGGTGGCTATCACTGGGGCGAGACCCGCAAACAGGCGATACACGCTTGGGAAGCGGCGAGGTATGAGTGAAGGGGGCCTTTTTTTGCACGGCCTGATGAGGAAAACAGAAATCTTGGTAATGAGTCAGCAGACAATCAGGCAGCGCCAGACAAACGTGCGGCGATATAAAACGGGGACATAAAAAGATTCGGGGCGCAGATCGCCCCTTTTGTTGCCTTGGCAAGACATGGCGCTTAGCAACACCACCCCAGCGAATTGACGAAGAGACGTAGGGTGCAATAAGCGCAGCGCATTGCACCATTTGCAGAGTGGCTTTTGTGCAAGGTATGAGGAACAAAAGTAGAGGTGCAATTTCATTGCACCCTATGCCACTGATGTCGGTTTGGAACTCAGCTCCATAAGCCGCTTGAATAGCTTTTCTTCGGCATCAAGCCCTACTTGCATTTTCTGCTTTTCAAAGAATGCAGCTAAGTAACCACATCCGGCGTGAAGAACTGCAATAAGGATTTCCTCTAACTGCCGAATCGTTCCAGCGATGAAGGCCTCTGTAGTGTCTTCTCCTTTAAGGTGAGCGGAATAAAAGAAGCTGGCACCAAAGGGTGAACCATGAATGACCTCTGACGAGAGTGAGTAGATCAGCCCATATGCCGCGAGTAGCCGCGATCCAGCTTTGCGCCCTGCAAGTTCACCGACCCGCCTAATACGACTTGGCATATCTAGGTTGGTCCAGCCTCCGTTTCCTTTGCCCGTAAACTCAGGAAATTTAGATGCAAGTGTTGATACTGGGTCAGGGTCTGTGTGGACTTCAATCGAGTATTCGCCACTGCCGAATTTTCGATTGTGTTGCCGCCAGGCGGCAAATTCGATGTACCTAACAGCTCGGTCTGCAACTGCATTTGACTCCACGAGGAGGTAGCTTGCATTTACGAAAGACTCAACAGCTGATCGTGCGATTGGATAGGCATCGCGGACAGGAATTCCGCGCTGTTTGGCTATGTGTAAAAGGGACTCGACAGATTGTCCTGCTCCCATTGCTAATAATGTGCTTGTGCGTCGTTGTGCGTCCGGGAGGCTACAAGTCAGAATTTCTCCTTCATATGTGGTGGAGCCTTGGGATGCAACGAAAAGTGCAAGGCGCAAGAACTCTTGCTGAAGCATTGCCAAGCCTCGTAAAGCATCCAGCAGTGGTAACTCCTCGTCTGCGGACATAAATTGTTCTCCCTAAATAGAAATCGGTACTAATCAGCAATGGAAAATGCCAGCAAACCCAATCTATGACTGTGATCCCCTACATCAACTGTGGCTCCACTGGATCTCGGTGTACTCGTGCCATTGCCGATGCTACCACCCCTGAATAACAGCCTGCAGCTTGTTACCTATGGCATTTCTCTGGCCTGACTCATGGGCGACCCCAAATGGGTTATTTCCAAACAACTATCCTAGCGAGCAAGGCAGATAAGAAAAAGAGGAAGATGGAATTTTCCTAATAAATATCAACAAATTAAATAAGAAGCACCAATGCTGGGCATATATCTTAGGTGCCAGATCGTAGATAAAGAAAAGACGCCCTAAGGCGTCTTTCTTATTTTCAGGATTAGGAGCAAACAGATTGGAGGTTATTCCCCCTCCCCACCTTGCCCTACCACCCAATCAGATTGGTGTAATGGAGGTGATATGGGCATCCCCGTCCAGTGATTTGAAGATCTGCACCACGGCTTCGCCATGGATCGGTTTGGCAAGCGGCACTGTGCTCTTGCACTTGAAGCGGTAGTTGGTGCCAGCCACCACCTGAGTGGAGACTTCAAAGGGTACGTACTGCACCCCGACAAATCCTTTCAGCGCCTGATCAAATACCGCCTGATCCTCAGCGGTCAGCTTGTGATATGCGGTCCATCCACCCACCAACACTGCTTGTTCTGACATATCAAACTCTCCGTGCTCTATGATCCCGAGTCGTTTGGCCGTTCGGGCTGCGCCCCGTTGATTCAAGTGGTTTCTGGTCTCCACCGGGGTGTCATCACTGCCGGTTGGCGCGATAACGATGGGCCTGTTTGTGCAGCTATCTGTAACTGGATCAGCCCTCCCCCCAGCCACGAGCCGCTGTTGACTGCGGGCTCAATTGGCATGAGAGAGCCTAGTGCGAGATGGCAAAAATGCCCCTGTCACATATGACAGGGGCAAGGTGGAGAAAAAGCTGCTCGAAAAAAGAAGATGTGTGGCGCAAACGATTGAGAAAAGAAAAGACGCCGCAAGGGCGTCTTTTTGCATTTTTATGCTCGAAGGGTAGAAGGGCGCGAGCCGCTTATTCCCATTCGATAGTTGCGGGCGGCTTGCCGGAAACGTCGTACACCACGCGGGAGATACCGTTGATCTCGTTGATGATGCGGTTCGATACGTGACCGAGGAAGTCGTACGGCAGGTGAGCCCAGTGGGCGGTCATAAAATCGATGGTTTCGACAGCGCGAAGCGCAATGACCCAGTCATATTTGCGACCATCGCCCATCACGCCAACGGAGCGCACCGGCAGGAACACGGCGAACGCCTGGCTGACCTGGTTGTAGAGGTCGGCTTTGCGCAGCTCTTCGATAAAGACCGCATCGGCGCGGCGCAAGATATCGCAGTACTCTTTCTTCACTTCGCCAAGGACGCGCACGCCCAGACCCGGGCCCGGGAACGGGTGACGGTAGAGCATGTCGTAGGGCAGACCCAGCTCGAGGCCAACGCGGCGCACTTCGTCTTTGAACAGCTCGCGCAGCGGCTCGACAAGACCCATCTTCATCTCTTCCGGCAGGCCGCCGACGTTGTGGTGAGACTTGATGACGTGGGCCTTGCCGGTCTTGCTGGCAGCGGATTCAATAACGTCCGGATAGATGGTGCCTTGTGCCAGCCACTTGGCGTTTTTCAGCTTTTTCGCTTCATCATCAAACACTTCAACGAAGACGCGGCCGATGATCTTGCGCTTGGCTTCCGGCTCGTCAACACCGGCCAGGGCAGAGAGGAAGCGCTCTTCGGCATCGACCTTGACGATGTTGAGGCCAAAGTGATCGCCAAACATCTCCATCACCTGGGTGCCTTCGTTCAGACGCAGCAGACCGTTGTCCACGAAGACGCAGGTCAGGCGATCGCCGATGGCGCGGTGCACCAGCATGGCAACCACGGAGGAGTCAACACCGCCGGAGAGGCCGAGGATCACTTCATCGTCACCCACCTGCTCGCGGATGCGGGCAACGGCGTCGTCAATGATGGTGGCCGGGGTCCAGAGGCATTCGCAGCCGCAGATGTCTTTGACGAAGTGCTCCAGCATGCGGGCACCCTGACGGGTGTGGGTCACTTCCGGGTGGAACTGCACGCCGTAGAAGCGCTTGGCCTCACACGCCATGGCCGCGTGCGGGCAGGTCGGGGTCTGGGCGATGGTGGTGAAGTCGGCCGGAATGGTGGTGACCTTGTCACCGTGGCTCATCCAGACATCCAGCAGGGCATTGCCGTTGTCGGCGATGGCATCTTCGATGTTGCGCAAGAGGGCGCTGCTCTTGCCAGCTTCGCCCAGCACTTCCACCTTGGCGTAGCCGAATTCACGCTCGGTGGAGGATTGCACCTTGCCACCCAGCTGCTCGGCCATGGTCTGCATGCCGTAGCAGATGCCGAACACAGGGACACCGGCGTTGAACACATACTCGGGGGCGCGCGGGCTACCCGCTTCGGTCACGGACTCGGGGCCGCCGGAGAGGATGATGCCGCTCGGATTGAATTCGCGGATCTGCTCTTCGGTTACGTCCCAGGCCCACAGTTCGCAGTAAACGCCGATTTCGCGCACCCGGCGGGCGATCAGCTGGGTGTACTGGGAACCGAAGTCGAGGATAAGGATACGGTGCTGGTGAATGTCTTTAGTCATTTTATTCCTGCATCAGGCTGATGTTGTCACAAAGGGCACGGGATAAAAAAAGGGTGGAAAAACGGGGCGCAGGGCCCCGTTTTATCAGCCCATCCGATAGTTGGGGGCTTCTTTGGTAATGGTCACATCGTGGACGTGGGACTCTTTCATCCCGGCGCCGGAGATGCGCACGAATTCAGCTTTGGTGCGCATGTCGTCGATGGTGGCGCTGCCGGTCAGGCCCATGGAGGAGCGCAGGCCGCCCATCTGCTGGTGGATGATCTCTTTGAGGCGACCTTTATACGGCACGCGACCTTCGATGCCTTCCGGTACCAGCTTGTCGGCGGCGTTGTCAGTCTGGAAGTAACGGTCGCTAGAACCTTTGGACATGGCGCCCAGAGAGCCCATACCACGGTAGGATTTGAAGGAGCGACCCTGATAGAGCTCGATCTCGCCCGGCGCTTCTTCAGTACCGGCGAACATGGAGCCCACCATGACGCAGCTGGCGCCCGCGGCAATGGCCTTGGCGATGTCGCCGGAGAAGCGGATACCGCCGTCGGCAATCACCGGAATACCGGTGCCTTCCAGCGCGTCAACGGCGTCGGAGATGGCGGTGATCTGGGGCACGCCCACGCCGGTTACGATGCGGGTAGTACAGATGGAGCCCGGGCCGATACCGACCTTGACGGCGTTGACGCCGGCAGCAACCAGCGCCTTGGCGCCCGCGGCGGTCGCGACGTTGCCACCGATGATCTGCAGATCAGGATAGGCGTCGCGGGTAGCTTTGATGCGATCCAGCACACCCTGAGAGTGGCCGTGGGAGGAGTCGATCAGCAGCACGTCAACACCAGCTTCCACCAGCGCGGCGACGCGCTCTTCGTTGCCGGCACCGGCACCGACCGCAGCACCGACCCGCAGACGACCCTTGTCATCTTTACAGGCATGGGGCTTGCGCTCGGCTTTCTGGAAATCTTTAACGGTGATCATGCCCTTGAGTTTGAAGTCGCCGTTCACCACCAGCACTTTTTCGATACGGTGCTTTTGCATCAGGGCAACCACCTCTTCACGAGGGGCCCCTTCACGCACGGTGACCAGACGATCTTTCTGGGTCATGATCTGTTCAACGGTCTGGGAGAGGTCAATCACGAAGCGCACGTCACGGCCGGTGATGATACCGACCAGCTGATTGCCGTCAGTCACCACGGGGTAACCGGCGAAGCCATTCTTGTGGCTCAGCTCCTTGATTTGGGCGATGGTCATGTCAGGGCGCACGGTGACGGGGTCAGTGACCACGCCGCTCTCGTACTTCTTGACCTTGCGCACTTCGGCAGCCTGCTGCTCGATGGACATGTTCTTGTGGATAAAGCCGATACCGCCTTCCTGGGCCAGTGCGATAGCCAGACGGGCTTCGGTCACTGTGTCCATGGCAGCGGAGATCATCGGGATGTTCAAGCTGATAGCGGAGGTCAGCTTGGTACGCAGATCGGCAGTATTGGGAAGAACTTCGGAGTGGGCGGGAACCAACAGTACATCGTCGAAGGTTAACGCTTCTTTGGCAATCCTGAGCATGGCAATATCTCACCGTTGAGGAAGTGGGGGTGTAAAATATTGCCGACGAAGTTTACTCACCCATTGGTCACTGGTAAAGAAGTTTTTTGAATTTTTTATGGCATAGCCCTCTTTTAGGCGGCCAACGGCGCAAAAAACTAATAAATTCAGCTGTAATCATGCCTTTTTTCACGACAAGATGATCTTTTTTGTCGTTGAGCCCCTTTCTCCCTCCAACCTCCCGGAACAGCATTTTCAATGATCCAATTATGTGCAGCCGGGTGTTCAGTTTCCCTGATAGCGACCTGGCTTGTGCCAATTCATCAGCATGGCGTTCATCGCCAGCGCACTCAGGGTGGACCAGAGCAGCAAGGGCAGTGGCAAGGTGAGCAGGGAGAGTGCAAACACCAGCACATCAAGCACCATCTGGCTCTTTCCCGCGTTGATGCCAACGCGCCGTTGCAGCCAGAGCGTCACCACCCCGGTGCCACCCACGGAGGCATTGTGGCGCGCCAGAGACAACACCCCCATGCCGAGAAAGGTCCCCCCCACCAGGGCGGCAAACAGTGGGTGGACATAGCTCACCGTCAGCAGCAGCGGTACCGCCTGGGTGGCCGCCGAGAGGGTAACGTTGACGATCAGCGTCTTGATGGTGAAGGCGCGCCCCATGGTGAAGTAACAAAACACCATGAAGGGCATGTTGACCATGAAGAACAGAACCCCGATGGGCAAACTGCTGACATGGGCGAGCAGCAGGGCGATGCCCGCGATGCCACCGGTGATCATGCCGGAACACTTGAGCAGGTTGAGACCGACCGCGATAAACATGACCCCGAGCACCATGCCGTAAACATCGTCCTTGAGGGTGTGGGCCAGGGCTTTGGTCGCCGGCACGGGCGACATGGTCATTTCACCTTCCATATGACTCCTTTCCATGTTTGCTGTGACATCAGGGCACCAGTCACTGGGCCGAAGGGGTGGGCATACTCGGGCGCCCTGGCCATTTCCCCTGCCGGTCCCCCTGCCGACATCACAAGACTCAGCAAAAAAAGCGCCAATCAACACAAGCATCCAGGATAGGCTGAAAAATCAAATTTAAATTCCGACATTCTGCCTATGACAGGAGCAACACACCCATTCATGGGACAAACATCAGGCTGCATCAGCATGTTTGACCAGCCACACTGAAGGCAGCTCGCCATCTCCCCTTTTAAAGCCCGTTATTAAGTGGATCATGTTGATATAGTGCCACATGGCAGCATGAATCATGCTCGTCACAGGAGGGGAATAGGGTGGATACGGCATATTTCTCCAAGGTGGGTTCCTGCTGCCAATGTCGATGATGCGCACCACTTTGGGGCGAAAGCACCATAACAGAGCAAGCCACCCTCGGATGCCGCTTGCTCCCAAGCGATGTCGACGCTACTGCTTATTGCCTTCCCCGTCTGGTCCCTCTCCCTCGATCCCTTGATATGCGGCATAAAAAAGTCGGCCCCAAGGCCGACTCGCTGCACACTGTGACAGGCTTTCCTTATTTGAGATATTTACCGTCAACGCCCACCTTGCCCGGGCCGTTCAGTACCCAGACCCGTGCCGAATAGGCGGGCACCGCAAAGCTCAGACTGCCGTTGCTGACGTTCTGACTCGCGCCGGTCACCGCATCCATATAGGTGCCGTTCTTCAGGCCACTCAGGTTTATTTGCTGGGCCGAATTGGCCGCGAGGCCCACGGCAGCGTAGCTGCCTTGAGCGCTCAGGTCACGCACGAAGCTGATGCCGCTGCCCCACTCGTTCACCTGGCTCATGGGCGCCTTCTGCAGGGCGGGCACCGCCTTGCGGATCTGGTTCAGGCGCTTGATGTGCTGGTAGAGCGGGTGGCTCGGGGTGGCCGGGTTGTCCAGCACCTCCCCGTAGTAGGCACGACCAGTCTGATCCACCGTCATGGTGGCCCCGTCGATATCCTGGGGCTTGCCCGCCTGGAACATCACCTCTTCCCCGTAGTAGAGGGTCGGGATACCCCGCGCCGTCCAGAGCAGGTTGTAGGTCATGGCCGCATTGCCCTCTTGCCCGCCGTAGCGGTACTTGAAGTCGTTGTCCGGCCCCACGTCATGGTTCTGGAAGAAGGTGATGAGCTTGGTGGCATCCCCATAGACCCAGTCCATGGCAAAGATCCCGCCCACCCCGCCAAAGCTCCCCCGGGTGACGTTGTCACGGAAGGTGGAGAAGAGGGAGAAGTCCAGCACAGAGAGGCCGGAATCGCCCCCTGCCCGGGGATCCGCCGGGTTCGGCGTGGTGCGGGTATACCACCAGGGACGGATCACCGCCGAGGCATTGTCGTTGGCCAGCTCAGAGCCCCAGCCGGTGCCCTTGACCAGGTTCTCGCCAAAGACGAACAACCCCGGCTTGTGGGCCTGCCAGTCGTGGACATAGGTCAGCAGCTCGTCCCGCTCGATGTGCTTCAAGGTATCGATGCGAATGGCGTCAACCCCCATGTCTAGGTACTGGCGGATGGCGCCGTTGAGGTAGTCCTTGACGTTCTGGTTGCCGGTGGCGAGATCGATGCAATCCCCCGCCATGTGTTTGCGCTGCAGGGCGAGCGGGCTCTCCCAGTCACCGCCTGACATGAAACCGTCTAGGTGATACCAGGCGGGATCCAGGGTCTGGGCGTCGATGCCGAAGAAGCGGTTGGGGTTGTAGCCAGCACTCGGCACGGTGGCGCCTGTCTTGGGGTCCACCAGAGGCTGGGTGCCCGCCGGATCGGACTGGCAGCGGGCCTTGTACCAGTCGGGAGCCACCGGGTTGTCGTCGTCACAGCGGTTGGCGCTGGCGTAGTCCCCGAGGTTGCCCTGATAGGGGCCGTTGTTGATGAGCCCCTGGCTCGACCCCGCCGGTACGTAGTATTTGACGGGCAGGCGATCGATCCAGGTCTTGCCGCGCAGGCCGTACTGGCTCGAGTGGTTGAGCACCACATCCTGGATCACCTTGAGCCCCTTGGCGTGGGCCGCCTGGATGAACTCCCGGTAACCCGCCCCCGGCGACTCCAGACGGGGATCGACCCGGTAGAAGTCGTAGGCGTGGTAGCCGTGGTAGTCGAGGCCGGAGCGGTTCTCCACCGGTGGCGTCACCCAGATGGCGGTGAAGCCGAGATCCTTGATGTAGTCGATCTTGGCGATCAAGCCCTTGAAGTCGCCGCGCCAATGGGGATCCCCCGCCTTGTAGCGATCCCGGTTATGGTAGTTGTTGCTGGCATCGCCATCATAGAAGCGGGCGGTCAGCAGGAAGTAGATGCTCTCGGCACGAAAATCGCCGCTCGCCACCCCCTGCTCGCCGATACGGTACTCGAAGCGCTGCTCGCGCTGATTGCCGCTGGCGTCAATGGCAAGGGTGCGGATCACCAGATCGGTGCCGCTCCCCTTGTCGCTCGCCACCAGGGGCTGGCCTGCATAGCGGGCCGACGCCGTGGTGGGCTGGCTGCCGTCCGTGGTGAAATGCACGGCGGGGGCGCTGTCCTGATCGTCGCTCACCCCCAGGGTGATGGACTGGTTGTCCAGATAACTCCCCGGGGCCGGGGTGACCGTCACCGTGGGGGCCTGCAGATCGGCCCCAGCCAGCGTCTCCACCTCGATGGCCTTGCGCAGGCTGTCAAAGCAGATGCGATAGCGGGTGTTGGCGCTGACCAGGTAATCCTGGGCCGGATACGCCTCGGTCCAGTCCCCCTTGTGGTCAATCTTGAAGCGGGGGTTGTTGCTGCCAAAGGCCTGCTCGGTGCAGAAGGTGGTACCATCCTCGCTGGTCATTGGGGTGAGCCCCCAGTTGTTGGTCGTGCCCCGGAAGTACCAGCTGTCGCTGCTCTGTCCTGCCCCGACCACCACGCTCACACTGCTGCTGCCCTTGGCGCCCTGATCGTCGGTGACCGTGAGGCCATAGGTGAAGGTGCCGGTCTGGGTGGTACTGACGACGATGCTCTCCGTGGTCTCGCCGCTGCTCCACAGATAGCTCGTGATCTGGCCGTCGGGATCCGTAGAGTCGCTGCCGCTCAAGGTCAGTGACGCCCCCTGGGTCACATTCACCGTGCCCCCCGGGGTGATGACCGCGAGCGGCGGCTGGTTGTCATCCCCAAGGGGGGTGATGCTGTAGACCAGGGTCTGGTCGTTGACCTGGATGCGCACCGTACCCACGGCGCTCCAGAAGATGTCGCCGCCACTTTTCTCCAGCACGCCGTCGCCGTTGCTGTCGCCAAAGTTGACGGCCCAGTCGCCAGCCTGATCAAACTTGAGGCGCTGGCTCGCCTTGCCATCCATGTAGGCTTCCACCTGCCATAGGTGATCCCCTACCAGAGTCATGGGTAGGCTGGCCCAGCCGTTGAAGGTGCCGCGTACGTTGAGTTGCGGCAAGGTGCTGGCAAACCCCGAGGCCTCGCAACTGGCCACCGCCGTCGCGCTCACCGCCTGGGTGCTGGCGTTGATGCGGATCTGGTACGCCGTGTTGGCATTGACCCCGTAGTCGGCCGCCGGGTAGCTCTGCTGCCAGTTGCCGTACCTGTCTATCTTGAAGCGCGGTCCGCCGCTGGCATCCCCGCTCACGAAGCGCTGGCAGGTATCAAAATTGACGCCGTCCGTCGACGTCATGGCGGTCGCCGCCCATCCATTCGCGGTGCCCCGGAAGAACCACTCCGCCGCCGACGTCGGCGCCGTGATCAGGGTTCCCAACAATCCGGCCGCGAGTATCCATCTAGCCATTGATAGTCCTTTATTTTCATTGTTTTGTGTGTGATGCCGGTGTGCCCCGGCATTCCCCCATCCGCTACAGTCCCGCCTTCGGATGAGCCCGATCAGTCTAGAGTTCCCCATAACCAATTCATGGCGAATGCGCGCAAAATGTGACCACCATCGACTTCGCTATTGGCTGTATGTGATTGATAGCGCTTTCATTTCCATGCAACACCGATTTGCAGGGAGGAGTGACCAACCTGATCCATTGACTCGGCGGACGAGGTAAAGTGGGGTAAGATGGCGACATTGTTTCTCTCCTCCGCCTTCGCTGGCGAGGAACCGTGCGCAGGAACCGCCTTGAACTATCGCAACGAATCCGGCCAAAACAGGCAACAGCAGGTCTTTACCGTCACCCGCCTCAACAGCGCCGTGCGCATGATCCTGGAGCAGGATCTGGGGCTGGTGTGGCTGACCGGCGAGCTCTCCAATCTGGCGATGCCAAGCTCCGGCCACTGGTACTTCTCCCTCAAGGACATGTCGGCGCAGGTGCGCTGCGCCATGTTCAAGGGCAACAACCGGCGGGTGGCCTTCCGCCCGCAGGATGGCATGCAGGTACTGGTGCAGGCGCGGGTCTCCCTCTATGAGCCGCGCGGCGACTACCAGCTGATCATCGAGTCGATGGAGCTGGCGGGTGACGGCGTATTGGCCCTGCGTTTTGAAGAGCTCAAGCGCCGCCTCGGTGCCGAGGGGCTGTTTGACGAGAGCCGCAAGCGGCCGCTGCCCCGTGAACCACGGGCGGTGGGCCTTATCACCTCAGCCACAGGTGCCGCCCTGCACGATATGCTGACGGTGCTTAAACGGCGCGCCCCGGATCTGCCGGTCTTTATCTACCCGACCCAGGTACAAGGCAGCGCCGCCATCAGCCAGATCGTCGCAGCAATCGCCAAAGCGAACCAGCGCGCCGAGGTGGATGTGCTGATCGTTGGCCGTGGCGGCGGGTCGCTTGAAGATCTCTGGTGCTTTAACGAAGAGGCGGTGGCGCGCGCCATTGCCCACTCAGCCATACCTGTGGTGAGCGCAGTGGGTCACGAGGTGGATGTCACCATCAGCGACTTTGCCGCCGACTTGCGCGCCCCAACCCCGTCGGCCGCCGCCGAGCTGGTGGCGCCAGACAATCAGGCCCGCATCCAGCGCCTCGCCCACCTTAAACAGCGACTGCTGCAGGCGATGAACCGCCAGCAGACCGCCGCCCGCCACGAATTCATCCTGCTGCAAAAGCGGCTCGACCATCAGGACCCGAAGCGGCGACTGGAGCAGCAGTCCCAGCGACTCGACGAACTCTCCACCCGTTTGCAACAGCTATTGCGCCAGCGGCTGCATCAGGGAGAGCGGCGCCTCACCAACCTTGAGCTGCGCCTGCAGAGCAAGAGTCCGGAGCGCCTCTTGGCAGCTGGCAAGCGCCGCCACCAGCTGGCCGAGGAGCGGCTCCATGCCCTGATTGCCAAGCGGCAAGACCTTGCTAGTCACCGCCTCGCCATGCTCACCGCCCGCCTCGACGGGGTAAGCCCGCTTGCCACTCTGGGGCGCGGCTACTCCATCACCCGCACTGCGCGTGGTGAGGTCATTAGCCGCGCCGATCAGGTCAACAATGGCGATCAGCTCATCACCACTCTGGCGCAAGGGAGCCTGCAGGTGCGGGTCGAGGGGATCGTCAAGGACTCTGCGCAGTAGAGCGGCTACATCAAACCACCAGCCAATCTGCCATTCAGCCGGGCAATCAGCCAAAAACAAAGGCCACCACCGCAAACACGGTGGTGGCCTTTTTTATCTCGGGTGCTGTCGCCTGCTCACCCCTTGGTGCGGCGGGCGACCAGAGTGAACTTGTAATCATCACTCTTGAAGAAGTTGCGACTGAACTCGAACACTGTGCCATCTTGCAAGAAGCCGCGGGAGACCTTCTCGATAATGGGTTTGGCGGGGTCGATACCGAGCGCCTCCACCACCTGCGCCGAGGGGAGCACCGGAATGATCTCCTGCTCGCTGCGGTCAATCACCAGCTGCTTCACCTCTTCGATGTAGTGGTACTTGGAGCCCTGCATCACCGCATAGCTGAGATCGGGGAAGAGGGCGAGCGGCATCCAGGTCTCCTCCAGTGTTACCGCGATCTGGCGAATAAAACGCACCCGCTTGACGTAGTAGACCAGCGCCCCTTCCAGCAGATTGAGTCGCTCGGCCAGCTCGCTGCTCGCCTTGATCACCTCGAAGGCGAGAATGTCGCTGTGGGTCTCGGCCGCCGGATCGGTCACCTTCTCATAGAGGCTGGTGAGCTGATAGATGTCGTAGTTCACCTTCTCCTGCCGCACGTAGCTGCCGCTGCCCTGAATGCTCTCGATGACATTGAGTTCGGTCAGCTGCTTGAGGGCCTGGCGCACCGTCACCCGGCTCACCCCGAACTGCTCGCGCAGCTCGGCTTCGGTGGGCAGGGCATCGCCGGGGGCCAGCTCCCCTTGCGCAATCCACTGCTGGATGGTGTCGGCTATCTGGCGATACATGGGTTTTTTCGACACGAAAGGCCACCTCGTCGGCTCTGCGCCATGATAAATGGAAGAGGTGTCATTCTACCCCAGTTGCCCGGCAGACAAAACGGCTCGGCCCCATTTGACCTAACAAATCATCTTGAACCAACAATACAAAAACAATACAAATAATGAATTGTATGATACCACTCACAAAAATCAGTCGGCCGGTTTGTTAGCATCGCTGTCACTTTCACCATGACGGCTTGCTGGCAAGCCAACCTGACAGAGGATCATCATGAATCTGACCAGTCTTACCGGCCCCCATCTCATCACGTTGCAAACCCGGTTTGCCGATCGGGATGCGGCCATTCATGCCCTGGCTGATCGGCTCGATCAGGCCGGCAAGCTGCACGACAAGGCCGCTTTTCTGGCTGCGGTCATGGCCCGCGAGGCGCAGGGCCCCACCGCCCTTGGCGAAGGGCTGGCAGTGCCCCACGGCAAGTGCGATGCGGTGCGTGAAGCGGCCTTTGCCGTCGCTACCCTGAGCGAGGAGCTGGGTTGGGAGGGGATCGACGGCCCCGAGCCGGTCAACCTGATCTTCATGCTGGCGATCCCGACCGATCAGGCGGGCTCCACCCATATGCAGCTACTCACCACCCTCACCACTGCCCTGGTGGATGACGATACCCGCGAGGCGGTGCTGGCGGCCCAGAGTGCCGAGCAGCTGATGGCGCTGCTTGATGGTGAAGGGGATGGTGAAGGAGATGGCGACAAGCAACCAGAAAAAGAAGACAACTTAAATACAAATAAACCCACTGTGGTCTGTGTCACTGCCTGCCCGGCGGGGATCGCCCACACCTATATGGCTGCCGAGTATCTGGAGAAGGCGGGGCGCAAACTTGGCATTCGGGTACTGGTCGAAAAGCAGGGTGCCAACGGCATCGAGGATCGCCTGCCGCAAGCAGCGCTCGATGCTGCGGTAGCCTGCATCTTCGCCGCCGAGGTAGCCATCAAGGAGCAGGAGCGTTTTGCCGGCATCCCCCGTATCGAGACGCCGGTGGCCGAGCCCATCCGCCATGCCGAGCGGATACTCAATGATGCGCTGGAAGCGGCCAAGGCCGGGCGCACCGCCCCGACGCCCAACCCCAGCCAGAGCGACGCGCAGACCGGCAAGAAGGTGAGCCTCAAGACCGAGCTCAAGCAGGCGCTGCTGAGCGGTATCTCCTTCGCCGTGCCGCTGATCGTGGCAGGCGGTACCGTGCTCGCCGTCTCTGTGCTGTTGGCCCAGATCTTCGGCCTGCAACATCTTTTTGATACCGAGAACTCCTGGCTCTGGATGTACCGCAAGCTGGGCGGCGGCATGCTGGGCACCCTGATGGTGCCGGTGCTGGCGGCCTATACTGCCTACTCTCTGGCAGACAAACCGGCGCTGGGCCCGGGCTTTGCGGCGGGACTGGCCGCCAACATGATTGGCTCCGGCTTCCTCGGCGGCGTGGTCGGTGGCCTTATCGCCGGTTACCTGATGCGCTGGGTCAAGCAGCATGTGCGCCTTAGCCCCAACTTCAACGGCTTTCTCACCTTTTACCTCTATCCGGTGATCGGCACCCTGGTGGCGGGCAGCCTGATGCTGTTTGTCATCGGTCAGCCGGTGGCCTGGCTCAACAACAGCCTCACCGAGTGGCTCAACGGCCTCTCCGGCACCAATGCGCTGGTGCTGGGCGCCCTGCTCGGCTTTATGTGCTCGTTTGACCTGGGTGGCCCGGTCAACAAGGCGGCCTACGCCTTCTGCCTCGGCGCCATGGCCAACGGGGTCTACGGCCCTTACGCCATCTTCGGCGCGGTCAAGATGGTCTCGGCCTTTACCGTCACCTTCTCCACCCTGCTGGCGCCACGCCTGTTCCAGACCTTCGAGATCGAGACCGGCAAATCGACCTGGCTGCTGGGGCTGGCGGGGATCACCGAGGGCGCCATTCCGATGGCCATCGAAGATCCGATCCGGGTGATCGGCTCCTTCCTCGCAGGATCGGTGGTCACCGGCGCCATGGTGGGTGCCATGGGAATTGGTCTCTCCACCCCGGGAGCCGGCATCTTCTCCCTCTTCCTGCTCCACGATGGCGGCCATGGCGCCCTGATGGCTGCCGCCGTCTGGCTCGGTGCGGCACTGGTGGGCACCCTTATCTCCACTGTGGTGCTGATCGGCTGGCGCCGTCACGCCATGCAGCGCGGCACCTATCAGGTGGTCGCCGCAGAGTAAGGCTCCTCCTCACAAACGGTTTTTCAACAGACTATTTTTCCGCACGGCAGGCAAAGGCCGCCGTGCGTCAGCAAAGGATCATTGTCATGACAGTTTCACGAGTTCACATCACCCCGCACATGCACTGGGATCGGGAGTGGTACTTCACCACCGAGGAGTCCCGCATTCTGCTGGTCAACAACATGGCGGAGATCCTGGCGCGGCTTGAATCCGACCCTGACTACAAGTTCTACGTACTCGACGGCCAGACCGCGGTGCTGGAGGATTACTTCGCCATCCAGCCCGAGAACAAGGCTCGGGTGAAGGCGCTGGTGGAAGCGGGCAAACTCATCATCGGCCCCTGGTACACCCAGACCGACACCATGCAGGTGAGCGGCGAGTCCATCCTGCGCAACCTGCTCTACGGGATGCGCGACTGCCTTAGCCTTGGCGAGCCGATGAAGATCGGTTACCTGCCCGACTCGTTCGGCATGTCCTCCCAGCTACCCCACATCTTCAACGGCTTCGGGATTAACCGTGCCATGTTCTGGCGCGGCTGCTCCGAGCGTCACGGTACCGACAAGACCGAGTTCCTCTGGCAGAGCAACGATGGCAGCGAGGTGACCGCCCAGGTGCTACCGCTTGGCTACGCCATCGGCAAGTACCTGCCGGAAGATGAAGCGGGCCTGCGCAAGCGGCTCGAATCCTACTTCGAGGTGCTGGAGAAGGCCTCGGTGACCAAGGATATCCTGCTGCCCAACGGCCACGATCAGATGCCTCTGCAACAGAACATCTTCGCCATCATCGACAAGCTGCGGGAGATCTACCCCCAGCGTGAATTCCACATGAGCCGCTTCGAGCAGGTATTCGAGCGCATCGAGGCGTGCCGCGATCAGCTGGCCACCCTCAAGGGGGAGTTCAACGACGGCAAATACATGCGGGTACACCGCACCATCTCCTCCACCCGGATGGACATCAAGCTGGCCCACGCTGCCATCGAGAACAAGATCGTCAACATCCTCGAGCCACTGGCGAGCATCGCCTGGGCACTCGGCTTTGAGTACCACCACGGGCTGCTGGAGAAGATGTGGAAGGAGATCATGAAGAACCACGCCCATGACAGCATCGGCTGCTGCTGCAGCGACAAGGTGCATCAGGAGGTGATGACCCGCTTCATTCTGGCCGACGACATGGCCGAGAACCTGATCCGCTTCTACATGCGCAAGATTGTCGACAACATGCCGGTGGCGCTCTGTGAAGACGGGGTACAGGTGGCTGACAAGCTCTGCCTGTTCAACCTGATGCCCTTCCCCCGTCAGGAGGTGGTCAACACCAGTATCCGCATTCGCGCTCAATCCTTTGCCCTGCGCGACGAGGCAGGCCAGCCGATCCCCTACTTCATCCGCGCCAGACGCGAGATTGACCCGGGACTGGTGGACAGACAGATCGTTCACTACGGCAACTACGACCCCTTTATGGAGTACGATATCCAACTCTGCCATCCGCTGCCGGCCATGGGCTACTGCACTCTCCATATCGAGGGCAATCAGCCGGGACTGGAGCAGCCGGTGACGGCCAGCGGCGAGCTGCTGGAGAACGATTTTTACCGCATCGCCCTCAATGACAACGGCACCTTGCAGATCCTGGACAAGCTGCGCGGCACCACCTTTGATCAGGTGCTCACGCTGGAGGAGGGCTCCGATGATGGCGACGAATATGACTACTCGCCGTCGCGGGACGAGTGGCTGCGCTACTCCACCGAGTATGCGGTGACCCGCGAGGTCACCCATCAGGCGTGGCAGAGCATCGCCACTCTCAAACTGCGTATGGCCTTGCCGGCCAATCTCGCCGAGCGTGCGGATCGCCAGTGCAGCGGCCACCTCGATGTCATCTGCCGCATCACCCTGGCGCATCAGAGCCCGCGTATCGATATCGAGCTGGAGCTCGACAATCAGGCCGATGATCATCGGGTGCGGGTGCTGATCCCCACCCCCTTCCCGAGCGACACTGTGGTCTCTGACAACCAGTTTGGCTGCATCACCCGCCCCACCCGCGACAGCGCCATGGCGAACTGGGAAGCGGAGGGGTGGAAAGAGGCCCCCATTCCGGTCTGGCAGCTGATGAACTTCGTCGCCCTGCAAGATGGCAAGCAGGGACTGGCGGTGCTGAGCGACGGTCTGCGCGAGTTTGAAGTGATCGGTGAGCAGTGCGACACCCTGGCACTCACCCTGCTGCGCGGGGTCGGCGTACTCGGTAAAGAGGAGTTGCTGCTGCGCCCGGGTCGCCCCTCCGGCATCAAGCTGCCGACCCCGGACTCCCAGGTGCGTGGCAAGCTCAGCTGCCGTTTCAGCCTGCTGGCGTTTGCCGGCGATCACATCAGCGCCAACGTGATGCAGGCGGCGCGCAGCTACCTCACCCCGGTGCGCTGCTACAACAAGATCCCGTTCGATGCCATGAAGCTCAACAAGGCGAGCTTCACCACCCCGCTGCACTTCAGCCTGCTCACCATGGACCCGTCCGGTCCGGTGCTGAGCGCCCTGAAAAAAGCCGAGGATGAAGAGGCGCTGGTGATCAGGGTCTACAACCCGAGCGAACAGGCGGTGCTGAAGGGAGGCAAGGTGACCAGCCAGCACACCTTGAGCGACTGGCAAGCGGTGCGGATGGATGAACAACCCCTGCCCCTTGAACTGGCCGCTGGCGAGTTTGGCGATCTGGCGCCCTGCCACTCCCGCAGCGTGCGCTTTCGGGTGGCTCGCGGCTAACCACCGGTAACACCCACAGCTAGCAACAGGCGGGGAAGAGTCATCCCCTCCCCGCCTGTTTATCCCTTCAAGCTGGCCTGCCCCGCTTGATAAAGGCATAAAAAAATCCCCGCCAATTGGCGGGGATTTTTATTGGGTCCTGCTTCATCCCGCGAGCGGGAGAGCGCGCTTAACTGGCCTTGCGCAGGATCTGCTCAAGGTAGTCGGCGAAGCGGTGACCGTGATGCTCCAGCAGTTTCGGGAACATGGAGATAGAGGTCATGCCCGGGAAGGTGTTGATTTCGTTGAGCAGGATCTCGCCCTCGTCGGTCAGGAAGAAGTCGATGCGCGAGAGGTGGGTCAGCTTCAGCTGACGGAATGCCTTGAGGGCATACTCGTGGATCGCATCGGCCTGCGCCTGGGTCAGCCCCTCGGCACGCAATGCGGTCTCGGTATGGCTGGCGCTGCTGTATTTCTCTTCATAGGTGTAGAACTTGTCCTGCGGCACGCAGATCTCGCCCGGATACGTCGCCACCAGCTCGTCACCATACTGGTAAACCGCCACTTCCAGCTCGCGCGGCTTGACCGCTTTCTCGATCAGAACCTGTTCGGAGTAACCAAATGCATCGGCAATGCCTTTCACCAGATCCGCTTCGTTGCTGGCGGAGTAGCAGCCAACGGAAGAGCCCTGGGAGGCCGCCTTGATAAAGACCTTGCCCCACTTGGCCAGCGCGGCCTTCGCCTCGGCGAGCGCCGCCTCATTTTGCTCGGTCAGGAACAGGTACGGGGTGTTGGGAATACCGATAGCGGAGAGCCACAGCTTGGTGCTGATCTTGTTGAAGCAGATCTTGCTCGCCTCGGCATCGCAACCGAGATAAGGCAATCCGGCCAGCTCGAGGAAGGATTGCAGATCGCCGGTCTCACCCGGGTAGCCGTGGATGCAGGGCACCACGTAATCCACCGGACGGGCCACGCTGTCAAACGAAAGCAGCTTGTCGAGCCCCAGCTTGCACTCGCGGCCATCGGCACTGAGCCAGCGATCGGCGAACATCTCGACGCGGGTCACTTCGACACCGGGCAGAAGGCCCAGTTGTTGCTCGAGGAAATTGGCGCTGCGCAGAGAAACCTCGTGCTCGGAGCCACCGCCGCCGCACAGCAGCAAGACATGCATGTTCTTCATTAGATTAGAGTTTTGGTGATTTGGGGGTATCTATAAGATGCTACGCTGGTGACTTCTTGGTGTCAAGAATACTAGCCTATGACCCGCCCATGCTATCAGGGTATCAACAACGCCATGAGCGCCTGTAGATGACTCACAATGGCCTCCCCTTGGGTTACTCCTAGCATGGTCAGGAAGGTAGCCAGCAGGGCGTACAGGGGCTTGGCTTTGAGAAGGGCCAGCACTACCTCTTGGGTTTTAGACATTTGGTTACCTCCTTTATGTTTAATTGGATTGGAGAAATGTTATTACATAACACTTAAAAGAGCCGCCTCTTACGAAGCGGCAACGTTAAGGGCTATTCAGGGGTCGGTACACTAGCGATATAGACCTGTACCAGCGGCAAGGTTACGTCAACGTCTTTACCGTCCTCCGTCTTGGCCTTGGTGAAACCAGCAACCAGCAGGTCAGCCCCCCCCATGATTTCCAAAGTAGTGGACTGCTTGTCTGCCTGACGGCTCACGATAATGTCAAAGATGGTGCCATCGGCTTGCTCTCTGAATGAGACCGCACAGTATCGGCGTGGGGCTACTACCATCTGAATATCTTCACCATCGGTAGAATTACCGTTGAAGGAATAGACATCACAGCCAAGGTAAGCAGATACGTCAGCAGCACCAGCACGGCGAGCAGCTCGTTGCAGGTCACGCATGGTCTGAGCGTTGAACCCAATGGTGAAATCAGAGATGTCGTTACCGAACTGCTTACCAACAATCTGCGCATGGTCGATAGCATCTTCGATAGCTTCCAGACGCTCACTGAACGATTGGCCAGCCTTGAGGGCTACCTGCTGCTTAGAAAGGTATTTGGCATTGTTCTCGTGCTCGACCAGAGTCTTGATAATGCCCTCGGTCACCACAGTGTCCAACTGCTCAGCGATAGACGCGATTTCAGACTTCATGGTGTTAGCGGTAATCACCCCGTCAACCTCAGAGTCGAAACGCTCCAGAGACAGGGAAATCATCAGGGAGTCTTCCACAGGTTTAGACCGAACGGTTTCACCTTGGCGGACTGTCAGCTTTGCCGGAATGGTGTTAGTCGAATACGGTTCTTTCATCTTCACAGACAGGGTACGATTCGCCATGGTCGGCACCACAATCGGGGTGGGTTCATCACCTGCACGGTGAACACGGAAGTGGGACTCTTCGGAGATGGCCGCAGCCCATTCACCAGAGTTCAACATGGTGTTCAGGTTCTCGCCCAGACATTTCAAGTAGACGCTTGATGGGCCTGTGTTGGTCAACTCAATGGCAGACTCGTTGTCGGTCTCAATACGGTTACGGTATGGCACCTCGGCGTTGAGGTCGGTCACGTTGACGCGCAGGGCGTTCTCGTTGACCATGGAATCAAGGGAAAACTCGGAAGGGTTATAAGCGGCACGAATAGTCATAATTATTGGTCTCCTTTGGTAGTGGGTTTGTGTGTGTTGTGTTGTGCTTTAGAAGCCTTTAGCTTCGCCTCAGGTTGATACTTCGGGGTCTTGTAAGGCAGGACGCTCTGTCCTACCTTCGAGTTGCTTACAGCTCTGCTGCGGTAGTTGATAGCCATCAGTCAAACATGATGGTTGGTGCGTAATCGACATCACCACCACGAGGGCGGGAGTTACGACCACGGCGCATCTCTTGCGAGTGCTTCAGACGGGACTGATGCAGTGCCTCAGCGTCTCGGGCTCTCTGGGCTACCTGCTCGGGACTGTTGTACCACGCTCGGTATTCAGCCTCTTTGCGGGCCTTCTCGGCTGCTTGGCGTTCTTCTTCCCGTTCAATCAGGAAGTTCTGCACCTTGGGTACTCTGGCGAACTGACCAAGGGGAACCCCTGCGGACTCCATCCAGTTGACCAAGGTTGGTACTGACCAGTGCAGACATTCGACCAGCAAAGGGGCCTGTACGCGCTGGAAGAACTCAAGGGTGAACACTTGGCCACAGAGGGTCACTGCTTGGGTCTGCTCGTTGTAGTTGGTAATCATGCTCGGGCCTCCTCGCTGTTTGCTTCACTTGCTTTGTGATAGGCGCTGGTCAGGTGGACACAGGTCTCAAACCGTTCCCAGTTGTATTCGGCATCCTCGGCTTTCAGGCGATGCTTGGCGATAATAAACGCTTGTTCCTGACGGCCACGCTCCTGAGGTGTGAAGCGAATACCTCGGGCACCGTTCATGATTGCTTCTAATTTATCGAAGACGCTCAGAGAAATCGGATCGCCGCGCTCCTCTAATACATCCTGTTGCTTGCGAATGAGGCGGACAGTATGAATAAACTTTGGCTTCTCTTTGTTGGACATAGGGTTATTTAATGAGAGTGCAGAGGTGTTAGTCATAGTGGTTTCTCCTATTGTTGATTTGATGGTGTGATTAGTTGGTGATTAATGAAATTCAGATATTACCCTGCCCTCTGAACTCAATCAGCGGCCTTACGGGTCAATTGGATGGGTTTGAACTTTGGGGGTATTCCGATTCAGCCGCCTGAAAATTTAGGCCGCTAAACACGACGGTATTAACTCTATTTCACAGCTACGCAGATTGCGCAACTGCACTCTTTATCGGAGTCACCAACTAGAGAATCTACCCACGGTCTCCTCTTTCCAGTTTTCAACCTTCCGCTTATCTTCAAGTACAGCCTTGTCAATTACAGCAAGGGCTTTCTCAGCGTAATGGGCATATAACGGAATATCAGCCAATTTGGCTTGAACTGCAAATAGACGCTGGGTCTCTACAATGTCAGCCTTTGCGTTCAACACTCCGCCCATTTGAACGGTGACCATACGTAGGCACTTCATGATGGCTTCACGCTTTGGCTTGGTCATGGTATTGACGCATACCTTGCCACAGACCGAAGAGACCACGGATTTAAAGAGGAGCTCTAGGGTAGCCTCTTCGGCCTTCTGAGCGATGATGACAGGGTCTTCCCCAGCGTTGACCGCATCGACTACCTCTAGGACAGACTTGAAGCCACGGTAGACCATCATCCCGAGTTGCATATCGTAGGACATCGCAAGGGCTACGGCTTGTTCGTCATTGAGTAGGTAGGAATCAGCAGATTTCACACCTCCGTTGGGCATTGGTACGTCGATTTTATGTCTCTTCAAATTGAGTAGACGTACCCCTTGGCCCTCCAGCTTACGCAATAAGTTAGTGTGCTGCTTACCCAGCATCATCGCTAATTCATGAGTCGGCATATGACCCTGATTAAACTTAATGGTGGCCAGAATGTCAGCTAATTCGATATTCATATTAGGTTTCTCCTTATGTATTGCCATCTAAGCTGCCTCCCTGTCACTGACCATCAGCTCCCACCTAATAGGGAATCAATGACAAGGCAAAGAAGGCAATCATAAACAGGCTGATGAATGTTGAAATATGGTCAATGGCAGTAGACCGGAATGGGTGATGCAGAAAGTTTTATCTCTCTGTCTCCCTTCTGTGTGGGTTTATTAAGTCCTTGACACAGACAGGTTTATCAGAGTGAAAGCAGGGAGTATCGAGACCCATTGCAGAAGTCTTTAGCTTCGCCTCAGAGACCAGTTGCTCATATCAAGAGAGTTGAAACATTGAGTTCTTACCAAGGTGTTACTCTTTGTCTTGATGGATATTAATTACCAATATTAATCCATCTAAACCTTGGTCATGTTCTATCTGGTCAAACCTTCAATTGGTCTCAATGCTTAACCAGATATTTTTAACTCAATGTATTTAACAATGTCTGGCCTGTAGCCAATAACGCTAGCTCACTGGCAACCTTATTACCGCGGTCTCCCACTTACCAAGGTATTTATTACCTCAGTCATATTCAATTCACTTATGAAGGCTGCCTGAGGGCCTAAAGCTACGGTTAATCGGAAACATTCACACGACAATAAATCCATCCCCAAGGCAGCTTCTGGCTGTCTCTTTCAGGTTGTCGTTTGGTCACCACTTCAACGATGGACGCGCAAGGTAGGCGGTAGCCTATTCAAGGTGTCGATGGTCAAAGCTCGGTATCAGAATGTTGGTGTGGGCGTAGCTGGTCACAGTGATACTGCTCACGCTACTGGTTAATGGTGATGGTGCATGGATACATAAAGGGTGGACACGGTGTCTCTCCCTTCTGTGTGGGTTAATTCATTTATGACTTTTAATGCAAACTAACTGAATGGTTAGATGCCAGTGGTAGACGCTATGCCTACTGATTGTTACGTTCGCGCTCCCCCCCTCCGCAAGTCAGGGTTAATTTTCCTCCCCTATAGTGAGCAGTCATTCTATCTGATGACACCCTGTTAACTGGGGTGATTTAATAGATGCGTATATACAGATAGGAAGACACAGGGAAACACTTTACGGCACACCGATGAGGGGCCCTGCCTGTTAGCCCCCTGTCTTACATTGCCGTCCTTGGCTTTATATTAAGCATCCCCCTAGGCTACATTCAGTGCGCTTAAGACTTATTTACACACGGCAACAGCTTCACGGGTCAATGTATTCACCCTGTCATACCCACCTGTATTCATGTTGTACATGCTGAATGCGCCAGCCTGCTGTTGCCTGTCTATGATGGCGTACCCATTGGGGCATGCTTCCGAAATGGCTTGGTAGCAACCTGACCAGTCACGCAGAGTCCCAGAGCAGTTAACTTGCACCATGTCCTCGCCCTGCGGCCCTTTGAATCTCGACACAGGAGAAGAACAACCAGTCGCAAGAAGCAACAGCCCAGTAACGAGGATTATGGTCGGCGCAGCAGTACGCAGAGCCTTTACTTCTGTATATCCGCTCACATTGAACATGGTTGCTTTTAGGGTGAAACACTTGCTGGTCATACGGCGGCCCTTAAGTTGTTGTGTGTATATGGAGTCAATAGGGCGCGAACCATAATTCACCAACGCTGAATAAGGACTGTATGAGAACTGTATGAACCAGACCAGCAAGCCGCTCTCTGCACCCACACACCGCCACGACACCAAAGAGCCATCACATGGTCGCCATTCCTTGCCGCTTCACAGTTCTATCGAGGAATACAGCTCTTTGGTCTATCTGAGGCCCATCCGAATGAGAACTCTTCGCGCTCCTACTTGAAATCTTTAAGACTGGCAAGGTGTAGCCCCTGTTGATTACACACAGAGACGCGCCTAAGTGTATGAACTTGAAGGGTATATGGGGGGGTCGCCCTGCGGTATACCATTACATGGGGTCTCATAAATTTCTGATAATTTTCTAATCGAGAACATCACACCATGAAGGTAGGCTTTCCGGTCATAGCCTCGGTCAGCTTATCGTGCAACGTCAGCCAGTCCTTACGGGCTAGCTCAAAGGCAGCCGTACTGTATCGCTTCTGCAATGACCTATCGTCTGACCCTCCGTGGCCCATAAGCGTATCGAATGATTTGGAGTCGATGCCCATTGCAGTGATATTGCTTGCGAAGGTATGCCGAAGACCATGGACAGTTAAACCTGTACCGTCTGCCAAGGTGTACCCCTCTCGGATGTCTTGGGTCAGACCGGCGATTGAACGCCCATGAATCACGCTTGAATCGCCGTTTGGCAGCGTCTTGATGAACTCTAGGAACTCCCCCAAGGGGAAACCAAGCAGGCCATCTACAAGCGGGATAAAGCGGTCTGCTGCTTCAGTCTTCGTTCCCCTGATATGCAATGCGGCCTTACCTGACTCAGGGTCAATCTGAATGTCATCCTTGCGCAGCTCTTCAAGCTCTGACTTTCTGGCCCCAGTCGCAAGGGCTAACCTGAGATGCCAGAGGGCTCCCCTTTGAAGCGCCTGACGGCTCCCCGTGGACTTGGCGGATAACTCAACGTTTAGACCTTCAGATAACGCCTTGTCTGCTCTCTGACAGGCTTCTTGTGACCAATGGCGGGCAACCTTTGCGGCTGTATCCTTCATAGGCTTAAAGTCAGCCAGGGTCTGTCTGGTGCGTTGCCAATCCCAGTCATGGTCAGCAGCGTATGCAATAGCGCAATCATTGATAGCTTGTCGGAGGTAACGAAACACATTGTTGATGGCACCTGACCGCATACCGCTGTCAATCATGGCAAGGCGAGCCTCTTCGAGGTCACTTCGAGTCAGACACTCAACAGCCAATGCGCCCAGACCCAGAGATTCAATCTTGCGGAGGTTCGCTCGGTGTGTGGACTCGGTACTACTCTTCCAGTCCCCAGCAGGGCCAGACTTCAAGGTGATAAAGCGGCTGTACGCGTTGGAGACCGTTATGGAGGTATTGTCACTGGCAATAGGCGTCGGCTTAACACTGGTAACAGGGGCCACCTCTTCAGGTCTAATACTGGTAGCAGCAGCCTCTGTCAGCTCTTCTTGTACAGGCTCTAACGCTTCACCGTAAGGTTTCAACGTCTCGGTCATGACATAGCGCCAGTCCCTTACCGTCTTCGGCTCAGGGCCTCTCATTGCCTTCTGTTCAAGCTCAATCATAACAGCCAATGCCCGTTCCTCTCCCCAGCCACGCTGAAGCATCAGACGCTGAAGGTATGACATTGCGTCCCACTTAGAAGGGGCTATCAGATGGGAATATGAATTGAACACTGGCTTTACCTTCTCGTTTACGAACTTGCGGACTTCCTCGGGGTCTTCCCCAGCGGGTAAGGCCAGTGTACCAGACCAAGCATTTAGCCGTCCAGATGTCCGCAACCGGATGAATGAACGCCCAGTTGAACTACGAGTTGTAACGTCAATGCAGACCCTTGAAGGGGCTATCGAAGGTTTCACATCTGCTTGATTTGGCTGCATATTCCGGCCTCTTCATTAGATGTGATCCCTTGGGAAAAGCGGCCTCGTCATGACCATTTGATAAGCCAACCACCATAAAAACCGGACGAAGCCAGATACGAACATAAGTGCGCGCCAGTGTAGCAAGGGAGATCAACCCTTGTCAGCTGATGGGAGACCCATGACCCCACTTCTTGCAGTGAAAAGTCTCCCCTGTGTCAAAATCGGGACACATTGCCCCTCAGCGCGGGGGATCGACCCTTCCCATGCCGTTGCCATTGACCCGAAACCAGCCGGCAATGCTGTAGCGCTCGCGATTGGCAGGCAGCACCTCGTGGGGAAACTCCTCGGAGAGAAACATGACCAGCCGGCCCCCCTTGGGGCTGACATCCATCAGAAACTGCTCCTTGTTGTCATACATGCGCAGCACTCCACCCGCTTCGGGCAGCCAGTCGTTGTTGAGGTAAAACACGGTGGTAAGACGGCGGTTGGAGCGACCGGCAAAGGCATCCCGATGGGTGGCGTAAAAATCCCCGCTGCAATAGCGGGCGAAGTGGGCCTCGTAGTCGAACAATCCCAGCATCAGCATCCGGTTGGCGGCAAGACGCAGGGACTCCATCCGAGCGAGGTAGTCAGCCACCGGCGCACCGAGGGAGGGCTCCAGCCAGTGGATCTGGTCACGGCGAATGTCGGGATTGCCCTGATGCAGGGCGTCACGGCCGATCCCGGCCGGTTGCCATTCGCTTGGCAAACAGGCTTTGAGGGCATCCACCTCGGCGGCAGTCAAAAAATCATCCACTATCACCCATCCCCGGGTGTAAATGGCATCCATGGCAGCTTGATAGTCCAAGATTGGCTCACAATGAGTAGAAAGAGGGCGCTTTGTAGCGACTTACCGGCAAAGTCACAAACCGGTTTGCTTCTCTTGAGAAGTCCCAACATCAATACGCGAGTTGCTGCCCGCCGCCCCGCGTTTTTGTCGACAGTTGTGATCCCGCTCTGCCAAGGAGCGTATTGGCTGTCGAAACTGTGATGGCCCTTGCAATCAAGGGGACGGATCCTTGCTCTCACCTTGCCGTTAAAAGAGCCAACCGATACCGTAGCCACATCACCATCATGTCGTTAGGCCGGCGCTCATCGCCACAACCGACCTGACACTCCACGGATAACCACGAGAAGGATCTGCTTATGCCTCTGCCCGACCTTATTTTGCAACAACTGGATGGAAGCCCCTACCCGCTGACTCAACTGGCGGGCAAGGTGGTACTGGTGGTCAATGTGGCCAGTCGCTGCGGCTTTACTCCCCAATATGAAGGGCTGGAAACGCTCTATCAGGAGCTCGGCCCCAAGGGGCTGGTGATTTTGGGCTTCCCCTGCAACCAGTTCGGCAATCAGGAGCCGGGGGATGCGGACGAGATCGCTCGCTTCTGCTCTCTCGATTATCCGGTCAGCTTCCCCATCATGGCCAAGTGCGATGTCAACGGTGAACAGGCCCACCCCCTCTATCAATGGCTCAAGAAAGAGAAACCGGGGCTGCTGGGGCTCGAAAACGTCAAGTGGAACTTCACCAAGTTCCTGATCGACCGTGATGGCAAGGTGGTTGACCGCTTTGCTCCCACCACCAAGCCGGAGAGTCTGGTCACCCCCATCCGCGACCTGCTCTGATTGCTTTTCGCGATACAAAAGAGCGGCCGGTACAACAGCTACTGCGCAGCGGCCGCTCTTTTGCTATATTACGCCCCCGTTATCATTTCCATATCGTGGCTGGCCCCAATACGCTGGCTGCCCGTTGAGCCAAAGGCTCATCTCAGGAGTTTCTCTCGAACATGTCATTCAACGAACTGGGTCTGTCCCCGCACATCCTGCGGGCCGTCAAGGAGCTGGGTTACGAACAGCCAACCCCCATCCAGCAGCAAGCCATTCCGGCTATTCTGGCTGGTCAGGATGTGCTCGGCGGTGCCCAGACAGGCACAGGCAAAACGGCCGGTTTCACCCTGCCGATGTTGCAGCGTCTGCTGGCCAACCACGGTCGTGGCCGTCGTCAGGTGCGCGCCCTGGTACTGACCCCGACCCGCGAACTGGCGGCACAGGTGGGCGAGAGCATCATCAAGTATGCCCACCACCTGCCGTTCAAGACTCTGATCGCCTATGGCGGTGTCAGCATCAAGCCCAATCTGGACGCCATCAAGCTGGGTGTGGACATTCTGGTCGCCACCCCGGGCCGTCTGCTGGATCTGCTGACCCAGGGCGCCCTGACCCTGAGCCAACTGGAAGTGCTGGTGCTGGATGAAGCGGATCGCATGCTCGACATGGGCTTTATCGTCGACATCCGCCGCATCATGAAGGCGCTGCCTGCAGAGCGGCAAACCCTGCTCTTCTCTGCCACCTTCTCAAACGACATCAAGGCGCTGGCGGATGACCTGCTGAACGACCCCACCCTGATCGAGGTGGACCCCAGCAATACTGCCGCCGAGCAGGTGACCCAGCGCATCATTCAGGTGGATCGGGAACGCCGCCGCGAGCTACTCTCCCACATGATTGGCCGTGGCAACTGGCAACGGGTGCTGGTGTTTGTTCGCACCAAGCAGATCGCCGACCGCCTCGCCCAGCAGATGCAAAAAGATGGTCTCAATACCGTGGCGATCCACGGTGACAAGAGCCAAGGTGCCCGCAACCGGGCGCTGGCCGATTTTCGCAGTGGCGAGGTGCGGGTGCTGGTGGCGACCGATATCGCCGCCCGCGGTCTGGATATCGATCAACTGCCCTACGTGATCAACTTCGAACTGCCCCAGATGGCAGAGGATTACATCCACCGTATCGGCCGTACCGGCCGCGCCGGTCGTGGCGGCGAGGCCATCTCGCTGGTCAGCCAGGACGAGCTGGGTCAGCTCAAGGCTATCGAAGCCTTGATCGGCCAATCCCTGACCGTGGAGATCCTGGAAGGGTATGAGCCAAGCGGCAAGCCGAGTCGCCAGACTCTGCCGGGCAGCAAGCCGGTGCAGAACCCGCCCCGGGCTCGCGGCCATGCCAACGCCAAGAGCAATGCCAAAGGCAAACCTGCCGCAGGCAAGGGCAAAGCCAAGGATGATGCCTCCAAGAAGCCCGCCCAGTCTCCTCAAAACAAGTCCCGCAAGCGGGAAGTGGTGGGCGAGGATATCGGCTTTGCGCCAATGCGCCGCTTGCCCAAAGCAATGCGCGACAGCTATCAGGAGAGCAGCGACGAGTAAGCTCGCGCGACGCTAACTGCCAAGCCAAAAGAGGGAGCCTGCAAGGCTCCCTCTTTCGTTGTGGATCACACGGAGCCGTGCAAATGCTCCACTCGGGCTCAGACCAGCGAATGGCGCACCGCGGCGGTACCATGGCTGGGCGGCGCTGAACCATCGAGCGGATTGAGCTGCAGGAACTCGAACAAGCCAGCCTGCATATTGACGTTCCAGAAGCGTCCGGCAAGGGTGAGTTGCAGTCGCTCATGGCTTATCTCGGCCAAGCCATGCTGCTGCCAGGCCGAGAAGAGCGGCATCAGATGAGCACGCAAGGAGACCGGCAGACGATCCAGCGCCAGCACGCCACTGTCGAGGGCACCGCGCAGCAGACCGTCCATCCTTGCATTGGGATTGCGCCCCATCACCATCCCGGGCGCCCGCTTGCCACTGGCCAGCGCGTCGTGCCAGGGGGCCAGATCCCGTCCATACATCAAGCCGTGGCCAAGAATGCTGCCCCCCGCACCGGCGCCAAAGGGGAGGATCTCCGCACCGCGCTTGGCCATCTGGTTATAACGACTCTGCTCGGCCGGACTGCGCCGCCAGTGACTGCAAGAGAGACGCTCCCAGCCGTGGGCTTCCAGTTGCGCCCCGCCATAGGCATACATGGCCGCCCGCTGCTGGCCATCGGCGAGCCAATCCAGGGTGCCCTTCTCCTGCGCCCGCTCCAGATTGGTGCCCTGCATGGCGATGAGCTGATAGAGATCGGCCCCGTGTACACCGCTCGCCATCACATCGCGGATATCCTGCTGCCACACGGCATCATCCTGACCGGGCAGACCAAAGATGAGATCCGCCACGATCACAGCCGCATCATCCCGGGTCAGCTCACCCAGACGGGTCAGCAGCGTCTCCCTGTCATCGAAACGGGCCGCCTGCTGACGAACCCGGGTATCAAAGCTCTGCACCCCGAATGAGAAGCGGTTGAAGCCCCCGGCCAGCGCCACCTGCCATTTCTCATTATCAAAGCCGTTGAGCCGCCCCTCCAGCGTCACCTCGGCATCGGCCGACAACGGAAAACGGCGGATCACGGCGGCCAGCATGGCCAGCTCGTCGGCGCTCATGTCGGTCGGCGTACCGCCCCCCACATAGACGGCTGAAAATGGCAGGCTCTGCGCCAGCGGGGTGTCAGCCGCCTGCGCAAGGGAGGCGCAGAGCGCGTTGACATAGCGGTTGATCCGCGCCGGGTTGGCGCCATTTTCAAAGAAATTGCAGAAGCTGCAGCGCTTTCGGCAAAACGGAATATGGATGTAGAGGGCGCGCTCCTCAGCTTCACTCTCTCGCTGCCACCAGCTCTGCCAGCCAGCCTCATCCAGCGGGAAGGGGCGCATCCCTCCCCGACTGGCGTGGGCCGAGGTCTTGGCGCTAAAGGCAAACTTGAGGGGATCCGGCGAGGAGATACCGGTCATGGAAGGGGTCAGATTCATGGTGGTCACTATTTAGTAAATAATAACAATGATAACGATTATCGTTACTGGCGTTTTGTTCTGGATCAACCCGCAGAGCCGTGCAGCTCGTCGAAGTCATTTTGGCAACCAGCATTACCGATCTGCTTAACAGATTATTTACTAAAGAGCGGTTATGGTGTGCCGATAGAGAACCATCATTCTTGCTCTCCTCGCCTACGCTCAGATGAAGCTGGAACAGATAAAACACAACAACGCATGGAACGCCCCGACTATGCATAACCTCTCCCTGAACTGGAAAATCTTTCTCCCTCTTGCGCTGGTCATCAGCACCACCTTTGGCCTCAGCTTCGAGCTCTCTGCCTGGCTGCAACGGGATCTCGCCATCCGGCTGGCAGAGGAGAAGGTTGAGAGCATGGCCAACACCTATATGGATCAGGTCAACGTGCTGATGATGACAGGTGGCATGGCCAACCGGCAGATAGTGCAGACCAAACTCAAGAGTGAAGCGGGCATCGTCGAGGCTCGCCTGATCCGCGCCCCTGCCGTCAGCAACCTGTTTGGCCCGGGTCACCCAGACCAGAAAGCGCAGGATCCCCTCGATGAGCGTGCTATCAATCAAGGCGAAGCCATTCTGGAGCAGCAGGGCAACCGGCTCACCCTGATCAAACCGTTCAAAGCCTACAAGGAGTATCGCGGCACCCAATGTCTCACCTGTCACCAGGTCAATGAAGGGACCGTAATGGGGGCAGTGCGGATCAGTTACGATCTCAGCCACACCTTCGGCGAGATCCGCCACAACAACCTGATCCTGAGCGGCAGTCTGGCCCTTGTCTTCAGCCTCGGTTTCGGCCTGCTGTGGTGGGTATTGCAACGCTATGTAAAACACCCGCTGCGGCAACTGCAACGTACCATGCTCCAGATGGCCAAAGAGCGTAACCTCGCTATCCCCCTGCTCAACCAGAGTCAGGATGAGCTGGGCCAGATGACCCGTGCCGTCAATGAGATGGTGCAGGGCTTCAGGCACAGCCTGCAGGAAGTAGAAGGGGCGACCCATCAGCTCTATCAGGAGTCGAGCCAGATCCGTCAGGTGGCGACCCAGACAGAAAACTCGGCCCGTCAGCAAGAGTCGATGACCACTCAGGTTGCCGCCGCTGTAAGCGAGCTTGCGGCAAGCTCCCACGAAGTGCGCGAACATGCCCGCAAGAGCGCCGAGCTCTCCGCCCTAACCAATCAGGATGCCGCCAATACCAGCCGCCTCGCCCAGCACTCCATCATAGATATGGGCGAGATGTCGGCAGAAATTGATCGGGTGGATCAGGTGATCCAGCAACTCGATAGCCGCTGCCTCGCCGTTGACGGTGTGCTTGAGGTGATCAAGGGGATTGCCGATCAGACCAACCTGCTGGCCCTCAACGCCGCCATTGAAGCGGCCAGGGCCGGCGAGCAAGGCCGTGGCTTTGCGGTGGTAGCCGATGAAGTGCGGGCCCTCTCCAACCGTAGCCGTGCCGCCAGCGAGGAGATCTCCCAGATGATCGCCGCCCTGCAAAACGAGGCCCAAAGCGCCGTTGTGGTGATCGGGGATGCAAAAAGCAAAGCCGGTGAGAGCATCAGCAAGACAGAGGCGACCCTGGCGGCCATGCAAAACATCATTGGACGCATCGCCAGCATCAATGACCTCAACGCCCAGATGGCACAATCAGCAGAAGAGCAGGACAGGGTCTGCAGCGAAGTGGATCACGCGGTCAGCGACATTCGCAATACGTCAAATGACACTCTGGGTCAGGCCCATGCCGCCAACCTCGCCAGTATCCAGCTGGTCGAGCAGTGTCAAAAACTGGAGGCCTTGCTGAAAACCTACCGCTGGTAATCCAGCCAATGGCAACAAGCGCGCTCCCGAGTCGCGCTTGTTGCCGCAAACTACCCTTGATGGGCGGTGTCGAGCATTCATCAATCCTCTTCAGCACATAGCATGTGTGCTTCATCTCCCTTGGCAACATAGCCTCAACAGTCATCCCACCAGGGATCCAGCAAGGTGAGCTGCTGGCGGTCGAGATCGAGCGCTACCTCGATGCCCAGCGGCAGCGTCAGCATGGGGTGGGTATGGGCGCAGTCAAACTCCGCCAGAATGGGGAAGCTCGGCTCCCCCACCACCTCCAGCAGGATATCGAGTGGGCGCTTCCCGCTACCCTGATCGTTGAACAGCTCGTGCTTGCCGAGGATAAGGGCGCCGATCCGATCAAACACCCCGCACAACTTGAGGTGAGCAAAGGATCGCTCCAGCGTCTCGGCTGATTTCAAGCTGTCCTCCAGCAGCAAAATGTCACCGCGCTCGATGGGCGGCATATAGGGGGAGCCCCAGATCCCCGCCATGGTGTTGAGGTTGCCGCCGATCAGCCGTCCCTGCACCCGGCCTGAGCCCACCGAGCTCAGCCGGTTGGGCTGGCAGCGCTTGGCCCGGGTCTGATTTTCCCAGTCCAGCCGTTCATCGCTCCACTGCGTCGGGGTGGGCAAAGTGCAAGGGACGCCAGCTTCGTCGGCCAATGCAATCTGTAAAAAACTGGCCAACGTTTCATCCACCAGCGGCGGCAACTCGCCAAAGGAGGCCACCAGCGCCGGGCCATAAAAGGTAACCAGGCCAGTTTGGGCGTGGATGCCGAGCAGCAGCGACGTCACATCGGAGTAGCCGACGATGATCTTGGGGTCGCGCCTCAGCGCCTCAAAATCGAGGTAGGGCAGCAGGGAGTTGGAGTTGCTGCCACCAATCACCGACATGATGCAGCGCACTTCTGGGTCGCGAATAAGGGCATTGAGCTCCTCGGCCCGCGCGGCGATGGAGCCGGAACGCCAGTGATCCTGCTGGCCGGTGAGGCTGCCCGCCTTGAGCCTAAAGCCCTGCCCCTCAAGAAAGGCTTTTGCGCGGGCAAAACGGTTGGGTGCCCAGGCGGTCGCCGCGCTGGAGGGGGAGAAAAAAGCGATGGTATCGCCACGTTGGAGCAGCGGGGGAACCAATAACGTCATGACACACTCATCCTTGCCAATATCCAGCCATCACAGAGTCGTTGAGACTCCTACACAACCCCTTTGATCACAACGGGTTTATCACTATCGTTTAGAAATACAAAACACTTGATTCATTATTAACAGATATTCTAAACACCATCCCCTTCCTAGAATGACCTCATTGCGATGGCCAACCCCGGTTGGTTGTCAGAATGGTCGGCCTGACAGCCCGAACGTTCTCTTTCCCACTTTTTCTCTCTGACTTATCAATGAGGTGCCTGTCATGAACAAAAACGCATCCCCCAGCGCATTGGTTGTAGAAGGCGGCGCCATGCGCGGCATATTTGCCAGCGGCGTGCTGGATGCGTTTATCGAGCATGACTATCGCCCCTTTGACTTCGCCATCGGTGTCTCGGCGGGAGCCACCAACTTGCTGGCTTATCTCGCCAGCCAGCATGGTCGCAGCCACGAGATCCTGACCAAACTGGCGTGCAGCCAGCAGTTTATGGATCCCCTGCGTTTTGCCAAAGGAGGCAATTTGGTGGATATCCACTGGCTGTGGAACACCAGCTGCCGCAAGTATCCCCTCGACATTCACGCCTACCGGGAGACCGGCATCCCCTTCTATGCGGTGGTGACCAATACCCTGACCGGCAAGGCGGAGTACATCCGGGTCAAGCCGGAAAACATGAACGAGGTGCTCCCCGCCAGCTGCGCCATTCCCCTCGCCTCCCACGAATACCCGGAGGTGCACGGGGTACCGATGACAGATGGCGGGGTGGCCGACTCCATCCCGGTGATCGAAGCCTACCGCCGCGGTGCCCGTCACCTGACGGTGATCCTCTCCGAGCCCCTTGGCTATCGGCTCAAGCCGATGCCTTTCCCCTGGATGATCCGCACTCTGCTCAAGACCCGCCCCGCGCTGGCACAGGCGCTGGAGCAGCGGGATCGCAGCTACAACGAGGCGCTCGATTTTATCGCCAATCCGCCGGAGGACTGCCAGATCGAGGTGATCGCCCCGGCTGACTACTTCCCCGTTTCCCGTTTTACCCGCGATATCAACAAGCTGGAGATGGGATACGTGATGGGCAAGTGCGCAGGCTATCAGGCCGCCCTGCTCAATTGATAAGGCTTTTACAGGCATGACCCGACCTGCCGCGACGCACGCGCCGCCAACACAATAACAATCGGGTCAGTTGAGCAACATGAGTCATAAAAACAGACCGTGGCGAGGCAAGCGCGGCCAGAACCGGTGCCAGACATCCTGACCGGCCCGCTCCTCATCCCTATGCCAGGGCATCTCACCCTCATACAAGGTGTTTATTTATGTCGTTTCTTCTCACCCATCCCGCGCTGGCGCAGCTGTTCGAGCGGCTGCTGCCCGATTACCGGATCATGGCGCCCGCGGCCGAATATCGGGGCGGCCGCTTCTCCGACACCGACAACGTCACCTACCACAGCATCCGCCATCCGGCCGATCTGGTGTGGCAGGAGAAGTCCCACTTCTCCCCGAAAGAGGTGGTGCTCCCCATCACCCAGACCCTGTTCCACTTCGACAATCTGGAGCTGCGCGAATCAAAGGTGGAGGCCAAGCCCACCCTGCTGTTCTTGCGCAGCTGTGATATCCACGCTCTGCGCAGGCTGGATCAGGTCTACCTGAAAAATGGCCAGAACAGCGACGTCTACTACGCCCGGCTGCGCAGCAAGCTCAAGCTGGTGCTGCTGGAGTGCCGCGAGAGCTTCGAGAACTGCTTCTGCGTCTCCATGGGCAGCAACGAGACCCAGGACTACGCCGCCGCCATTCGTCTGAGCGATGAGGGTGCCCGCATCGAGGTGAAGGATCCCGAGCTGCTCGGCTACTTTGCCGAACTGGGCGAAGCCGATGACTTCACCCCGGAATTTGTCCAGAGCAACCCGGTCAAGGTACGCACCCCGGATAGCGTCTGTGACGACCCCCAGCGGATCCGCCAGATCCTCACCGCCCATCCGGTCTGGGCCGAGTACGACAGCCGCTGCATCGGCTGCGGCCGCTGTACCACCTCCTGCCCGACCTGCAGCTGCTACAGCGTGCATGACCTCACCTATGCGGAGAACCCCCAGCAGGGCGAGCGCCGTCGCCAATGGGCCAGCTGCATGGTGGATGGCTTCAGCGACATGGCCGGTGGCCACGGTTTTCGCGCCAAACATGGCGAGCGCCTGCGTTATCGCGCCCTGCACAAGGTCAACGACTACAAGGCCCGTCAGGGAGAGGAGCACATGTGCGTCGGCTGTGGCCGCTGCGACGATCGCTGCCCTCACTACATCTCCTTTAGCAACATCATCAACAAGATGACCGATGTGGTCGAACAGACCATCGCAGCCGACAACGCGCAGGGGGCGAACTGATATGTGCCAGTGCCAGCAAACCGCAATAGCAGAACAGCAGCAGGGCGTGGTCGAAAACCGCCTGCTGCCCAAGGCCTACACCATTCTGGCCATCGAGCGCCACACCGAGCTTGAGTGGAACTTTCGGGTCTCCCGCGACTTTGATGTCCACTACGGCCAGTTTGTGGAGATCTCCCTGCCCACCGTCGGCGAAGCGCCCATCTCGGTCTCCGACTATGGCGATGGCTATGTGGATCTGTTGATCCGCAAAGTCGGCAAGGTGACCGATGCGCTGTTTGCCCTCGATGTGGGCGACAAGGTGTGGATGCGCGGCGTCCACGGTAACGGCTATCCGCTGGAGACCTACCGCAACCAGCACCTCATCGTGGTGGCGGGCGGCACCGGCGTCGCCCCGGTCAAGGGGCTGCTGCGTCGCTTTAGCAAGCATCCGGAACAGGTGAAGTCCCTCGACATGATCCTCGGCTTCAAGAACGAGCAGGCGGTGCTCTATCGCCACGAGATGCAACTCTGGGCCGAACAGCAGAACCTCATCGTCACTCTGGACGAGGGCAAGGAGAGCGAGCAGTTTCGCATCGGCCGGGTCACCGACTACATCGACCAGCTGGATCTCTCGGATAGCGAGGATATCCAGGCCATCGTGGTCGGCCCTCCCGTCATGATCCGTTTCGTGGTACTCGCCCTGCTTGAGCGCGGCATCCCCAAGGATCGCATCTGGGTCGACTACGAACGCCGCATGGCCTGCGCCGTGGGCAAGTGTGGCCACTGCCGGATGGGCGACACCTATATCTGCGTGGATGGACCAGTCTTTCGTTTTGACCAGGCCCAGCATCTGATCGACTAAGGGAGAACACCATGAGTCTCGATATCGACATCATCAAGGCCCGCGCCAAGAACGAATACCGTCTCTCCAAGGTGCGCGGTGAGGCGATGATCAGCGTGCGCATTCCCGGCGGGATCATGCCCGCCCACCTGCTGGCGGTGGCCCAGCAGATCGCCGAACAGTACGGCAACGGCCTGATCCACCTCACTACCCGCCAGAAGCTGGCGATGCCCGGCATCAAGTATCAGGACATGGACAAGGTCAACGCCGCCCTCGAACCCTTTATCAAGGAGATCGAGGTGGAGACCTGCGGCATCGAGGTTGAGGACACCCGCGCCGGTTACCAGACCATCGGCGGGCGCAACATCGTCGCCTGTCAGGGCAACACCATCTGCCAGAAGGGCAATATCGACTGCACCGGGCTGGCTCAGCGGATGGAGAAACACCTCTACCCCAACCCCTATCACCTCAAGATGGTGATCGCCGGCTGTCCCAACGACTGCGCCAAGGCCAACATGGCCGACTTCGGCATCCTCGGCATCGCCAAAATCCACTTCAATGCCGAGCGCTGCATCGGCTGCGGCGCCTGCGTCAAGGCATGCAGCCACCACGCGGTGGATTGCCTCGCCATCAAGCATGGCAAGGCGGTCAAGGAGGAGAGCAAGTGCATCGGCTGTGGCGAGTGCGTACTGGCCTGCCCGACCCTGGCCTGGCAGCGGGATCCCAAGCAGCTCTACATGGTCAAGCTGGGAGGACGCACCAGCAAAAAGACTCCCCGTACCGGCAAGCTGTTTCTCAACTGGGTCACCGAAGAGGTGCTGCATGCGGTGATCAAGAACCTGTTCGAGTTCGAGACCGAGATGCTGGATGGCAAACCCATCTATCTGCACATGGGTCACCTTATCGACCGGGCCGGTTATCACAAGTTCAAGGAGCGGGTGCTGCGCGGCGTCACCCTCAATCCGGAAGCCATGGTCGCTGACCGCATCTTCTGGGCCGAAGATCAGTACGTCGCCAACATGCACGTCAAAGCAGTGCCATAGGAAAAACCTCGTTTGGGGAAGCGTGATCAAGTGGCCGACACCGGTGGGGATCTGTCGTTGGCCCGGGCGTAGATCACCCTTCCCCTTTTTTATTCCCGTCGGGGGATCTTTCCCCCGACCATCCGGGGTGCGTCACGGCGCGCCCTGCTATCTCGCCCGGCGCGGCATTGCGAGCGGGCCAGCATCCGGAGCCTGTTATGGACTTTCTCCCTCTCTTTTGTCAGCTGCAAAACAAACCGGTCCTGATCGTCGGCGGCGGTGAGGTGGCGGTACGCAAGGCGCGCCTGCTGCTCGATGCCAAGGCGAAGATCACCATCAATGCCCCGCATCTGGAACCCCAGCTGATGAGCTGGGCCGAGCAGGGCCGCCTGACCATCTGCGCCGCCAATTTTCATCCCGAACTGCTCGATGGCAAGTGGCTGGTGATCGCTGCCACCAATAATCCAGAGGTCAACCATCAGGTCTTTCATGAGGCGAGCCTGCGCCAGATCTTCTGCAATGTGGTGGACTCTCCGGCCCACTGCAGCGCCATCATGCCTGCCATCATCGACCGCTCGCCGCTGATGGTGGCCATCTCCAGCGCAGGCGCGGCCCCGGTTCTAAGCCGCCAGCTGCGGGAAAAACTTGAAGCCATGCTGCCGCAACACCTCGGCCAGCTCGCGGCGCTGGCGGGCAAGCTGCGCGAGCGGGTCAAACTCATTCCGGACAAGCTGGCCCGCCGCCGCTTCTGGGAGCGACTCTTTAGCCATGAGCGACTGGCATGCCAGCTGGCCCGCGGCCAGCAGCAAGCTGCCGAGCAGAGCGTCGCAGAGCTATTGAATGAGCCACTGCAGAGCAAGGGAAGCGTAACCCTGGTGGGCGCCGGCCCTGGCGATGCGGGACTGCTTACCCTAAGCGGTCTGCAGCAGTTGCAGCAGGCGGATGTAGTGGTCTATGACCGGCTGGTGTCGCAGGAGGTGCTGGCACTTGTGCGCCGGGATGCCGAGCGGATCTTTGTTGGCAAGGAGGCGGGCCGCCACTGTGTGCCCCAGCAGGCGATCAACCAGCTATTGCTGGAGCAGGCCCGCCTCGGCAAACAGGTGGTGCGGCTCAAGGGGGGCGATCCCTTTATCTTTGGCCGGGGTGGCGAGGAGCTGGAAACCCTGGCCGAGGCGGGCATCCCCTTCTCGGTAGTACCGGGCATTACGGCTGCGTCGGGCTGCGCCGCCTACAGCGGCATTCCCCTCACCCACCGCGATCATGCCCAGCGGGTGCAGTTCATCACCGGCCACGACAAGGAGGGCAATATCGCCCAGGAGTGGTCGGCGCTGGCGGCCCGCCGCCAGACTCTGGTCTTCTACATGGGGCTGGCCCACGCTGCCCGCATTCAGGATGAGCTGCAAACCCACGGCATGCCCGGTCATACCCCGGTGGCGCTGGTGGAGCAAGGCACCCAGCTAAGTCAGCGGGTGGTGCGCGGCGAGCTGCAGCAGTTGGCCGAACTGGCCCGTCAGGTGAAGAGCCCGAGCCTCATCATCATCGGCTCGGTGGTCACTCTGGCCGACCAGCTCGACTGGTATAGCAACGACAGAAATTGATCAATAAACGAGAAGGGCCGACAACCGGGTTGTCGGCCCTTGGGCAGCCAGCAGTTATCCACTTTATCCGTGACCCTGCCTGCGACGGCAGTTGTCGGCAACCCTTGCGTGGCGCATCACACCAGCACGGCAGTACCACTGATGCTGACCATCAGCATGCTGCCGTTTTGCCCCACCACTTCGTAGTCGATATCGATACCGACCACCGCATTGGCGCCAAGGGCGGCAGCGCGCTCTTTCAGCTCATCGAAGGCGATGTCGCGGGCACGGGCCAGCTCTTTTTCATAGGCGCCGGAGCGGCCGCCGATGATGTCGCGGATCCCGGCAAAGAGATCCTTGAAAATGTTGGCGCCGAGAATGGCTTCGCCAACCACGATGCCGCGGTATTCACGAATGGTTTTGCCTTCCAGCGTGGGGGTCGTCGAGAGGATCATCTTGAACTCCTGTGAGTAGCAGAAGGCCCCAGACTACCCCAACTGACAGCAAATCCCAACCGGGTGGTGGCCTGTACGACGCCGTCATTAAAAATCACGACGGTCAGATAAAAAACACCGCGCACGGGGCGCGGTGTTTGTTTCAGAGGGCCATTGCAAACGGCAACGCCATTACGGGTTGTAGGAGACCACCGAGCCACTGAGGCCGGTCATCTGGGAGATCCGTCCCTGCATCCCCTGCAGTTTGGCCTTGGAGACATCCGGCCCGATAAAGACACGGTTGAGCTGACCCTGCACCGGTGTGCGCGGCGAGGTGTGGGCAGAGTAGCCCGCCGCCCGCAGCTTGCTCACCAGCGCGTTGACGCTGTCGACGTTCTTGAAGGCGCCAAGCTGAAGGATCCAGCTGCCCTGCGCCGGTGCCGCAGCAGGCGCGGGAGTGGTCGGCTGGGTCATCTTGCTTTCAATCAGATCGTCGAGGGACTTGATCTGACCCGCCTGCGGTTTGGTCGGTGCGGGTGCCTTGGCCACTTCAACCGGTTTGGCTGGCGTCGGCTTGGGTGCTGGCTTTGGCGGTTCGACCGGTTTTTTGGCCACCACTTCCGGCTTGGGCTGTGGCTTGGGTTGGGCATTCTGTTGCGGCTGAACCGGTGCCGGTGCGGCAGGGGTTGTCGCCAGCTGCGCACCGTTGCCCTGACCGGCGAGGGTCATGGGGTCAGCCACCTCTTCCACTTGCCACTGCTGGGCCGCAGAGGCCTGTTGCTGGCTGGCCAGATGATCGGCGGGCAGGCTGCTGGCTGCCGAGACCTGCAGCGCAGGCTTGGCAGGCTCCAGCTCGGGGCGCAGCGGGATCTTGGCAAAGGCCTCCTCCTTTTGTGCCAGCTTGTGACCATCCAGCAAGTCCGGCAGGAAAATAACAACCAGGGCCACCAGGATGACGGTGCCCACCAGACGGTTTTGAAACTTCGAGGCCAAGTTGAATCCTACCTTTACGTAACTCAATATGCGATTTGGCTCCCCGCCAAAGGGCTGGGGAGCCGGGGTGTGGCCTAGACGGCGACACCCGCCAGAATGTCGGCGACAGTGTAAAACGAACCAAACACAATGACCATATCGTCCGGACTCGATGCGGCCAACGCTGCCTGATAAGCGGCGCTGACATCATCAAACTCCCTGGCAGGCCCCTTGCCCTCCCCCAGCGCCGCAGCCAGTTGCGCAGCGGTGGCGGCGCGCGGGCCGGTGAGGCTGGCCAGATACCACTCGCCGATCAGACCGTCGAGCTCAGCAAGTGACCCCGCCATGTCCTTGTCTTTGAGCATGCCGACCACGGCACGGCGCACACCCGTGCAGGGCATCTTACGCAATTGCGCGGCCAGATAGGCTGCCGAATGGGGATTGTGGGCCACATCGACGATCACCAGCGGCGCACTTTGCAACTGCTGCATCCGGCCAGCCAGCCGGGCATTGGCAAGCCCGTCACGAATGGCGGACTCCGGCAGCGGCAAGCCGAGGGATTCCAGCGCCGCCAGCACGGTCACCGCGTTCATCAGCGGCAGCGCCGGTTTTGGCAGATCCCGCCACTGGTTGAGGCCGTGATAATCCCAACCGCTCTCGTGCTCATCACCACGAAAATCGAGACCGACCTGACGCAGGTTGGCGCCAAGACGCTGGGCTTCGCTCGCGATAGTCGCAGGTGGATTGGGCTCACCGCTGATGGCGGGTTTGCCGGCGCGATAGACCCCAGCCTTCTCCACCGCCACGGCTTCACGGGTATCACCCAGCCAGTCGCAGTGATCGAGGGCAATGGAGGTGATCATCGCCACATCGGACTCCACCACATTGGTGGCGTCGAGCCGGCCACCCAACCCCACCTCCAGCAGCAGCACATCGGGCGCGGCGCGGCGAAACAGCCACAGCCCAGCCAGTGTCGCGAACTCGAAGAAAGTGAGGGCAATCTCGCCGCGAGCCGCTTCCACTTCGGCAAAGGCGGCGCAGTGATCGCTGTCGGCCAGTTCGGCCCCGTTGATCCGCACCCGCTCGGTAAAGCGCAGCAGATGGGGAGAGGAGTAGACGCCGACCTTATAGCCTGCGGCCATCAGAATGCTGGCCGCCATGGCACAGCTGGAGCCCTTGCCGTTGGTACCCGCCACCGTGATCACCTTGAACGGCAGTTGGGTCAGCCCCATACGCCGGGCAACGGCACCGACCCGATCCAGACCCATGTCGATATTGACCGGATGGATCTGCTCCAAATAAGAAAGCCAGTCGACAAGCGACCGGCTTTGGGATTGTTGCATGTTTGAACTCATCTTCACTCTTCGATGACGTGAGTATTCAGCATTTTGGCGAGCAGGCTGGCCAGACGGTTACGCATGTCGCGACGATCGATAATCAGGTCGATGGCCCCCTTCTCCAGCAGGAATTCGGAGCGCTGGAAGCCTTCCGGCAGTTTCTCGCGTACGGTCTGCTCGATAACGCGCGGGCCGGCAAAACCGATCAGCGCCTTGGGCTCGCCCACGTTGATGTCACCCAGCATCGCCAGACTGGCGGAGACCCCCCCCATGGTGGGGTCGGTCAGCACAGAGATAAAGGGCAGGCCAGCCTTGGAGAGTCGGTCTAGCGCCGCGCTGGTCTTGGCCATCTGCATCAGGGAGAAGAGGGCTTCCTGCATGCGGGCACCACCAGAAGTGGAGAAACAGACCAGACCGCGGCCCTCCTTGATGCACTCCTCGACAGCGCGCACGAAGCGGGCACCGACCACGGAGGACATGGAGCCACCGATAAAGGAGAACTCAAAGGAACAGGCGACAACCGGCACCCCTTTGAGGGTCCCTTTCATGACCACCAGCGCATCTTTTTCTCCTGTCGCTTTCTGGGCGGCAGACAAACGATCCTTGTAGCGCTTGGAATCCTTGAATTTCAGTACATCCTGCGGCTCCAGCTCGGCACCGATCTCGGTACGACCCTGCTCGTCGAGGAAACTCTCGAGACGGGCGCGAGCGCTGATGCGCATATGATGATCACACTTGGGGCACACTTCGAGGTTGCGCTCCAACTCTGCCCGGTAGAGCACCTGTTCACAAGCACTGCACTTGGTCCACACCCCTTCCGGAATGTTGTGACGACGGGGTGCAGTGATCTTGCTCTTGGGAAGAATCTTCTCAAGCCAGCTCATGGAATTCCTTAATGCTTTTGTGCCTGACAAAACGCATCGAGCCTAGATTGTTCAATGACTTAATAGCTCGATGGCAACAAATGACGGGTCATTAAACCACAATTTTTCGGGCGCAGTTACTAAAAACTGGTCGTACCCGGTGCCGAGTCCGGCAGCCACAGCGGGCCGAGCGGCAACTGCGGCAGAGCAAACTCGGCCGGGTAATCCACGTCGACCAGATAGAGGCCACCGGCCTTGGCGGTCGGCCCGGCCAGATTGCGATCCTTGGCAGCCAGCACCTCGGCAATCCACTCCACCGGTTTGAGCCCCTGCCCCACCAGCAGCAGGGAGCCGGTGATATTGCGCACCATGTGGTGCAGGAAGGCGTTGGCCTTGATGTCGAGCACGATGTAGGGGCCGGAGCGGCTGACGCACAGATGGGTCACATTGCGCCACGGGGTGTTGGATTGGCAGGCAACGGCACGGAAGGTGCTGAAGTCGTGCTCCCCCAGCAGGCTCTGGCCCGCCTGGTGCATCAACTCGGCATCGATGGTCTCGTGGTAGTGACTGACGCCACTGCCGAGGATCGCCGGACGGAAGTTGTGGTTGTAGATGACGTAGCGGTAGCGACGGGCGGTGGCGCTGAAGCGGGCGTGGAACGTTTCGTCCACCTCCTTGACCCAGCGCACGGCGATATCCGGCGGCAGGTTGGAGTTGAGCCCCAGGGTCCAGGCCCCTTCGGCACGGTTCGCCTCGGTATCGAAGTGGATCACCTGGCCGGTCGCATGGACGCCGGCATCGGTGCGCCCGGCACACTGGATGGAGACAGGGTGGTTGGCGATCCGGCTGATGGCCTTCTCCAACTCCTCCTGCACGCTGATCACTTCACGCTGACGCTGCCAACCGAAATACCGGCTGCCGTCATATTCAATACCTAGGGCAATTCGCATGGATAAACTTGTCTTGTTGTGAAACGCAGTGAAAGAAACGGGGCGGATTATACGCGCTCAACTCGAAAAGTCCCACAAACCGCCTGATTGGCTTGCATGGGCGGAGAATTCACCCTGTGCAAATTGCCATGAAGAAGGGGGCAGCCAATGGCTGCCCCCTTCTTGCTGATCCCGCAACAGGGACAATTTTACCCCAACCGCTTGAGCAGTTTTTCTGCCTCGGCACGCTGATGCTCGGTGCCCTGCTCTGCCGCTTCTTGCAGCAGCTCGCGGGCGCTATCCTTGTCGTCGATCTCGAGGTAGGCGCGGGCCAGATCCAGCTTGGCCCCCACACCGCCGTCATCGGCATCCACATCAAAGCCGGTGGATTCAGGCAACACCTCGGGGAAACCATCGAGCCCCACGTCCAGCGAGAGACCCTGATAGGGCTCCTGCTCCGGCGCGGTGGCATCCGCATCGGCCAGCAGCTTGTCGATCTCGACGTAACCGCTTGCCTGGGCCTGTTCCCTTGGCTGCAATTCTGCCGGATGAGACTCCACTTCGGTAAAGGCATCCTCGAAATCGGAGAGCGCCAGTTCGTTGGGATCCCACTCAAGATCGAGCTCGGTCTCCTTGCCTTTGGTTGGCTCAAGCCCCAACTCGGCCAACATATCATCAGCCGAACCATCCACGCTCAAGTCGATGGCATTATTGCCCTCGCCCGCAGCCGGTTTATCCAGCTCATTTTCAAAATCACCCAGATCAAAACTGGCCAGATCATCAGCAGCCGTACTCTTGCTGCTTGCACTCAACTCCGGTTCCAGATCAGCCGAAAGATCCGCATCCAGCTCGGCAAACAGGGCTGCCTGCAGCTCCTCTTCGCTCATGAGCTCATCAGCATCCCTGGACTTGGGATTGAACTCGCTGGCCAGATCCATGTCGGGTTCATTGGCCAACGCGACAGGCTCATCCAGCGAGAGATCGAGATCCGGCACCAGATCCGGGTCACGACTGGCTGACTGGGCAGCCATTCGCTCCGGCTCGAAACCTTGCAGATCGATCTCACCATCGTCGCTGAAAACCAGATCAACATCCGGCTTTTTAGCCGGTTCATCTGGCTCGACCGGCATAAAGCCATCAGGGGTATTGAGATCCGGCACCGGGCGTACCGGCTCGTTGTCGGTCACATCGACACTCAGCAGATCGTCAAACTCGCTCTGCTCCTGATCCATCATCATGGCGGTGGACTCGGAGAGGCTCTTCTCCTGCTCCTCCAGCTCGCGACGGGCACGGGCCCGCAGCCACAGGGTCACCAGCGCCAATACCAGCAGCACCGGCAGCAGGATGATCATGGCAAGGTTGAGCGGTGAGGAGAGCAGCTCCATCAGCCAGTGCTGCTTGGGTTCAGGCTCTGCCACCACGGGGGGGACAGGTCTGGCCTTCAGCTCGGCGAGCTCTTTTTGCAGCGCGGTCTGATCCTGCAACTGGGCCTTTAGGGTCTCGACCTCTTCGGTCAGGGATTGCAGACGCAGCTTGAGCCTGTGGTTCATCTCGGTCACCTGACCGAGCTGGGCATTGGCATCTTCCAGTGCCAGCGCCATCTCGGTGGCCGGTTTGCCCACCGGTTTTTCCAGATCGGAAGGCAGAGGTGCCGGTGTGGTGCTTGCTGCGGCGCTCGTCGCCGGGACTGGGGCCACCGCCTCTTTTGGCGCAGGCTCGCTCGCCTTGACAACATCTTTGGTTTCAGCAGACGGTTGCGGTGCTACGACAGGAGCAGGAATGGGTGCCGCTTTTGCCGCAGGCAAGGGAGCTGGCGCGGTTTTCACCGGTTCGGCTTTGGCAGTCTCAACCTTCACGGGCTTGGCCGCTGGTTTGGCGCCATGGGCATGCTTCTCGGCGAGATACTTGGGACTCAGCCCCTTCCAGCTGGCGTTGTCACTGCGGAATCTGGCTCGCGCCTGGGCATCGGTGATGACGCTCGCTTCAGCCACGGTCGGCAGCAGGATGCGTGACCCCACCAGAATGTGGTTGATATTGCCATCGGCAAAACTGCGGGGGTTTTTCTCGTAGATCGCCACCATGGTCTGGTAGACGCTGACACTACTGGAGGGACGATATTTGCTCGCCAGACTCCAGAGGGTATCGGTTGGACGAACAGGGCCATAACTACCGGCATTGGCCGTGACCTGACGTACCACAGGCTGGGCGGTTGCACGTACCGGTTGCGCAACGGGTCTGGCGACCGGTTGCGCCAGCGGCTGGGAATTGACGGCGGGAGGTGCGGGCTCGTCAGGGCCTTTTAGCTCGACAAAAAAAGGCTCCCGCGCAGCGTCTTCAGCCTGGACGGAGCCCAGCAGACCCAATGCGAGTAGCGTTGCCAATGTTATGCGGGAATGTCCCATATTCGTTCCTTCGTATGACGGCCCTATCACATTGAAAAGTCTGGATAGTTACCCCAAAACAGTCGGTTCAATATAAATCAGGCTCGCGTCGCAAGCCAGTAGTCCGACACATTTAGCACCCGACTTGACTCTGAGTGTAGGAAAAAACTTAATCAGTTGATATCGCAACAGAATCTTGAAGTGACGGAGTGCGGCATGGGTCACACCCCCGATTTATCACAGGCCGGATGCGCAGCACTCCCTGCTGCCCATCTGTGGCATCTGACCAGCCTTACAGATAGTCGCGAACCAGCAGCTCGGCAATCTGTACACTGTTGGTTGCCGCGCCCTTACGAACGTTATCGGCCACGATCCACATATTGATACCACTCGGATGAGAAATATCCTGACGCACCCGACCCACCAGCACCTCATCCTTGCCGGTTGCGTCACGCACCGGGGTCGGATAGTCCCCTTCGTCATCAAACAGGGTCACACCCGGCGCACTGCGCAGCAGGTCCTTGACCTGTTCGGCATCGAGCGGCTGGTGCAGCTCGACGTGTACCGCCTCGGCGTGGCCGTAGAAGACCGGCACCCGCACGCAGGTGGGGTTCACGGCAATGCTGGCATCGCCGAGGATCTTCTGGGTTTCCCATACCATCTTCATCTCTTCACGGGTGTAGCCGTTGTCGGTGAAGCTGTCGATCTGCGGGATCAGGTTAAAGGCGATCTGTTGCGGATAGAGGGTCGGTTCCACCGGACGACCGTTGAGCAGATGAGCGGTCTGACCCGCCAGCTCGCTGACCCCCTCTTTGCCGGAGCCTGACACGGATTGATAGGTGGCCACATTGATGCGGGCAATGCCCACTTCGTCGTGCAGCGGCTTCAGGGCCACCAGCATCTGGATGGTGGAGCAGTTGGGATTGGCGATGATGTTGCGATTGCGAAAATCGGCTAGCGCATCCGGGTTCACTTCCGGGATCACCAGCGGGATATCTTCGTCGTAACGGAAGCAGGAGGTGTTGTCGATGACGATACAACCGTGCTCGGCAGCAATCGGCGCCCACTTGGCAGATACCTCGGCACCGGCGGAGAAGAGTGCGATCTGCACCTGGCTCCAGTCAAACTCCTCCACATCGAGGATCTCGAGGTTCTTGCCGCCAAAGCGCACGGTATCACCGGCGCTGCGGCTGGAAGCCAGCGGATAGAGGGTCGCTACCGGAAATTCGCGCTCTTCCAGGATCTCGATCATCGCCTGACCCACGGCGCCGCTGGCACCCAATACCGCTACGTTAAACTGCTGGCTCATTCTGTTCTCCTCTGATAATGCTGCAATGGCGCCGGCTGGCACCATGGTCGGCAGGCTCCCGCACGGCGAGATGACGCTGCCTGATATGGCTGAGCTGGCGCAGTAGCATCTGCGCCAGCTCAGTAAAAAATGGGTTCGAGGTAGCCAGTACGGCTCACCCCTTCCGGTTATCTTCCAACTCCTAGTCCCCAACTCAGGGGCGTGACAGCGCAAATCCCAGCTCGCCCAGCGCCTGGTCGGCAAACGCCCCCTCAACCTGCAGGGAGGATAGTTCACGGCGCTCTGGATAGTGTTTGCGCTGCTCGTCAAAGCTGCCGGGCAAGCCGAGTCGGGCCCGGAAACGGGCATCATCGCGGCGCACATCATAGACCAGATGCACCAGCTGCTTGATCAGCGCCTGATCCGGTGCGCGGCCCGGCATCACCGCCTGAACATCGGGGGCAGGCAACAGCCGACTCAAATCCTGACGAGGCTGGCGTCCCAACTGCTGGCAGAGCGCCTGATAGAGCATCCAGGTACCGCGGGCCTTCCCCTCCAGGCTGTAACCGGCGATATGGGGGGTGGCAATCTCGGTATGGGGCACCAGCGCAGCCAGTGGCTCGGGCTCGTTCTCCCACACATCCATCACCAGTCGCAACGGCTTATCGCTCAACTGGCGCGCCAGCAGGGCCCGGTTATCCCACACCTCGCCACGGGAGGCGTTGATCAGGATCTGCCCGGCAGGACGCGCGGCAATCTGTTCGGCATCGAGCAGATGGTAGGTGGCATCCGGCCCTTCACGGGTAATGGGCACATGGAAGCTGACGATATCGGCACCAAGAGCGGTCTGATAATCGACAAAGCCCGCATCGGGGGTATTACGCGCCCTGGGTGGATCGCAGCGCAGTACCCTCATGCCAAGCGCTTGGGCCTTGCCAGCCACGCACTCGCCGGTATTGCCCGCGCCAATCACCGCCAGAGTCATGGCCGAGAGCTCGAGTTCGTAACGCTCCGCCAGCACCAGCAGGGCTGAGAGCACATAATCCCCCACCGAATACTTGTTGCAACCGGGGGCGCTGGAGAAGGGAATATTGCGGCTTGCCAGCAGCGCCTTGTCCACATGGTCGGTGCCTATGGTGGCGGTGCCGACAAACCCGAGTTTGGGGCTGGTCGCCAGCAAATCGCCGTTGACGCGGGTGACCGAACGCACCAGCAGCACATCGGCATCCAGCAGATCGCGGGCCTGCATCTGCCGTCCGGGCAAGGCGATCACCTCGCCAAATTCGGCAAACAGTTCCACGGCATGGGGCATATTCTCATCAACGACTATCTTCATCGGGCTCTCTTTGGTCACAACCGCCACGGGGGCGCCATTCTAGCGCAAAGCCGCCCGAGATTTCAGCCTGTGATGCAATCAGGCGCGAAAGGGGACCACATTGTTCGGTGGCCACTCTCTCCTGCTGTTCAAACCGAGGATGTCGCCACAAATGTGTAAGCAGAGGTAACAAACGTGCTGATCGGCTTTGTCCGGGCATGTCACGGTGGCACAATGCCCCTCTTTTTCGCGATCGACCACACCCACCATGCCGCCACATTTCTCGTCGCTCTCTGTCTCCTCACTCACCCGCAGTCAGGTGCTTGGATTCACTGCCCTGCTGATCCTGCCCCTGCTGCTGCTCGCCACCCTGCCTTGGCAGCCTTTTCTGATCGACTCCCTGCAATCAGGCTGGCTATGGTGGTCATACGCCCTCACCCGCATGGTCGATATTCCCGGGATCGGGGTCAGTGGCGCCCTCTTGCTGTTGCTGACCCGCTACAAACTCAAACTGAAGCTTACCCCCTTCATTGCGCTGGGATGCGCGCTGGCAGCCCTGCTCGCCAGCGACTGGGTGCTCAAGAGCCTGATCAAACACCTGACCGAAGAGCCCAGACCCTATCTGATCTGGCTGGAGAGTCAGTCGCTGATCCCGGCCATCAAGCACTTCTACGCCAGTAGCATCGATGTGCGCAGTGAACAGGTTCATGCCGCCAGCCAGTTGCTGGCCCTGCCTGAGTGGCTCGGCCACCACTGGCAGGCCGAGGTGAACTACGCCTTCCCCTCCGGCCACAGTATCGCCGCCATCAGCCTGGCCCAATTTTTCGGCCTTATCTGGCTGGCCCGCGCCCCCACAGGCGTCTGGCTGCTGCCTTTGTGGGCGCTGGGGGTTGGTCTGTCGCGCATGGTGATGGGGATGCACTGGCCGGTGGATGTGCTGGCCAGCGCCCTGCTGGGTACGCTCACGGCGCTGATTGCCGCCCGCTGGTGGCTGCACAGATATTGAATCGCGCGCCATCTTGCCGCGGCCAACTGCGTGGGATGGGAGGACAAGCCTGTGCTTTTTTGCCATAATGCCGCCTCATTTTATCCCGACCGAGATCCCATGACCGACGCAGTTCATACCCTCAAGGGCCGTTTCCGTGGTTTTTACCCCGTCGTCATCGATGTTGAAACAGCCGGGTTCAACGCCAAGACCGATGCCCTGCTCGAAATCGCGGCTTACACCCTGAAAATGGATGAGCAGGGCTGGCTCGTTCCCGATCAGGTATTCCACTTTCATGTCGAGCCTTTCGAAGGGGCCAACCTGGAAAAGGCTGCGCTGGAGTTCACCGGCATCGACCCCTACAACCCGTTGCGTGGCGCTGTCTCGGAAAAAGAGGCACTGACCGAGATCTTCAAGGGGATCCGCAAGGGGATGAAGGAGCAGGATTGCGGCCGCGCCATCATAGTGGCCCACAACGCCACCTTCGATCACGGCTTCGTGATGGCTGCCGCCGAGCGCGCTGGCCTCAAGCGCAATCCGTTCCACCCGTTTGCCACCTTCGACACCGCGGCTCTCTCCGGATTGGCGCTGGGTCAGACCGTGCTGGCCAAGGCGTGCCAGAGCGCCCGCATCCCGTTTGACAATAAAGAGGCGCACTCTGCCCTCTATGACACCGAACGCACCACAGAGCTGTTCTGTCATATCGTTAACCGCTGGAAGAGCATGGGGGGTTGGCCGCCTGCGCATCCGGATGATGACACAACCGATGCCCCTACCGATGATGAGGGACAAGAATAAACGGATGAAGGCTGCCACTGGCAGCCTTCGCTTTTTGGGGAAGTGATTGATTGCACAGCGCACCGGAAATCGCTATCAAGGTCACTATCCACCGCTGAGCGCGGGATGCGCGGAGACAAACAGGTCACAAACCCTCAGGTTGAGCAACCTTGTGCCACATGCTGCTGCAATATGAGGGGTTTGACTGATTTTTTTCTCGACATTTGTCACATTTTTCGCAAACTAACTCCCCTTCACATGACAGACAGCAATAACAAACTATAAGGAAATCAAATGAATCCAGTTGTTATCGCAGTCGGGCTGATGCTAGTGCTCAGTCTGCTGCGGATCAATGTGGTGGTCTCCCTGGCGCTGGGTGCCATTGCGGGCGGTCTGGTGGGCGGGTTGTCGTTGACAGATACCCTCACCACCTTCAGCGGTGGCCTGGGCGGTGGCGCCGAGATTGCCCTCTCCTACGCCATGCTGGGCGCCTTTGCAGTTGCCATCTCCCGCTCCGGGATCACCGACCTGCTGGCCCGCAAGGTGATCAGCCAGTTGGGCAAGGATGCCAGCTCGACCCGCATCATGTGGGTCAAAACCCTGCTGCTCTCTTCCGTGCTGGCCGTGGCTATCTCGTCCCAGAACCTGATCCCGGTTCACATCGCTTTTATTCCCATCCTGATCCCGCCGCTGCTGCATGTGATGGCGCAGATGCAGATCGACCGTCGTCAGGTGGCCTGTGTCATCACCTTTGGCCTGACAGCTACCTATATGGTGCTGCCAGTCGGCTTTGGTGGCATCTTCCTGAATAACATTCTGGCCAAGAACCTGATCGATAACGGCGTGCCCATCACCACCAGCCAGATCCCGCTGGCGATGGCCATTCCGGTTGCCGGTATGGTACTGGGCCTGCTGATTGCGGTATTCATCAGCTATCGCAAACCGCGCCAGTACGATCTGGCCAAGATCCTGGATGCCGAGCCCGAAGCGGTCGAGCTCAACCTCACCCACATCTGGGTGGCCCTGCTGGCCATTGGCGTAGCGCTGGGGCTGCAACTGATGACCAACAGCATCGTACTGGGTGCGCTAGCCGGTTTTGTCATCTTCACCTGCGGCGGCGTCATCAAGTTTCGCGAAAGCCAAGATGCCTTCACCCAGGGGGTGCGGATGATGTCGCTGATCGGCTTCATCATGATCTCCGCCGCCGGTTTTGCCGCCGTGATGAAGGCGACCCACGGGGTCGACTCTCTGGTTCAGGTGGTCGCCTCCGGCATCGGTCAGCACAAGGGGATCGCCGCCTTCCTGATGCTGCTGGTTGGCCTGCTCATCACCATGGGGATCGGCTCCTCCTTCTCCACCGTGCCCATCATCGCCACCATCTATGTGCCGCTCTGTCTGCAGCTCGGCTTCTCACCGATGGCGATCATCGCCCTGGTCGGTACCGCAGGCGCGCTGGGGGATGCGGGTTCACCTGCATCTGATTCAACTCTGGGCCCCACCTCCGGCCTCAACGCCGATGGCCAGCATGACCATATCTGGGACAGCGTGGTGCCCACCTTTATTCACTACAACATCCCGCTGGTGATCTTCGGCTGGATTGCCGCCATGGTGCTCTGATAGCCACTCTGGCATCGAACCATGCTCTGCAAAATACGAAACAAGAAGGCGACCTTATGGTCGCCTTCTTTATAAGCACGTTCACCTAATCACTAGGACATGGTCCCGAGAGGAGAAGCTCTTTATTGGGCGACATGGATTCCCGGATCTGGATGATTGCGCACTGCTTGTTTCGCTCCTTGCTCTTATGGGATCAGTCTCTAGCCACAGATGCCATAACAGCACTCAGCACCCCCAGCGTTGTGCGCCACACCCGTTGCCACATACCACGCCGATTAATTGCTCAGCGATTGGATATCATTTTGAAAAACTGATACTTAACTAGCTACACTAGCGATTATCACCATACAGGGACGTGTAAAAAATGAGCTTGATTGGCTTGGTGCTGGCGTTGATCGCCATCCTTGGCGGCAACATGATCGAGGGGGGGCACCCCAGTGCACTGCTCGATCTGCCCGCATTCCTCATTGTGATCGGTGGCACCATAGGTGCTGCGCTGACCCAGTTCCCTTTCTCCGTCGTCGGCAGCACCATGAAGCGTTTCAAATGGCTGCTCTCCCCCCTCAAGCTCGATATGCATGAACAGGCCCAGTTGCTGGAGACCCTGGCAGGCAACGCCCGCCGCAGCGGCATGCTGGCGCTGGAAGGGATGATCGACGAGATCAAGGATCCTTTCCTGAAGAAAGGGGTGCAGATGATGGTTGATGGTTACGAAAAGACCAAGATACACGAGGTGCTGGAGAACGAGATCGAGTTCGAGCAGGAAGATCTCGAACAGACGGTCAAATTCTACGAAGCCATGGGCGGCTACTGCCCGACCATGGGGATCGTCGGCGCGGTGTTTGGCCTGATCCACGCCATGGGTCTGCTGGATGCCCCCGACAAGCTGGGCGGCGCCATCGCCGTGGCCTTTATCGCCACTATCTACGGGGTATCCGCCGCCAACCTGATCTTCTTGCCGTTCGGCAACCGTTACAAAGGGTTTGCCCACCAGATCCGCCACTACAAGGAGATGACCCTGACCGGCATTCTCTGCATCGTGGATGGCGAGTCCCAGGCACGCCTGCAAGTTACCCTCGAACCTTATCTGGGAGGTCACGGTGGCGAAAAAGAAAAAGGCTGAAGCACCGGAGAACCATGAACGCTGGCTGGTCTCCTATGCCGATTTCATGACCCTGCTGTTCGCCCTGTTTGTGGTGCTCTACTCCTTTGCCATGGCCAAACAGTCCGAAACCCGGGTGCTTATCCAGGGCTTTATCGAGTCGCTGGGTAAAATCGGCCTCATCTCCCCGCCTGCCGGCTCCCCCTTGATGCAGGGGGGCACAGGGATTCTCGAGCCAGAATCAAAAACTACGCCGAGCAGCCCGAAAGAGGAGACAGTGCTGGAGAAAGATGCCCCCATGGCGGCATCGGACCCCTTCAACGAGACCATAGGTGCCTCGGAAAAACCGAGCGCCACCGAAGCCTGGCCCCACAAGACCAAGGAGCAGGAGTGGGTGCAGGTGACCAAGCAGAAGCTGGAGCAGCAGCTAAAGGCCCAGATTGAATCGAAGGATCTGGAGGTCGAGCAGCTTGGCAGTCAGCTGGTGATCCGCATCGGCGAGAAGGCGCTGTTTCCCGCCGATTCGGCGTTCCTGCAGCCCCAGTTCATCCCGCTGGTCAACAAGATCGCCGGCATTTTGGCCAACATCCCGGGGCAGGTAGTGGTCACCGGTCATACCGACAACTCCCAGGCGCCGGTGGAGCTCTATCGCAACAACTGGGAGCTCTCGGTGCTGCGGGCCTCTTCCATCGTGCAGACCATGCTGACCAACCCCCAGCTGGATGCCAGACGAGTCATCGCTCAGGGTGTTGCCGACACCCAACCCCGCTTTGCCAATGACACCCCAGAACATCGCCAGGCGAACCGCCGGGTCGATATCACCCTCTCCCAAGGCAAGGCCGCAGAAGAGTCGCTGCAACTGCTCAAGCCCTGATCCCCCCGCTCCCGCTTCGCGCGGGAGCCTCTTTTTAAAAACAAATAACTCAATAATATCAACACCATAAGATCTTAATGATAATGATTGCTATTTATTGTCAAGTGGTCAGGCCTCTGCAATAATGCCGCCCCTCAGGCTTAAATAAAAACAATTATCATTATGAACAAACTGCTTCAGGCATGGCCGGCACTCCTGTGTGCCTCCGCTGGCGCGGCCGATCTTCCCCCTGTGGAGAAGGCGCGCAGCGACGACACCATCATTGTCACCGGGCAACGGGTACAACAGAAACTCTCCGATGTCTCCGGCTCCATCACCGTCATCACCCAGGAAGAGCTGGACCGTCAGGTCGCCAGCGAGCTGACTCATGTGTTTCGCAAGATCCCCGGTGTCTCGGTCACCGGCTCTGCCGGGCGACCGCAAAACATCAGCGTGCGCGGCATCGGTGGCAACCGTATCCTGCTGATCAAGGATGGGGTGCGCGTCAGTGACGGCTTTGGCGCCGACAACATCAATGACAAGGTGGGTCGCTTCAACTTCGATCTCGATGACATCAAACAGATTGAGGTGGCCAAGGGGGCCGGCTCCTCCCTGCATGGCTCCGATGCCATCGGCGGTACCGTGGTGATGAATACCAAGCAGCCGGAAGATTATCTGCAACAGCAAGATAGCTATCTGGCGGCCAAGACCCTCTACGGTGGCGACAGCAACAAGAAGAAGCTCAGCATGACCGGCGCGGTGCGGGCACTGGAGAGCGAACATCTGTTACGCCTCTCCGGCTGGCGTGGCAACGAAACCGCCAACTTTGAAGAGAACCGCATTCCGGCTGATTTGGATGGCATGAGTGCCTCCACCAGCAGCCGCCTCCCCCTCAATGCCCATCACGCTCTGCGGCTGGAGCTGGACTACTACGAGGATCACGCCAAACGCCAGATGGGGCCAAAAGCGGTGCCCCAACCCGATGGCAGCTGGGACGTGGTCGGTTTTAAGGAAGATGGCGATCAGCGCACCCAGGGCGGCAAGTTCAGCTGGGAAGCCAGCGATCTGGGCATGGTCGAGACCCTCAACTGGAGCCTGTTTGGCAATCAGTCCCGCAACGAAGCCAACCAGCGCCAGTTGCTGCGCAACGATGCCCTGAGCGGTTATCCCAGATATCGCAGCCAGCGCACCCTCTCCACGTTCGAGGAGCTGCGCCTTGGCAGCGAGCTGGAGTTGCAGAGCAAGCTGAGCACCGGCTCGCTGGATCACACCTTCAGCTACGGTGTGGAGCTGGAGCAGGCCAACCACGAGCGGCCGGTCAGCAATATGACCCTGGAAGATGGCATCACCACCCAGGGACAGAAAGCCCCCTTCAGCAAGGCAGAGACCCGCCGCGATGGCATCTGGCTGAGCGATGTGATCGATCTGGGCAGCTGGCAGTTTACCCCGACCCTGCGCTTTGACCGCCAGCGCCTGCGCGCACCGGACAGCAATCTGGCCGAGAACCACAGCGACCACATCTCCCCCAGTGTGGCGGCCAGTTACCGCTTCAACGAAACATGGCGCAGCTGGCTCAGCTATGCCAACGGCTTCCGCGCCCCCGCTTACGATCAGGTTTACGGCAACATTCCTCACTACTTTGCCATGCCGCCGTTCGAGATCATTGCCAACCCCAACCTCAAGGAGGAGACCAGCCACAGTCTGGAGTGGGGAGTGAATGGCCAAAGCGACAACTGGAGCGTCAAACCGGCCGTTTTCTACAACCGCTACTACAACTTCATCGACTGGCGCCAGACCGGTTTTCGCCTCGATGACGGTGTCTTCCTGCGCCAGTATCGCAACGTCGCCAAAGCAGAAACCTGGGGCGCCGAGCTGGCCGCCAGCCTCTGGCTGAGCGACGAGTGGGAGCTTTCGACCAATCTGGCCTGGATGGATGGCAAGGATCACCGCGGTGAGCCGCTGCGCACCCAGACACCGCTGGAAGGCAACACCACCCTGCGCTGGCAACAGCTCGACTGGGGGGTTGAGCTCAGTGGCAACTATGCCGCCGCCATGACCAAGGTGCCACAGTGCGCCAATGCGCAGACTGGCTACAACGGTGCCTGTCAGAGCAGCGCAGGCTGGTTCAGCCTTGATCTCACCGGCGACTGGCAGATCACCGAGGCGCTCAAGGTCAATGCCACCATCGGCAACCTGCTCGATACCCGCTACGTCCGCTATCAGGATGTGGCCGGACTTCCGGCTGGCAGCGATACCTCCCTCTACAGCCAGAGCGGCCGCTACCTGTCAGCCAGCCTCAGCTACCGTTTCGTGGGGATGTGATGAAACATCATGCAATCATGGCGGCCCTGTTGGCCGCCCCGTTGGCGTGGGCGCAAGAGGCCCTGCCACCGCCGATCCCGTCCCAATCGCACCTGATTTCAGGCAATCCCGTACGCCAGGATCCCTACTTCTGGTTGCGGGACGAGAGCCGTAGCAACCCGGCCATTCTCGCCCTGCTCAAGCAGCAAAATCGCTGGAGCGAGCAGCAACTCGCCACCCAGCAGCCGCTGGAAGCGACCTTGCGCGCCGAGTTTGCCCGTCATCCGGCGGGGGAATCTGTGCCAGAGAACTGGCTTGTCCGCGGCGATCAGGCATGGCTGCTGCGCCCGGATGGCTCACTCTGGCAACGCCACGGGGGCAAGGTGCAGCAACGGCTTCCCGCCAGAGCGGGCGAGGGCTATTACGAAGCGGGCGGCTGGGCCCTGAGCCCGGATAACCGCACACTGGTCATCGCCGAAGACAGGCGCGGCGATCTCGACTATCAGGTCACCCTGCTCGATCTCCAAAGCGGCAAGGCGCTGGCCAGTTTGGCGCAGCGCAGCGCTGATCTCGCCTGGTCACAAGATGGTCGCACCCTCTACACCATCGCCAACGAGCGCTACACCCTGCGCCCCTGGCAGCTGCGCGGCTGGCAGGATGGCCAGGAGCAGACTCTCTATGAGGAGCAGGATCCCGCCTGGCTGCTCAGCCTCTATCGCACCACGGATGGCCAGCATCTGGTGTTGCAGGGCAACAACCACGACAGCTCGGAGCAGTACCTGCTCGACTCGGGCAAGCCGCAGCAGGTCAAACCCCGCCAGCGCGGGGTGGAATACTATCTGGACAGCCAGTCTGGCTGGGTGATCAAGAGCAACCGGGAGGGGGCGTTTGCCCTCTACTCAGCCAGCACGCCGCTCGGTGAGTGGCAGCGCCTGTGGCCCGCCAAAGGGGCGGATCTCGGCGATCCCGAGAAGTGGCGACTGTTTGATCGCCATCTGGTGGTGCAGTTTCGCCAGCAGGGGGAGGATTGGCTCGCCCTGCTCGATCGCAACGGCCATGAACGCCAGCGCCTGCCGCTGGCCAGTGGCGCCGGTACCGGCTGGCTGCAAGGAGAACATGACCCGGCCAGCGACCGCATTCTGGTGCGCAGTCAGGGCTTGAGTCAGCCCCCCGGCCAACGCTGGCTGGATTTGACCAGCGGCCACTGGATCAACGACCAGCACACCGCAGGCAATAAAGCATTGCCCTATCAGAGCGAGCGGCGCTGGATCACCTCTGCCGATGGCACCCGGGTGCCTGTCTCGCTGGTGTGGCGCAAGGATCTGGCCCCTCGCGCCGTACTGCTCTACGGCTATGGCGCCTATGGCACGCCGATGCGCCCCTACTACCAGAAAGAGCTGTTGAGCCTGCTGGATCGGGGCTTTGTCTACGCCATTGCCCATGTGCGCGGCGGCGGCATGCTGGGGGAGCAGTGGACCCGCGACGGGCGGGGCATCCACAAGCAGAACGGCATCAGCGACTTTATCGCTGCCGGCAACACCCTGCGCCACTGGTCGCCCGACTCTGCTCCCCTGCCCCTGTTTGCCATGGGGGGCAGCGCGGGGGGCACACTGGTTGCTGCGGCCCTAAACCAGCAACCGACACTCTTTAGCGGCGCCGTGTTGCAGGTCCCCTTCGTCGATATGCTCGGCACCATGAGTGATCCCGCCCTCCCCTTGACCCGTCAGGAGTATCAGGAGTGGGGCAACCCGGCCAAGCCCGCAGAGTATCAGGCGATGCGCCGCATCAGCCCCTACGACAACCTGCACCGCGCCCCCTACCCGTCCCTGCTGGTCACTACCGCCCTGCACGACAGCCAGGTGCCCTACTGGGAGCCGGTCAAGTGGCTGGCCCGCCTGCGGGAGCACAGCACGGGCTCCGGCCCCTACCTGCTGCTGACCGAACTGGAGGGAGGCCACCGCGCCGGTGGTGGCGATCGGGCTCGTGAATTTGCCTTCTTGTTGCATCTGGCGGGGATCAATCAATGACCCTGCCGCTGATTGGGAGTACCACTATGAAACCCCTGTTGCCCGCCCTCTTGCTGGGGCTGGCTGGCTTTTCCACTCAGGCCGCCGAACTGCGTTTTGTCGAACAGGACGCCCCGGCCGATACCCGCCTCTGGCTCGAACAGCAGCTCGGCGTCACCCTGAGTGATGCCCCGGCCTATCAGCGCCAAGGCAAGCTGGGCCACTATCTGCATTATCGCCAGCAGCTCAATGGCGCACCGATCGCCGGCCTGATGGCCGCCGTCAGTCTCGATGAGCAGGGTCGCCCGTGGCGCCTTTATCACAATACCCGGCTGATGCAGGCACAGGCGACGCCATGTGATGAAGCAAGCCGCGCCGGGGTGGATGCCTATACCGCCACGCTGGATGGTACGGTGTGGCAATTCGCTGGCAGTGACGAAGCCCAGCCCTGGTACTGGCAGGATGGCGACACCCTGACTGCGGCCTGGCGTCTGCTGGCGGTGGAAAGCCAGCCGGGCAACAGCAAGAGCAGCCACTGGCAACTGTTTGTCACCTGCGATGGCAGCGCCCTGCTGGGGCGCACGCTGCAAGAGGCCAACACCCGTGCCGAAGCGGTCCCGCTGGCAGGGGAAGCGGCCACGGTGCAGGCCCGTATCTTTGCCCTCGACCCACGCACCCAACTGCAAGATGGCAACCTGCTGTGGCGCCACGATCTGGTGCTGGACAACCGGGCCTATCGCACCGTGCCGCTCACGGTACAAAAGGTGGATGACACCTACCAGCTGAGTGGCCCACGCGCCCGGTTCGTGGATGGCACGGCGCCGGAAACTGCCCCCTTTAGCAGCCCTGATGCCGATGGCTTCCAGCTGGATCACCAGCAGCCCGCCTTCCTCGATATCAATGGCTACTACCATCTGGATCTGGCCCAGCGCCATGTGGAATCCCTTGGCTACCCGACGCTGATGGGCGGCCCCCTGGCCATCGATACCGATGCCGGGGAGCAGGACAACTCCCTCTATGACCCCTTCCTGCGCCGGTTGGAAATTGGCCGGATAGGGGTGCCCGACGCGGAAGATCCCATGGTGATCTGGCACGAATTTGGCCATGCGGTGCAGCACCATATCCTGCCCGACATGGGAGAAGAGGGGGACTGGGGCGCCATCGGCGAGGGCTTTAGCGACTATCTGGCCGCCAGCTGGCGCCAGCGCAGTCCCGAAGCCCGCCAGTTCGAGCCTTTCATGGTCTTCAACTGGGATGCCAGGATCAGCGGCCGGACACCCCGTCAGCTCGATGATCTGCGGGCGCGCTATCATCCGGGCTTCCTCTATCCGGCTCACCTCACCATCAACGGCAGCAACGGCGACCAGCTGTGGGGCACCCCGCTCTTCACCGCGCTGCGCCAGGCCGTTGAACAATATGGCGAGGTAGCCCGTGACGAGTTCGATACCCTGCTGATTGAATCCCACTTCGGCCTCGGCCCGCAGGTGCGGATGCCCCAGCTGGCGCGGGTCACCGTGGATACCGCCAACCGCCTCTATCCGGATCGCAGTTATGGCAAGCTGCTGGAGCAGGCCTTCCGCCACCACGCCCTGCTGCCCACGCCCATCGCGGCCCGCCTTGCCGATGACAGCTACCTGTTGCCCGGGGAGAAAAAGAGCCTCGCCATCGAATTGACCAACCAGAGCGGCCGCCCCCTGACCGTGGCTGACGCCAGCCAGCTCCCGACCAAGGGGCTCATGGGTGACGGTCACTGGCAGGGAGAGCTCAACGCCGATGGCACCGCCCGCTGGACCCTGCCGCTGGAAGCAGCGAGCAACCTGACCTGTGGCGAGGCAGTCACCTTGCCGCTGCAGTTCCAGCTCACCCTGCCCAGCCCCACCGAGCGCCAGACCCGTCTTGACCTGCAACTGCCGATCGGTGAACCGCTCTGGCAGCGTGCCATCGGCCAGGGTGGCCAGATCAAGGATGCGGTGAGCGATGAACGGCACGGCCTGTCCCGCTTCACCCTCACCTTGCCCGAGAGCAAGGCCCGCATCGACAGCGGATTCGTGGTCGCCCTCGATCTGGAGCACAGCAAGCTGGAGCAGCTGGAGATCTGGCTCACCTCCCCTTACGGCACCCGGATTAGCCTGTGGAACAAGGGTTACGCCAGCCATACCCGGCTTAAGGGGGAGTTTCCCCGTGAACTGGTACCGTTCGAATCGCTGGACAAGCTGCACGGCGAACCGCTCGCTGGCCGCTGGCTGCTGGAGATCAACGACACCAGCGCCGGTGACAGCGGTCAGTTGCGCAACTGGCGGGTCGCCCAGCAAGTCGGCGCCCGCTGCGACAAGGATGAAGCCCAGCCCAACACCGGCGTCATCCCCCTTGAACAGGATGAAGGGGGTGGCGGCACGGCTTCCCCCCTGCTGCTGTTGCTGGCCCTCTGGTCCCGCTTCTGGCGCCGGAGCACCCCGCGCCATTGAATCCTGTACCACGGGGGTTACCGCCCCCGTGAACCTGTGACCGAATCAAGGAATGTGAAGTGAAACCATCCGTACTGGTTATTGCAACCCTCTCAGCCCTGCTCAGCGCCTGTGGCGGCGGGGAAGATAACGCACCACTGGCGATCCCGGACTACCGGGTCGATGTCGCCCTGCCAACCGCAGGTACCCTGTGCGCCGATCTGGATCAGAACTGGCAATGTGATCCTGCCGACCCTGCCGTCAGCGGCGAAGGAGCGGTGGCCCTGGTCAGCCGTTCGGCCAACATCGTCAACTCGCCCCTGCTGTTCGTACCGAGGAGCGGAGGCCTGCTGCTGGCGCATCCGGCCGCCAAAGGGGATCCACAACGGCTGCAACCAACCCTGCTCAGTACCCTGTGGCAGAGCCGCATTGCCGAAGGGGTGGCCGCCGATCGCGCTCTGTCACTGCTGCTGGCCGATCTCGCCCCGCTGCAACCGGGCAGCGACCGCGCCGCCCTCGCGGGCCTCGGCCAGTTTGATCAGGCGCTGCAGCAGGTGGCGATCAGCTTGCAGCAACAGGCCCGCGCACGACTTGCCAACGCCAAGGAGACCCAGTTGCTCACCACCAGCTATCGCGCCATCAGCCTGATGCTGGCGCAATTGGCTCAGGAGTGGCAACGCAACGGCCAGTTTGCTGAAGAGACCCAAAGAGAGCTGCTGGCCCTGCTGGTGCAGCAGCAGCCACGCAACCTGCTGACCGTCACCGGCGTCACCACCTTTAGCGATGGCAACGACCCGCTGCTGGAACAGGAACCCGCCGACTATCCGGGACAAGATGCCAGCTGGAATCGCACTCGTCCCCAACTTGCCTATCGCAAGCTCGATGATCGCGGTCAGGTGCTCCCCGACAACGCGCCGAGCTGGCAGTGCGTCAAGGATCTCAATACCGGTCTGGTGTGGGAGGTCAAATCGGATGATCCCTTGAGTCCTGACTGGAAAAGCAGACCCTTTGCCTATGAGGATGAGCAGTTCAAGGCGACCGCAGGCGAGCAGCAAGAGGCCTACCAGCATATTCATAAGAGGATCGAACAGCTCACCGCCGAAGGAGATCTGGCGGCCCTCGCCCGGGCACAGGCGCTGACCACCATGCTGACCACCCGCGCGTATCAGCAGTGGCTCAATGGCGAGCAGCGCTGCGGCATCAGCCAGTGGCGGCTGCCCACCATGGGTGAGCTGATGTCACTGATGCACTACGGTAGCCTGGCCAAGGACCCGCTGGGTCAGCGCATCATCGTGGATACCCGTTACTTCCCGGATATCGCCTCCTCGGAAGATGACACCTACCATGGCTACTACTGGAGCGCCACCAGCAACACCGCCCAGCGCTTCTCCGGTGGCCCCATCAGCAAACGCACAGTCCTGCTCTTGGGAGAAGATGCGGGCACCACCTATCCCGCGCGAGTGCAGCAAGATGAATATATCGAGCTGATGCAAGTACGACTGGTCGCTACTCCCCAATAATCCGAGGAATATCATGAGCCTTTATCGCTTTTCGTTCGCCATGATGGTACTGATGGCCCCCCTGGCCCACGGTGCTGCCATTTGTGATGACACCATGGATCGCACCGCCCCCTCTGCCCGTTTTCTTGACCATGGCAACGGCACCGTCACGGATCAACACACCGGCCTCACCTGGATGCGATGCAAACTGGGGCAGACATGGAGTGGCAGCAGTTGCCTGGGTGAACCGACCGTTTACTACTGGCAGCAGGGGCTGCAAGTGGCGGAGCGGATCCGCAGTGACAGCAGCCATGCACTCTATCACTTCGGCGGTATCAGCCAGTGGCGCCTGCCCGACATCAAGGAGCTGGCAACCCTGGTCGAGCATGCCTGCTACCAGCCCTCTCTCAATGAAGCCATTTTCCCGCGCGCCATGGCGGGGGGCGGTAAAGAGGTCAATGAGGGCTATGTCTATCTGATGAGCAGCACGGTGACCTCCGCCAATGGTCAGCGGGCGTATCTGGATATCACCTCGGGAGATATCGGTCTTCGCGCCATTGGCGCCTACCCAGACCAGGTCTTGCTGGTCGCCAATAAACCCTGACCGCCCCACGCTCGACACCGGAACGCTATGACAGGAGAGGCTTGAAAGCCTCTCTTTTTATTGCTCTTGCCGCCCCCTACCTAACCCGCCATCACGCTCTTCTCCCGCCTGTGCCCCCTGCCCGCGATACCGACCTGATCCGGCTTCGCCCGCGGCATTTACCCCTTTCAGGTGATGACGAGGAGCAGCTCTCTGCGCTTTCCAGGCCTTTCCCACCCGCCATAACCAGCAAAAAAGTGCGCTTCTTAACAAAATTTAATTACCGGTTAACCGATTAATAATTAACCCGTAAAAATGACATGTAAATCAGTGCGAAAGTGTCATAATGCGTAACATTATTGTTAAGTCGCTTGATTAATTTGGTTAGGAAAAACCTCTATGTTTGCTGATATTTCTGCTCAACATTGGGCTTTTGCCATTTATGTCATCGGTGCCATCACCATCTGTCTGGTGATGATAGGCCTCGCTGCCCTGCTGGGAGGTCGCGCCTACGGCCGCACCAAGAACAAGCCATTTGAATCTGGTGTCGACTCGGTCGGCAGTGCCCGCCTGCGTTTTTCCGCCAAGTTCTATCTGGTCGCCATGTTCTTCGTCATCTTCGACGTCGAGGCGCTCTACCTGTTTGCCTGGTCTGTCTCCGTGCGGGAGAGCGGCTGGGTCGGCTTTATTGAAGCCACCATTTTCATCGGACTGCTGCTTATCGGCCTGATCTACCTCTGGCGCATCGGCGCACTGGACTGGTCACCGCGCAAACCGCAGTTGAACAACAAAAACAGTGATTGAACCACAGACCCTTTCCTTGAGGTTGCACCATGAAGTACACCCTGACCCGGATTGACCCGGATGCACCCGTTGAGCGCTACCCCCAGGAGCAGCGCCAGACCGTCGATGACCCACTGGCGCAAGAAGCGACGCGCGGCATCATGATGGGCCGTCTCGAGGAGGTGCTGCAAGACACAGTCAACTGGGGCCGCAAAAACTCCCTCTGGCCTTACAACTTCGGCATCTCCTGCTGCTACGTGGAGATGTGTACCGCCTTCACCTCCCCCCACGATGTGGCCCGCTTCGGCGCCGAAGTTATCCGCGCTTCGCCCCGTCAGGCCGACTTCATGGTGATTGCAGGGACCCCCTTCATCAAGATGGCGCCAGTCATCCAGCGCCTGTATGAACAGCTGCTCGAACCCAAGTGGGTGATCTCCATGGGGGCCTGTGCCAACTCCGGCGGCATGTATGACATCTATTCAGTGGTGCAGGGGGTAGACAAGTTCCTGCCGGTCGACGTCTACATTCCGGGTTGCCCGCCCCGTCCCGAAGCCTTTTTGCAAGCCCTGATGCTGCTGCAGGACTCCATCGGCAAAGAGCGCCGTCCCCTCTCCTGGGTAGTGGGCGATCAGGGGATCTACCGTCCCCAGATGCAGGCCGAAAAAGAGCGCAAGCGCGGCGAACGGATCAATGTGACCAACCTGCGCACGCCGGATGAGATCTGACCATGAAACTGACTCGTGATTTTCCCAGCAATTACGCCATGGCCCAGTGGCAGCCCAGCGACCACAAGGATGCCAAAGTCATTGGCGAACTGTTTGCCCACTTCGGGGCCGAGCACTTCACCGTGCAGACCACGCGCACCGGCGTGCCGGTGGTCTGGCTTCCCCGCGAACTGCTGCAGGATGTGATGGGCTTTTTGCGCAAGGTGCCCTCCCCGTTTGTGATGCTGTTTGATCTCAGCGCCACCGATGAGCGGCTGCGCAGCCATCGCGACGGTCTGCCCCAGAGCGATTTCACCGTCTTCTATCACCTCATCTCCATCGACCGTAACGCCGATGTGATGTTGAAAGTGGCGCTGGCCGAAAGTGACCTGCATCTGCCCACCATCACCAACCACTTCCCTAATGCCAACTGGTACGAGCGGGAAGTGTGGGATCTGATGGGCATCACCTTCGATGGCCACCCCCATCTGACCCGCATCATGATGCCCAAGAGCTGGCAGGGTCACCCGCTGCGCAAGGATTACCCGGCGCGCGCTACCGAATTCGATCCCTTCATGCTCGATGCCGCCAAACAGGACATGGAGCAGGAGAACCTGCTGTTCAAACCGGAAGAGTGGGGGCTGGCCCGCGGCAACGAGAATGAGGACTACATGTTCCTCAACCTCGGTCCCAATCACCCCTCTGCCCACGGTGCCTTCCGGTTGGTGTTGCAGCTCGATGGCGAGGAGATCCGCAACTGCGTGCCAGATATCGGCTATCACCATCGTGGTGCCGAGAAGATGGGCGAGCGCCAATCCTGGCACAGTTACATCCCCTATACCGACCGGGTCGAGTATCTGGGCGGGGTGATGAACAACCTCCCCTATGTGCTGGCGGTCGAGAAGCTGGCTGGCATCAAGGTGCCCCAGCGGGTCGACATGATCCGGGTGATGATGGCGGAGCTGTTCCGCATCCAGAGCCACCTCTTGTTCCTCGGGACCTATATCCAGGACGTGGGGGCCATGACCCCGGTCTTCTTCACCTTCACCGACCGGCAGAAGATCTACACCATCATCGAAGCGATCACCGGTGCCCGCATGCACCCGGCCTGGTTCCGTATCGGCGGTGTGGCCCACGACCTGCCGAAGGGATGGCAGCGGCTGGTGCAGGACAACCTGCTAAGCTGGCTGCCCAAGCGGCTGATGGATTACGAAAAAGCGGCGATGCGCAACAGCATTCTTCGCGGTCGAACCATAGGCGTCTCTGCCTATACCACCGAGCAGGCGTTGTCCTGGGGCACCACGGGGGCCGGATTGCGCGCCACCGGCCTCAACTTCGACGTGCGCAAGTGGCGCCCCTACTCGGGCTACGACCAGTTTGACTTCGAAGTGCCTGTTGGCAGCAATGGCGATGCCTACGACAGAGCCACCGTGCGGATCGAGGAGATCCGCCAGAGCATGTCGATCATCGAGCAGTGCATGAAAAACATGCCGGAGGGCCCCTTCAAGGCAGATCACCCCCTCACCACACCGCCGCCCAAAGAGCGCACCCTGCAGCACATCGAGACCCTGATCAACCACTTCCTGCAAGTGTCGTGGGGCCCGGTGATGCCCGCTGCCGAGTCGTTCCAGATGATTGAGGCGACCAAGGGGGTCAACAGTTACTACCTGACCAGTGACGGCTCCACCATGAGCTACCGGACCCGGATCCGCACCCCGAGCTTTGCTCACCTGCAACAGATCCCCTCGGTGATCAAGGGCAGCATGGTGTCGGACCTCATCGTCTATCTGGGCAGTATCGATTTCGTTATGTCGGATGTGGACCGTTAAGTGATCCCGCCTCCCGGCCATGGCCGGGAATTAGAATCACCGAACGAGCAGTAAAAGGACAAGCCACCAAAGGTCAAGTCATGAGCCAGCAATGTCAGTGTCACAATAATCAGACCCCACAGGGGCAAGGGGCATGCAGCAGCAAACAGGACGACTTCGTTCTGAGCCAGGCTGAACGCGATGCCATCGAACACGAGAAACACCACTACGAAGATCCCCGCGCCGCCAGCATCGAAGCGCTCAAGATCGTGCAGCAGGCCAGAGGCTGGGTACCCGACGGCGCCATTCACGCCATCGCCGCCGAGCTCGGCATTCCCGCCAGCGACGTGGAGGGGGTCGCCACCTTCTATAGCCAGATCTTCCGCCAGCCGGTGGGGCGTCACATCATCCGCGTCTGCGACAGCATGGTCTGCTACATCAATGGCCATGAAGATCTGCTGGCCGGTCTCAAGGAGGTGATGAACCTCGGCCCCGGTCAAACCACCCCGGATGGCCGCTTCACCTTGCTGCCGGTCTGCTGCCTTGGCAACTGCGACAAGGGGCCAGCCATCATGATCGATGACGACACCTATGGCGGCCTCGATCCGGTGACCTTGCTGAAAACGCTGGAGGCTTACCCATGAGCCTGCCGCAAAACAAGATCCTCGCCTCTCTTGGCACCGCCAATCGCACCCCGCGAGCCCCCGAGACCCACCCGCTCACCTGGCGGCTGCGGGATGACGGCCAGCCGGTGTGGCTGGAGGAGTATCAGGCCAAACAGGGCTATGAAGCCGCCCGCAAGGCGCTCGGCCAGATGAGCCCGGACGAGATTGTCAGCACCGTCAAGGATGCCGGTCTCAAGGGGCGCGGCGGTGCGGGCTTCCCCACTGGCGTGAAGTGGGGGCTGATGCCCAAAGACGAGAGCATGAACATCCGTTACCTGCTCTGCAACGCCGACGAGATGGAGCCCAACACCTGGAAAGATCGCCTGCTGATGGAGCAACTGCCCCACCTGCTGATCGAGGGGATGATCATCTCGGCCCGGGCGCTCAAGGCCTATCGCGGCTATATCTTCCTGCGCGGCGAGTATGTAGATGCTGCCATCCACCTGCGCCGTGCGGTGGAAGAGGCCAAGGCCGCCGGTCTACTGGGCAAGAACATTCTGGGATCCGGTTTTGACTTCGAGCTGTTCGTCCACACCGGCGCCGGCCGCTACATCTGTGGTGAAGAGACGGCGTTGATCAATTCGCTGGAAGGGCGCCGCGCCAACCCGCGTGCCAAACCCCCATTCCCCGCCGTTTCCGGCGTCTGGGGCAAACCCACCTGTGTCAACAACGTCGAAACCCTCTGCAACGTCCCCGCCATTATCGGCAACGGGGTCGCCTGGTATCACGGGCTGGCGCTGCCGGGCTCGGAAGATCACGGCACCAAGCTGATGGGCTTCTCCGGCAAGGTGAACAACCCCGGGGTCTGGGAGCTGCCCTTTGGCATCACCGCCCGCGAGCTGTTTGAAAATTACGCCGGCGGCATGAAGAGCGGCTATCGCCTGAAAGCCTGGCAACCGGGCGGCGCGGGCACCGGCTTCCTGCTGCCGGAGCACCTCGATGCCCAGATGTATACCGCCGGTATCGGCAAGGTCGGCACCCGGATGGGGACTGGTCTTGCCATGGCGGTGGATGACTCCATCAGCATGGTCTCCCTGCTGCGCAACATGGAGGAGTTCTTCGCCCGCGAATCGTGCGGCTGGTGCACGCCCTGCCGCGACGGCCTGCCCTGGAGCGTCAAGCTGCTGCGGGCACTGGAACGTGGCGAAGGGCAATCCGGCGATCTGGCGACCCTGGAGCAACTCTGCGGTTTCCTTGGCCCGGGCAAGACATTCTGCGCCCACGCACCGGGCGCCGTCGAGCCGCTCGCCAGCGCCATCAAATATTTCCGCTCCGAATTCGAGGCCGGGATCAAAGGCAGCGGTGATAACCGCAAGCCGGTCAAAGGGATCCAGCCCAATCTGCTGGGCGAGCGCTGGTAACGACACCACAGATTTCACAAAACAGGTTTCAGGGAAGTTGTATGGCAACCATTTATGTAGACGGCAAAGAGTACGAGGTAGACGGGGCAGATAACCTGCTGCAAGCCTGTCTGTCGCTGGGTCTGGACGTCCCCTATTTCTGCTGGCATCCGGCGCTGGGTAGCGTTGGCGCCTGCCGCCAGTGTGCGGTGAAACAGTATCAGAATGCCGATGACAAGCGCGGCCGTCTGGTCATGTCCTGCATGACCCCGGCCACCGATGGCAGCTACATCGCCATCGAGGATGAAGAGGCTAAAGAATTTCGCAAGAGCGTGGTGGAGTGGCTGATGACCAACCACCCCCACGACTGCCCGGTGTGTGAAGAGGGCGGCGCCTGCCACCTGCAGGATATGACGGTGATGACAGGCCACAACAGCCGTCGCTACCGCTTCACTAAACGCACCCACCAGAATCAGGAGCTGGGCCCCTTCATCGGTCACGAGATGAACCGCTGCATCGCCTGCTACCGCTGCGTCCGTTACTACAAGGATTATGCCGGTGGCGAGGATCTCGGGGTCTATGGTGCCCACGACAACGTCTATTTCGGGCGGGTCGAGGATGGCACCCTGGAGAGTGAATTTTCCGGCAACCTGGTGGAGGTCTGCCCCACCGGCGTCTTCACCGACAAGACCCACTCCGAACGTTACAACCGCAAGTGGGACATGCAATTTGCCCCCAGCATCTGCCAGCAATGCTCCGTGGGCTGCAACATCAGTCCGGGCGAGCGTTATGGCGAGCTGCGCCGCATCGAAAACCGCTTCCACGGCAGCGTCAACCACTACTTCCTCTGTGACCGTGGCCGCTTTGGCTATGGCTACGTCAATCTGGCCGACCGCCCGCGCCAACCGCTGCTCAAAGATGGCAACGACCAGCTGGCCATCACGGTCGATGGCGCCCTCAACCGAGCCGCCGATGCCCTGCGCACGGCCCGCGGCCTCATCGGCATCGGATCGCCCCGCGCCTCGCTGGAGAGCAACTTTGCCCTGCGCGAGCTGGTGGGTGCAGACAACTTCTACGCTGGCGTCGAGCAGGCCGAATGGGCCTGTCAGCTGAAGATGCTGCAGATCCTGCAACAGGGCGGCGTGCCAACCCCGAGCCTGCGGGACATGGAAGAGGCCGACGCCATTCTGCTGCTCGGTGAAGATGTCACCATGAGCGCCGCCCGTATCGCGTTGGCGCTGCGCCAAGCCGCCAAGGGCAAGGCCCGCGAGCTGGCCCGCAAGATGAAGGTCGATCTGTGGCAAGTCGCCGCCGTTCAGACTCTGGGTCAGAACGAGCGCTACCCGCTGCTCATCACCAGCCTCGACACCACCCGTCTGGACGATGTGGCGGCCGACAAGCTGCACGCCCCCTATGCCGAGCAGGCGCGCCTTGGCTTTGCCATCGCCAATCTGCTCGACCCAGTAGCACCGGCCGTGGCCGATCTCGACCCCGAACAGCAGGCACAAGCGGCTCGCTGGGCCGAGCTGCTCGGCAACGCCAGGAAGCCTCTCATCATTGCAGGCTCCAGTGCCCGCGATGTGGCGCTGCTTGAGGCAGCCAGCAACATTGCCCGCGCCCTGAAAGGGCGTGGTCTGGAAGCCAACATCGCGCTGGTTGGCCAGGAGACCAACTCGCTGGGTCTGGCCATGCTGGGCGCTCAAACCTTGACAGACAAGCCGCTCGAAGCCGCCCTTGCGCGTATCGAGTCAGAAGAGGGGTTGGCGCTGGTCACCCTGGAGAACGATCTCTACCGCCGCGCGCCGCGCAACCGGGTGGATGCTGCGCTGGCACGGCTGCAGCACCTGCTGGTCATCGACCATCAGGCGACCCCGACCGCCAACAAGGCTGATCTGGTGCTGCCAGCGGCCAGTTTTGCCGAGGCCGATGGCACCCTGGTGAACATGGAAGGGCGCGCCCAGCGCTTCTTCCAGGTATATGCACCCGCCTTTTACAACGCCGATATTCAGGTGCGTGAAGGGTGGCGCTGGCTGGCGGCGCTGCAAGGGGCGATCGAACGCAAGCCGCTGCGCTGGCAGAACTTCGACCAGGTCAACCATGACTGCGCCACCAGCAATACGCTGCTGGCTACCATGCTGGAAGCGGCGCCCAACGCAGGCTTGCGGATCCGTGGCATGCGACTGGCCCGTGAGCCGCATCGTTACAGCGGTCGCACCTCCATGCTGGCGGATCAGAACGTCAGCGAGCCACGGGTAGCGCAAGATCCCGACTCCCCCTTCAACTTCTCCATGGAAGGGTATGCCGGAGCCCGTCAGCCGCTGCCGCAAGTACCGTTCGCCTGGGCGCCGGGCTGGAACTCTCCCTCCGCCTGGAACAAGTTCCAGGATGAAGTGGGTGGCAAACTGCGTGCTGGCGATCCGGGTCGCCGTCTGCTGGAAGCAAGCGAAGATACCCTTGGCTGGTTTACTACCATCCCCTCCCCCTTCAAGGCAGAGGATGCGCTGCAAGTGGTCAACTATGTCCAGTTGTTTGGCGGCGAGGAGCTCTCCGCTCGCAGCCCGGTCATTCAGGCCCGGATGAACGAACCCGAGCTGGTGCTCAATCCCCTTGATGCGCAGCGTCTGGCCCTCCACGGGGGCAGTCAGGTCTCCTTCTCCTGGGGCGGTAGCCACTGGCAACTGCGCCTGCGCCTGAGCGAACAGCTGAGCGCCGGTCTGGTGGGGCTCCCCCTTGGGGTGAACGGCCTACCGACGGCCCTGCAACAAGCCTCAATCACTAACCTGCAGGAGGTGATCGCATGAGCGAGTCGCTGATCGATCTGTTGCTGGAGGTGGGCAAGGCACTGATCGTGCTGGTGGGGATCGTGGGGGCTGGCGCCTTCATGAGCTTCATCGAGCGCCGTCTGCTGGCCCTGTGGCAGGATCGCTACGGCCCCAACCGGGTGGGGCCGTTTGGTCTGCTCCAGCTGGCCGCCGACATGATCAAGATGTTCTTCAAGGAGGACTGGATCCCGCCGTTCGCTGATCGGCGGATCTTTATCCTGGCCCCCATCATCGCCTTCACTGCCTTTATTCTGGCGTTTGCGGTGGTGCCCATCACCCCCACCTGGGGCGTGGCGGATCTCAATGTGGGGCTGCTCTACATCCTGGCCATCGCAGGGCTGGCGGTCTATGCGGTGCTGTTCGCCGGCTGGTCGAGCAACAACAAATACTCATTGCTCGGCAGCTTGCGCGCCTCGGCTCAGACCCTCTCCTACGAGGTGTTTCTCGGGCTCTCCCTGATGGGGATTGTGATCCAGACCGGCAGTTTTAACCTGCGGGATATCGTCGAGGCACAGGCAGACTTGTGGAACGTGGTGCCCCAGATCCTGGGCTTTGTCACCTTCCTGTTTGCCGGTGTCGCCGTCACCCACCGTCACCCGTTCGATCAGCCGGAAGCCGAGCAGGAGCTCGCCGACGGCTATCACATCGAGTATGCGGGGATGAAGTGGGGCCTCTTCTTCGTGGGCGAATATATCGGCATCGTGCTGATCTCCTCGCTCATCGTGACCCTCTTCTTCGGTGGCTGGCACGGCCCTTGGCTGCCCCCCTTCATCTGGTTTGCCCTGAAGACCGCCTGTTTCATGGTGTTCTTCATCCTGCTGCGGGCCTCCCTGCCTCGCCCGCGCTTTGACCAGGTGATGTCGTTTGGCTGGAAAGTCTGCTTGCCGCTGACCCTGATCAATATGCTGGTCACCGCGGCAGTTGTACTGATAAGTACGCAGTGAGGCACTCAATATGAAAATTGTTAGCATTATTCAGGGTGTCGGCACCCAGTTACGCAGTCTGGCCATGGTCTTCTCCCATGCCTGGCGGCCCCGTGAAACCCTGAACTATCCGGAGCAGGCAGTCTATGCCGCCCCCCGCTACCGCGGTCGCATCGTGCTGACCCGCGACCCTGACGGGGACGAGCGCTGCGTGGCCTGCAACCTCTGCGCAGTTGCCTGCCCGGTCGGCTGCATCTCGCTGCAAAAATCCGAGCGGGAAGATGGTCGCTGGTATCCGGAGTTCTTTCGCATCAACTTCTCTCGCTGCATCTTCTGCGGCCTGTGTGAAGAGGCCTGCCCCACCACCGCCATCCAGCTGACACCGGATTTCGAGATGGGTGAGTATCGCCGCCAGGATCTGGTGTACGAGAAGGAAGATCTGCTGATCAGCGGGCCCGGCAAATACCCGGACTACAACTTCTATCGCATGAGCGGGATGGCCATCGACGGCAAGCCGAAAGGGGATGCCGAAAACGAAGCCAAGCCCATCGATGTCAAGAGCCTGCTGCCCTGAGGAGTCAATCATGGAACTGGCATTTTATGCCTCGGCCCTGGTGGCCATTTACAGCACGCTGCGGGTGATCAGCACCAGCAATCCCATGCATGCGCTGCTCAATCTCATCATCTCCCTCATCGCCGTGGCCATGATCTTCTTCTGCCTGGGTGCCGCCTTTGCGGGCGCCCTGCAGGTGATCGTCTACGCTGGCGCCATCATGGTGCTGTTCGTGTTCGTGGTGATGATGCTGAACCTGGGGAGTGCCCAGGCACAGGAGAAAAAGTGGCTCACCCCCATGACCTGGGGGGGCCCAGCCCTGCTCTCGCTGATCCTGCTGGGCTTTCTGGCCCACGGCATTCTCGGGGTGACCGGGGGCCTGATCGGAGTGACCGAGGTGACCGCCAAGCAGGTGGGTGTCGAGCTCTTTGGCCCCTATGTGCTGGCGGTGGAGCTTGCCTCCATCCTGCTGCTGGCGGGTCTGGTAACCGCCTATCACCTGGGTCGGGAAGAGAAGAGCGGTGAAGTGCTCTCCGTCCCCCGCACAGCACCCCGCTCTGCACAAGAAGGAGGTCAGCAATGAATGGAATCCCTATGGAGCACGGCCTCCTGCTGGCCGCGGTGCTCTTCTGCATCGGCTTGTGCGGTCTGCTGATCCGCCGCAACCTGCTCTACATCCTGATGAGTATCGAGATCATGATGAATGCCTCGGCACTGGCGTTTGTGGTGGCGGGTAGCCGCTGGGCCCAGGCCGATGGCCAGATCATGTATATCCTGGTGATTTCTCTGGCGGCAGCGGAGGCCAGTATCGGCCTCGCCCTGTTACTGCTGCTCTATCGTCGTTACCACACCCTGAACGTGGACACTGTGAGCGAGATGCGCGGATGAGCCTCTTATATCTGACTTTTCTATTTCCGCTGCTGGGATGGCTGGTGCTGGCCTTCTCCCTCGGCCGGTTTAGTGAGCGTACCTCGGCGCTGATCGGGGTTGGCTCCATTGGCCTGTCGGCCCTCACTACCCTGTGGGTGGGCATCGACTTTCTGGGCAACCCGCCCGAGGGGGGCGTCTATGTCCAGCGCCTGTGGCAATGGATGGCGGTGGGCAACTTTACCCCGAGCTTCTCGCTGGCACTGGATGGCCTGTCGCTGACCATGCTGGGGGTGGTGACCGGGGTGGGTTTCTTCATCCACCTGTTCGCCTCCTGGTATATGCGTGGGGAAGAGGGTTACTCCCGCTTCTTCACCTACACCAACCTCTTTATCGCCAGCATGCTGTTTCTGGTGCTGGCCGATGACCTGCTGTTTGTCTACCTCGGCTGGGAAGGGGTGGGGCTGTGCAGCTATCTGCTGATCGGCTTCTACTACAAGGATCGCAAGAACGGAGCGGCGGCCCTCAAGGCATTTGTCGTGACCCGGGTGGGTGATGTCTTCCTCGCCATCGGTCTGTTTATCCTCTATCGGGAACTGGGCACCCTCAATATCCACGAGCTGCTGGTTCGTGCCCCGACCCTGTTTGCCGAGGGCTCCCCTGCCCTGTCGCTGGCCTGCCTGATGCTCCTGGGCGGCGCGGTCGGCAAATCGGCACAGCTGCCGCTGCAAACCTGGCTGGCGGATGCGATGGCAGGCCCGACCCCTGTCTCAGCGCTGATCCACGCCGCCACCATGGTGACCGCCGGTGTCTACCTGATTGCCCGTACCCACGGCCTGTTCCTGCTGGCGCCAGAGATCCTCCATCTGGTCGGGCTGGTCGGTGCCATCACCCTAGTGCTGGCAGGCTTTGCCGCGCTGGTTCAGACCGATATCAAGCGGATCCTCGCCTACTCCACCATGAGCCAGATTGGCTACATGTTTCTGGCACTGGGTGTCGGCGCATGGGAAGGGGCCATCTTCCACCTGATGACCCACGCCTTCTTCAAGGCGCTGCTGTTCCTCTCTGCCGGTGCCGTTATCGTTGCCTGCCACCATGAGCAGAACATCTTCAAGATGGGTGGCCTGCGCAAGAGTTTGCCGCTGGTCTATGCCTGCTTCCTGGTGGGGGGCTCGGCGCTGGCGGCGTTGCCGCTGGTCACTTCCGGTTTCTACAGTAAGGACGCCATCCTGTGGCAAGTAGAGGCCAGTGGCCAGAGCGCCCTGCTGTGGGCAGGTCTAGCGGGGGCATTCCTCACCTCGCTCTATACCTTCCGGCTGATCTTTATCGCCTTCCATGGCAAAGAGCAGACCAAAGCCCACGCTGGTCACGGTCTGGCTCACCACCTGCCGCTGCTGGTATTGCTGGTGCTCTCCACCGGCATAGGCGCGCTGATCACCCCGCCGCTGGCAGGTGTGCTGCCGGCTGGCCCGGGGGACCATATCGAAGAGGGGCGCCATGCACTGGAGGTTGCCTCCGGCATCATCGCCATTGCGGGCATCGCGCTGGCCGCGTTTCTGTTCCTTGGTGAGCGCCGTCTGGCCACCTCCATTGCCAACAGTGCGCCGGGCCGCCTGCTCAGCACCCTCTGGTTCAACGCCTGGGGCTTTGACTGGCTCTATGACCAGCTGTGGGTCAAACCCTATCTGCTGGCGACCCGTCTGGTCGGGCAGGATCCGCTGGACTGGATGATGGGCCTGCCCGCCTGGTTTGCCCTGCGTGGCAACCAGCTGTTGGCCTGGACCGTGACCGGCAAGTTGCGCTGGTATGCCGCCTCCATGGGGATCGGCGCCGTGCTGGTGCTGGCGCTGTTGCTGCTGGGGTAACGCGATGAACAACCGGACGATCATACAGCCAGGCTGTTTGCTCTCCCTGATGGAACAGGGAGCGCAATCTCATATGAACTTGAACGAGAGCTGATACCGTGACCTTACTCTGGATCTTGCTAATTCCTTTTATCGGCGGCTTGCTCTGCTGGCAGATGGAGCGTCTCGGCGGGCAGTTTGTCCGCTGGGTAGCCCTCCTCTCCATGAGCGCCAGCCTGCTGCTCTCCTGTGCCATCTGGCTAAGTGGTGACTTCTCCCTTGCCACCACGGGTCTCGACAGCGCGGGCGTCACCGGTGCTGCCTCCGCCTGGGCCGCCGAGTGGCGCCTGCCGTGGATCCCCCGCTTCGGCATCTCTTTGCATCTGGCGGTGGATGGCCTGTCGCTCTTGATGGTGATCCTCACCTGCTTTATCGGGGTGCTGGCCATCCTCTGTTCGTGGAAAGAGATCGTGCAACGCATCGGCTTCTTCCATCTAAACCTGCTCTGGATCCTGGGTGGCGTGCTCGGCGTCTTTATGGCGCTGGATCTGTTCCTCTTCTTCTTCTTCTGGGAGATGATGCTGGTTCCCATGTACTTCCTGATTGCGCTCTGGGGCCATTCGGTCACTGACGGCAAATCACGGATCAACGCCGCAACCAAGTTCTTCATCTACACCCAGGTCAGCGGCCTTGTCATGCTGGTGGCCATCATCGGGCTGGTGCTGACCCACCAGCATGCTACCGGTGTATTCACCTTCAACTATCTGGAGCTGCTCAATACACCGATGAGCAAGGGCGTTCAGTGGCTGCTGATGCTGGGATTCTTTATCGCCTTCGCGGTCAAGATGCCGCTGGTACCGCTGCACGGCTGGCTGCCGGATGCCCACAGTCAGGCGCCGACCGCAGGCTCCGTGGATCTCGCCGGTATTTTGCTGAAAACCGCCGCCTACGGTCTGCTGCGCTTTGCCTTGCCGCTCTTCCCCGAGGCGTCCGCCGAATTTGCTCCCTACGCCATGGTGCTTGGCCTGATCGGGATCGTCTACGGTGCCATCGTGGCCTTTGCCCAGACCGACATCAAACGGCTGGTAGCCTACACCAGCATCTCCCACATGGGTTTTGTGATGATCGCTATCTACTCGGGTAGCGAGCTGGCCCTGCAGGGCGCCGTGGTGCAGATGATCGCCCACGGTCTCTCGGCTGCCGGCCTCTTTATCCTCTGCGGTCAGCTCTACGAGCGGTTGCACACCCGGGATCTGCGCCAGATGGGCGGCCTGTGGGGACGCCTGCGCTATCTGCCCGGCGTGATGCTCTTCTTCTCGGTAGCGTCGCTCGGCATGCCGGGCACCGGCAACTTTGTTGGCGAGTTCCTGATCCTGGTCGGCAGCTTCCAGGTTGCCCCTGTCATCACGGCGGTCGCCACCTTCGGTCTGGTGCTGGCCTCGGTCTACTCTCTCATCATGTTGCAGCGTGCCTGCTTTGGCCCCGCCAAGGATGAGAGCATGCTCAAGGGGCTGGATCGCCGCGAGCTGACCATGATGATGGTGATCGCGGGCCTGCTGGTTCTGCTTGGCCTCTATCCCCAACCCGTGATTGACACCGCCAGCAGCAGCCTTATCAACGTGCTGCACTGGTATCTGCTGCCGACTGCTGGAGCCCTGCAATGACTTTCTCCGCTTCCCAACTGCTGGCACTGCTTCCCCTGCTGTTGACCACCGGGGCCATGGCGGCCCTGATGCTGGCCATCGCCTGGCGCCGCTGTGTCACCACCGCCTTTACCGTGACCATTGTTGGCCTCAACCTTGCGCTCTTCTCGCTGCCCATCGTGATGGCGCAAGGGGATCAGGGGGTCACCCCGCTGCTGCAAGTGGACAGTTACGCCGTCTTTTACATGGGACTAGTGCTCATCGGCGCCCTAGCCACCTGCACCTTCGGTCAATCGTGGCTGAAAGCCTACCCGGACAACCGGGAGGAGTTCTTCCTGCTGCTGCTGATCGCCACCGCTGGTGGTCTGGTGCTGGCCAGCTCCCGTCACCTCGCCTCTCTCTTTATCGGGATCGAGATGCTGACCCTGCCAATGTTCGGTCTGGTGGGTTACGCCTACCGCGAGCGCCACTCGCTGGAAGCCGCGGTGAAATACATGGTGCTCTCTGCCGCCGCCACCGCCTTCCTGCTGTTTGGCATGGCGCTGCTCTATGCACAGGCTGGCAGCCTGAGCTTTGCTGCCCTGGGGCAGACCCTGGCCGAGAGCCCGGCTCACCATCCGCTGCTGATGGGCGGTTTGGGGTTAATGCTGGTCGGCTTTGCCTTTAAACTCTCCCTGGCCCCCTTCCACCTCTGGACCCCGGATGTCTACGAAGGTGCCCCGGCACCGGTCGCCACCTTCCTCGCCACCGTCAGCAAGGTGGCGGTTTTTGCCGTGCTGTTGCGCTTCTATCTGGCGGTACCGGCGGCGAGCGATCCCATGATCCACTGGCTGCTGGCAGCCATGGCGGTCATCTCCATCATGGTCGGCAACCTGCTGGCCCTGGTGCAGACCAACGTCAAACGGATGCTGGGTTACTCCTCCATCTCCCACTTCGGTTACCTGCTGGCGGTGATCGTGGCGAGCCGATTCGGCCAGATGCCGGTGGAAGCGGCCGGGGTCTACCTGCTGATGTATCTCTTCACCAGCCTCGGCGCCTTTGGCGTCGTCAGCATGATGTCGAGCCCCTATCGCGGCAAGGATGCCGACTCCCTGCACAGCTATCGTGGTCTGTTCTGGAAGCGCCCCTATCTGACTGCCGTACTGACGGTGATGATGTTGTCACTCGCGGGCATCCCGATGACCCTCGGCTTTATCGGCAAGTTCTACCTCATCGGCGTCACCGTCGAGGCGCAGCTTTGGTGGCTCTCCGGTGCCATCGTGCTCGGCAGCGCACTGGGTCTCTACTACTACCTCAAGGTGATGGTAACCCTCTATCTGCGCGAACCGGGTATGCAGCAGCGCGATGCCAGCGCCGACTGGGCGCTCTCCTCCGGTGGTGTGGTGGTGCTGCTCTCTGCAGCGCTGGTGGTGTTGCTGGGGCTCTATCCCCAGCCGGTCATCAGTCTGGTACAAGGGTTCCAGCAGGTGGTGTTGCAGTAACCCGGCTCATTTCCCTTCAAAACCGGCCCATGTGGCCGGTTTCTTTTTTATGTGGATTGCCTGCTGGCAGAGACCCTTTTGTGTTGGCATCTCACACCCCGTGCAGCCGTTGGTCTCGTCCGGTATTCATCCAACCCCCTTGCTGATATATTGATGACTGGCAGGAATGGAGTTCCGAGCGATGATGCAGCCTACTTTTCATCAATTTGATGCGCATCCACTGGCCGATGCATTGCTTCCCTATGAGGGGCAACGACTCGATGTGTTGCTAGCCGAGCGGGATGCCGCACGCGTTGCCGATCTGCAGCAGCAGTGTCAGCGCCTCAACATTCAACTCTGCGGCGCCATCTTTCCACGCCTTGTCAGTCGGCACGGTTTCCACGAAAGGGGGGCTTGGCTGTTGCCCCGACCCGCATCCCACAATCCTCTGCTGCTCTCGCTCTCCCCTACAGCCAGTGCCGATACACTGGCCGATATCATCTGCGAGCAGTTGGCGTCCCGACTGGCAGAATGGCCGGACACCGAGAAGGTTCCCACCCTCTTTCTCACCTTTGACGCCATGCTCCCCAATATTGCAACCCTGCTCGAGGGGATCTATCTAAGGCTGGCGGACAGGGTCAACTATGCGGGTGTCAATGCAGGTAGCGGCCAGTTCACAGCCATGCCCTGCCTGTTTGACACCCAGAGATTGCTGGGGCATGGGGTCAGCTGTGCACTGCTCTCCCCCCACAGTCCCCCCTTGCTGGAGCACGGCTATCAACTCACTGCCCAGCCCATGCTCGCCACCAGCAGTGAAGGCAACAAGATCTCCTTTATCGACTGGGAGCCGGCTTTTAGCCGCTATCAATCCCTGATCCGGCAGCAGTTCCAGCAAAACCTCACACCAGAGCAGTTCTATCGGTACGGTGTACATTTGCCCTTGGGGTTGCTGCGAGCCAATGGCGATGTGATCGTGCGGATCCCGGTCGCCGTTACCGACGACGGTGCCCTGCTCTGCGTCGGAGAGGTGCCTGACCACAGTATTCTCACACTGCTGAAAGCCCCGGAAAGCCCCACAGAGCACGCTGTCGAACTGGCCGAAAAGCTCGGCCGGCACGGTACACCCGAGCGCCTCGAGATCTATTACTGCGCCGGCCGTCAGCAGCACTTCGGCGAACAGAGCACCCTGGAGCTGGAGACCCTCTTTAGCCACAGCGGAGCCCACGAGCTGGTCGGGGCCCTCTCTCTTGGCGAGATAGGAAGTGTAAGGCCGGGGGATTACCCGCTCTTTCACAACGGTGCCATCCTCTGTCTCAGCGAGGGTTAGCAATGAATAACGATCACGCCATGGCCATTGTCTGCGATCTCGCCCTCTGCATCGGTCGGGAGGTCACACTCGATGCCCTGCTCACCAAGGTGGTGCAGCGCTTTATGTTTCACTGTGCCACACCGGTTGGTGTGGTATTGCAGCAGCAACGGGAAGGATATGAGCTGCTCAAGGTCATTGGTGATGATCAGCTATCCCGGCACAGTGGCTCGCTGCTCTCCTTGCCTGCCTGGATTGTTGAAGGTGACCAATGTGCGCTGCAAACGACCTTGCCTCTCCCCGGTGGCCGACCGTACCACTTTGCCTATCGGCTCAGGGTTGACGGGGGATATCTCATCTTGCTGCTGGCCCCCCAACCCCAGCAGCACACAGTGCCGGTCTGCCATCTGTTCAGCCCGGTGCTCGGTAATCTGGCGCGCGCCATCCAGTTGTGCAAGGACAGCGAACAGCTCGCCAGGCGCCAGCAAGCCGAGCTGGTCGACATGCAGCGCCTCAACGAATCCCTGCTCAAGGCCATTCCCATCCCGGTGTTCTACAAGGATGTCGAAGGGCGCTTTCTCAGCTGCAACCCGGCCTTTACCCAAGTCACCGGGATCAGCAAGGCCGAGCTGCAGGGGAAGCGGGTGGACGAAATCCTGCCCCCGGAGATGGCGGACGAATATACCCAAAGGGACATGGAGGTGCTGCGCAGCAGGCAGCCGCAATATTTTGAACACACGCTGTTTGATCGCAGCGGCCACCGCTACCAGGTGCTCAACTTCAAGGATCTCTTCTATGACCATCAGGGCGAGGTGGCCGGAATCATAGGGGCACTGGTCGACATCACCCATATCAAGGAAAGCGAGCAGCGCCAGCGCACCCTGCTGTTTCAGACCATCGCGGCCCTCTCCTCCGCGATTGCCCACAAAGATCCGGTCACGGCAGGACACGAACGGCGCGTGCATGATCTCGCGCTGGCTATAGGTCAACAGCTGCAACTGCCGCAAGAGCAGCTGGATGGATTGGGTCTTGCGGCCATGGTGCACAACATCGGCCTGCTGCAGATCCCGGCGGAGATCCTCACACGCCCGCGGGAACTGAGGCCGGTTGAGTTCGAACTGATCAAACAGCATCCGGACACTGGCCGCGAGATCCTGCAACAGATTGACTTCCCCTGGCCCATCACCACCATAGTGATGCAGCACCATGAAAATCTCGATGGTAGCGGCTACCCACAAGGGCTACAGGGGGATGCGATCTCGCTGGAGGCGAGGATTATACGGGTCGCCGACTCCCTGGCCGCCATGACGGCCCACCGTCCGTTCCGGCGCGCCCTCTCTCTCACCGATGCGTTCGCCGAGCTGACGCGCTATGCCGGTGTGCATTACGACGAACAGGTGGTCGATGCCTGTTTCGCCGTCTGGCAAGCGGGCTACCGCTTTACTACCACCTGACTCTGGTTGCACCAAGATGATGTTAAAAGATCTACCGCCATCCATTCAGCCACCGGGCGTCAGCTCTCACCCCACCGCAGCCCTGCTCCATCAGGTGATGGAACAGCTGCCCTATCGCGTCCTGTTGAAAGATACCCGTTCACACTTCATCGCCTGCAACCGACTGCTGGCCGACGATCTGGCCCTCACCCCGGCCGAACTGGTTGGCAAGTGCGATGCCGATTTTTTCCCGGCCGAGCTGGCCCAACGCTACCGGGATGACGATCTCCAGGTCATGGCCAGCGGCACAACCCGGCATCACGAAGAACCCTATCTGAAAGGGGGTGAAGACCGCTGGCTCAGTACCACCAAGTTTCCCCTGTACGATGAGCTGGGCAAGGTGATCGGTGTCGCTGTCTTTTTCGAAGATATCACCGACCAGAAACAGCAGCAGGAGCGTCTCCAGCAATATACCTGGACGCTGGAAGCAATAACCCGCGCCCACCATGCCATGCTCAAGCAGGGGGATGAACAGACACTACTGCAGGAGATCTGTGATGCCATCACTTTCGATGGCCGTTTTCCCCTGGTGACCGTACTGCAGACCGCTGATCAGAACAGAGTACAGATCCTGGCGCAGGCAGGTCAGGCCGTCTGGTTTGCCAGCGATAACTGGCTCACCCGGGACGCAGCCCTGATCAGTGCAATCAGTTCAGGCGAGATGCGCAACGAAGCACTTGGCACCGAACTGGTCCACCACTCCGCCACCTTGAGGGGACGGCTGCTGCTGCCATTGCAGTGGCAAGCCACTGTGCCTGGCGGACTGCTTATTCACAGCACGCAGGCCAGAGCCTTCACCGATGAGGAGGTGCATCTCTTCAACGGACTGGCCGACTACCTGACCTATGGCCTGCAGGCACGTCGAACCCAGCAGGCCTATCTTGCCGCCCAGCGTGAAAAAGCCATGCATGCCCGCCAACTGGAGCTGGCCCTGGAGGATGCGCTGGGAGCCATCGCTGCCGTGCTGGAACAACGCGATCCCTACACCGCCGGACACCAGAAGCATGTCGCTACCCTGGCGCTGGCCATCGGCCGAGAACTGGGGTTGGGTGATAAACCGCTACGCGGTCTCTATCTGGGCGCCATGGTGCACGATATCGGCAAAATCCAGGTCCCTGTCGAGATCCTCACCAAACCGGGCAAACTGACCCCCCAGGAGTTCAATCTGGTCAAGGAGCATCCGACAGCGGGTTATCTGGTGCTCAAGGATATCGCCCTGCCCTGGCCCATAGCCCGGATGATCCACCAGCACCACGAGTATCTCGACGGTTCCGGCTATCCATCAGGGTTAAAAGGCGAGCAGATCCTGCTGGAAGCGCGCATTCTCACGGTCGCCGATATAGTGGAGTCCATGTCATCGGATCGTCCCTACCGTGCTGCCCTGGGGATTGCGCAGGCCCGAACCCATATCATGGCCATGCGGGGAGTCCAGCTGGATGAAGCCGTGGTCGACGCCTGTCTGCGTATTCTGGATCGGGGAGAGTTTACCCCTCATGAACTTGGCCACGGCCAAACCTGATCGACAGAGCCCATATTGAAAAACCGGCCAAATTTGGCCGGTTTCTGTTTTTATGCGCTGGCGCAGTCGCGATTAACCCAAACGAACCCGGGCGTTGCGGAACATCCGCATCCAGGCACCGTCCTCACCCCAGTTATCAGGGTGCCAGGAGTTGGCCACGGTGCGGAACACCCGCTCCGGGTGCGGCATCATAATGGTGGCGCGACCGTCGGTGGTAGTCACGGCGGTGATGCCCTCCGGCGAGCCGTTCGGGTTGGCCGGGTACTGCTCGGTCACGCTGCCGCGGTTGTCGACAAAGCGCAGCCCCACCAGCCCGCTGGTTTGCAGTGAGTTCAGGTGAGCAGCATCGCGCACCTCGACACGCCCTTCCCCATGGGAGACGGCGATGGGCATCACCGAACCTGCCATGCCGGCGAAGAAGGCCGACAGGGACTCCTGTACCTCAACCAGACTGAAGCGGGCCTCAAAGCGCTCGGAGCGGTTGCGCACAAAGCGCGGCCACAGCTCGGCGCCCGGGATGAGATCCCGCAGGTTGGACATCATCTGACAACCGTTACACACGCCCAGCGATAAAGTATCGCCACGCTCGAAGAAGCGCTGGAACTGCTCGCGAGCGTTGTCGTTGAACAGGATGGACTTGGCCCAGCCTTCGCCCGCCCCCAGCACATCGCCGTAGGAGAAGCCGCCACAGGCCACCAGGGTCTGGAACTCCTCCAGTTTGATGCGACCGGAGAGGATGTCGCTCATGTGGACATCCACTGCCGCAAAGCCGGCACGGTCAAACGCCGCCGCCATCTCCACGTGGGAGTTGACACCCTGCTCGCGCAGCACCGCCAGACGGGGGGAGACCCCACGGGCAATGTAAGGTGCGGCCACATCTTCGGCCGGGTTGAAGCTGAGCTTGGCCTGCAGGCCCGGATCGGTGGCGTCCTGACGAACAGCATGTTCCTGATCCGCGCACTCGGGGTTATCGCGCAGGCGCTGCATCTGCCAGCTGGTCTCGCCCCAGATGGTGCGCAGAGCAGTGCGGCTGGCGCGATAGACCTCCTGACCGGCGCGTTGCAGGGTGATGAGATCCCCCTCGCGCGCCGTGCCGAGCACGTGAGAGCAAGCCGCCAGACCGTGACCGGCCAGCAGGGTCATCACCGCCTCTTTATCTTCACGACGCACCTGAATGACGGCGCCCAGCTCTTCGTTGAACAGCGCCGGCAGCAGCTCGCCGCCGATGCGATCGAGCTGGATGTCGAGGCCGCAGTGACCGGCAAACGCCATCTCGGTCAGGGTGACGAACAGGCCACCGTCGGAGCGGTCGTGATAGGCGACGAGTTTGCGATCAGCTACCAGTGCCTGAATGGCGTTGAAGAAGCCTTTGAGCTGGACCGGATTGTCGAGATCCGGCGCCTTGTCACCCAGCTGGCGATAGACCTGTGCCAGTGCAGAGGCACCGAGGCGCTGCTTGCCATTGCCAAGGTCGACGAGGATAAGGTCGGTTTCACCGAGATCGGTACGCAGTTGTGGCGTGACTGTGTTGCGCACATCCTCGACCCGGGCAAACGCCGAGATGAGCAGGGAGAGCGGCGAGGTGACGCTTTGCTCCTTGCCATCCTGCTGCCAGCGGGTCTTCATGGACATGGAGTCCTTGCCCACCGGAATGGTGATGCCAAGGGCCGGGCAGAGCTCCTCACCCACCGCTTTGACCGCCTCATAGAGGCCGGCATCTTCACCCGGGTGACCGGCGGCGGCCATCCAGTTGGCGGAGAGCTTGACCCGCTTCAGCGACCCGATATGAGCCGGTGCCAGGTTGGTGAGCGCTTCCGCCACCGCCATGCGGGCAGAGGCGGCGTGGGAGAGCAGCGCCACCGGGGTACGCTCGCCCATCGACATGGCTTCGCCGTGATAGCTGTCGTAGGTCGCAGCGGTGACGGCGCAATCGGCCACCGGGATCTGCCAGGGGCCAACCATCTGGTCGCGATTGACCAGACCGGTCACGCTGCGATCGCCGATGGTGATAAGGAAGGACTTCTCCGCCACGGTCGGCAGACGCAGAACCCGTTCGGCCGCGTCACTCAAAGTGATGCCATCGAGCTGGAGCGCTTTGCCTTGTGCAGGCAGAGTCACCACGTCGCGGTGCATCTTGGGCGCCTTGCCGAGCAGCACATCCAGCGGCAGATCGATGGGCTGGTTGTCAAAGTGGCTGTCAGAGAGGGTCAGATGCTTCTCTTCGGTCGCGGTGCCGATGACGGCATAGGGTGCGCGCTCGCGCTCGCACAGCGCCTTGAACAGCGGCAGCTTGTCCTGCGCTACCGCCAGCACGTAACGCTCCTGGGATTCGTTGCACCAGATCTCCAGCGGGCTCATGCCCGGCTCGTCGCTCTGGATGGCGCGCAGATCGAAACGACCGCCACGCTCACCGTCGTTGACCAGCTCCGGCATGGCGTTGGAGAGACCACCCGCCCCCACGTCGTGGATAAAGACGATAGGGTTGTCGTCACCCAGCTGCCAGCAGCGATCGATCACCTCCTGGCAACGGCGCTCCATCTCGGGGTTGTCACGCTGCACCGAGGCAAAGTCGAGATCTTCGGCTGACTGGCCGGAGGCCATGGAGGATGCGGCACCACCGCCCAGACCGATGTTCATCGCCGGGCCGCCCAGCACGATCAATGCCGCGCCGACCGGGATCTCTCCTTTCTGGACATGTTCGGTGCGGATGTTGCCGATGCCGCCTGCCAGCATGATGGGTTTGTGGTAGCCACGCACCTCGACGCCGTTGTGGCTCGGCACCTCCTCTTCGAAGGTACGGAAGTAACCCAGAATGGCCGGACGGCCGAACTCGTTGTTAAACGCGGCGCCGCCGAGCGGCCCCTCCTGCATGATGTCGAAGGCGCTGACGATGCGGCTCGGCTTGCCGAAATCCTGCTCCCAGGGCTGCTCGAAGCCGGGAATGCGCAGGTTGGAGACGGAGAAACCGACCAGACCCGCCTTGGGCTTGGCACCGCGACCGGTGGCACCCTCGTCGCGGATCTCGCCGCCGGAGCCGGTAGCTGCGCCCGGGAACGGGGAGATGGCGGTCGGGTGGTTGTGGGTCTCCACCTTCATCAGGATGTCAACCTGTTCCTGGTGATACTGGTATTCGCCGTTGGCCGGGCTCGGGAAGAAGCGGCCACCCTGGCTCCCTTCCATCACGGCGGCGTTGTCTTTATAGGCAGAGAGGACATGATCCGGCGTCTGCTCGAAGGTGTTCTTGATCATTTTGAATAGCGACTTGGGCTGCTGCTCGCCATCGATGGTCCAGTCGGCATTGAAGATCTTGTGACGGCAGTGCTCGGAGTTCGCCTGGGCGAACATGTAGAGCTCGATGTCGTTGGGGTTGCGACCCAACTTGGTGAAGTTCTCCACCAGATAGTCGATTTCGTCGTCGGCCAGCGCCAGACCGAGCGCCACGTTGGCTTCGGCCAGGGCTGCGCGACCACCGCCCAGCACATCCACCTGGGTGAAGGGGCGCGGCTCGTGGTGAGCAAACAGGGCGGCAGCTTCGCTCATCTCGGCAAACACCACTTCCATCATCCGATCATGGAGCACAGCGGCAATGGCGCTACGCTGGGCGGCACTCAGCTCACCCTGCCCCTTGATGGTCAGGTAATAGGCAATACCACGCTCCAGCCGCTTGACCTGTTTCAGGCCGCAGTTGTGGGCGATGTCGGTTGCTTTGGAAGACCAGGGGGAGATAGTGCCGGGGCGGGGGGTAACAAGAAACAGCTGACCGCTGGGGGTGTGTTCGGGGATGGTCGGGCCGTAGCGCAAGAGCTGGCCCAAGGTCGCTCGCTCGGGGGGAGAGAGGGGGCTTGTCAGCTCGGCAAAGTGCACATACTCGGCATAGACATCCTCTATCTCTACTCCGCTCTCTACTCCACTCTCGTTTCTCATCTGTGCGAAGCGTTGCAGCAGTTTTTGGACACGAAAATCAGACAGTGCTGGGGCACCACGCAAGATATCCATATGACCTTTCTCACCAAGTTTTAAAGTGGGGGGGAATTGAGACGCGCGTATTATAGGGATCTGGCTCACAGCGGACAAACGTTTTTCTCACTTCGAGCAGTGTGACTCTGCGCACACTCTCTGGTATAAAGGTGCCTCTTTTTTGACAAATGCCGATTTTTTCAACAAAGGTACTCACCTACTTGCGCTGCATTTTTCGACTGTTTATCGGGCTGTTGTTGACGCTGACGCTGGTTGGCTGCGACTTCTATAGCCCCTCCAGCCAGCTGGAGCAGATCCGCCAGCGAGGCGAGATCCGGGTTGGCACCATCTATGGTCCCACCTCTTATTACCAGCGTGACGACCTCGCCCAGGGGTTCGATTACGAGCTGGCACAAAATTATGCCGACTGGCTGGGGGTGACACTCACCATCATCCCGGTCAACACCACTGACGAACTGGTTACACTGCTGAAAAAGGGCAAAGTCGATCTGGCGGCAGCCGCCATCATGGTCACACCGGAACGTCGCGAGCTGTTTCGCTTCGGCCCAGGCTTCTACCAGGTCTCTCCCAAACTGGTCTACCGTAACGGCAAGCCCAAGCCGGCCTCATTGAACGACATAAAAGGCAAGCTGATGGTGGCAGCCGGCTCCACCGGGGAAGACCTGCTCAAAGAGATGAGCAAAGAGAATCCCAAACTGACGTGGAGCACCAGCCATAACGCCGATGTTGAGGAGCTGCTCAAGCAGGTGGTGGATGGCAAGATTGACTACACGGTGGTGCAGGATACCGTACTGGCACGCAGTCAGCGCTACTACCCCGAGCTCACCGAAGGGCTGACCCTGGCCCAGAAGCAGACTGTTGCCTGGGCCATGAGCAAGCTGCCCGATGACAGCCTCTACGCCAGCGTCATCGACTTTTTCGGTCAGCGCTTTATGGATGGTGCCATCGCAAAGCTGGACGAGAAGTACTTCGGCCACGTGCAGAACTTCGACTTTGTCGATACCCGTACCTTCCTCAAGCGCGCCAAGAGTCTGCTGCCCAAGTACCAGCCGCTGTTCCAGACCCATGCTAAGAATATCGACTGGCGTCTGCTGGCCGCCATCAGCTATCAGGAGTCCCACTGGGACCCTCAGGCCCGCTCCTACACCGGCGTGCGCGGCATGATGATGCTGACCGAGCCCACCGCTAAGGCGATGGGGGTCAACAACCGGCTTCATCCGGAAGAGAGCATTAAGGGTGGCTCCCTCTATCTGCAACAGATGATGGAGAAGGTGCCGGATTCGGTGCCCGATGACGAGAAGGTGTGGTTTGCCCTCACCGCCTACAACATCGGTTACGGCCACATGATGGACGCGCGCCGCCTGACCAAGGATCTGGGAAAGAATCCCGACGCCTGGAGCGACGTCAAGGATGTGCTGCCTCTGCTGCAGCAAGCACGCTGGCATCGCAAGGTGCGCTACGGTTATGCCCGCGGCAGCGAAGCGCGCAACTATGTCAACAACGTGCGTCAGTACTACCAGAGCCTGCTCTGGCTCGATAACGAGCAACAGAAGGCCCACCAGCGGGAGAGTCTCGACAACGACAGCGAGCCGGAGATCGCCGAGCGCCCGACTATCATCGCCGAAGTGGTCAATCAGATCACCATGCGCTAACCAGCCATTATTCGGCTGTCTTCACACAAACTTCTCTGTTACCATCGATTCACATCGGAGCCTATCCGAAATCGCATTGTTTTCATTATGTTGAGAGATTAAATAACAGCAATTTCGGATGGGCTCCATCAATGACCCAAGGCCGGGACGGCCACCTGAGTTGGGAGGAGACCAAGATGCAAAAACGTAGAAAAATCAGTCTGGTCAGAAAAGCGAAGTGCAGCTGGAGCCCCAGACGCAAACTCAAGCTTAATGACATAAAGCGCAACCTGTGGCGCAGAAATCGATCCTATACCCTGCTTATTGCAGAGCACACAGCATAAACCCGGCATTCGCCGGGTTTTTTATCTTCTTTCTCACCTAAATATCGTCTTAAACCAGCTCAGCCTTGAACTGTACCGTCCGCTTGGAGATCAGCGAGTTGCAGTGGTTGCAGAAGTAATCCACCGCACCACACGCCTTGAGCCGCTCCAGCTCCATATGGCAGGTGGGACAGAGCGCGGTGACCCGCACAATGGCCTGGCACTGACCACAGGTTTGCTCCTTGCTGCGGGTATCCAGTTCAGCCTGGCATGATGGACAAAGCAGAGCTTCCATAGTCGACTCCTCATAAAGTGAACCTGCGATAGGCTTGCCCATGGCGGGTTCCCCTCCCCGCCAGACATTACGCCACTGCAGGGGGAATAACAGAGCGGCTGCCGGTGAGGGCAGCCGCCAGGGCTTATTTCTTCTTCATTTTCAGCAGCCGTTTGCGCTGACGTTCCTGACTCAGGGTCATGGTGTTCTTCTTCCCTTCAAACGGGTTGACCGACTCCTGGAACTCGACCCGGATCGGCGAGCCCATGATCTTGAGGGACTTGCGGAAGTAGTTGATCAGATACCGCTTGTAGGAGTCCGGCAAGTCGTTCAGCTGGTTGCCGTGGATCACGATGCGTGGCGGGTTGTAGCCACCGGCGTGAGCATACTTGAGTTTGACGCGGCGACCATTGACCATCGGCGGCTGGTGATCTTCCTGCGCCATCTGCATAATGCGGGTCAGCATCGCCGTGCTGGTACGACGGGTGGCGGACTGGTAAGCCTCCTGAATGGATTCAAACAGGTGGCCGACGCCGCTGCCGTGCAGGGCGGAGATGAAGTGGACGCGAGCGAAGTCGATGAAGCCCAAGCGACGATCCAGCTCGTTCTTCACATCCTCTTTCACCTTCTGATCCAGACCATCCCACTTGTTCACCACCAGCACCACGGAGCGACCGGCGTGGAGCACATAGCCAAGGATGCTCAAGTCCTGATCGGTGATGGTCTCCTGGGCGTCGATCACCAGCAGGCAAACGTTGGCATCTTCGATAGCTTTCAGGGTCTTGATAACGGAGAACTTCTCCACCGTCTCGTGCACCTTGCCACGACGACGCACACCGGCGGTGTCGATGACTACATACTTCTGCTCGTCACGCTCCATCGGAATGTAAACGGAGTCACGGGTGGTGCCGGGCATGTCATAGACGATGACCCGATCTTCACCCAGCATACGGTTGGTCAGGGTTGATTTACCGACGTTGGGACGACCAACGATGGCGAACTTGATGGGCAGGTCGGCGAACGGGGTCTCCTTGGTGTCCTCTTTGGTATCGAGTTCACCGGCAGCCACCATGCGCAGCAGGGCTTCTTCGTCGAAGTCCTCCTCTTCCTCATCCTGCGCATCTTCATCGGTAGCGGAGTCGACCAGGGTCTCCAGATGGGGGGCCAGCGCCAGTTCCAGCAGGCTCAGCACGCCACGACCGTGGGCGGCCGCGATCTGGTAAACCTCGCCCAGCGCCAGACCGTAGAACTCGGAGACCGCGGAATCACCGTCGATACCATCGGTCTTGTTGGCCACCAGAAATACCTTCTTGTGGGCCTTGCGCAGGTGTTCGGCAATGGCCTGATCCGCCGCGGTCAAACCGGCACGGGCATCCACCATGAACAGCACCACATCTGCTTCTTCGATGGCCAGCAGGGACTGCTCGGCCATCTTCAGCTCGATCCCCTCTTCGGTGCCATCGATACCACCGGTATCGACCACGATAAATTCCAGCTCGCCCAACTTCGCCTGACCGTATTTACGATCCCGGGTCAGACCGGGAAAATCGGCAACCAGGGCATCCCGAGTACGGGTCAAGCGGTTAAACAGGGTGGATTTCCCCACGTTGGGGCGGCCCACCAGGGCTACTACAGGAGTCATAAAAGCCTCATTCTCAAGACGACAAAGGCTCCGGGTCCGAAGACCAGGAGCCGGATATTCACATTATCGGACGATCAAGGACGCTTGAGGGCGTACAACTTGCCGTCACGGCTCTGCACATACAGGGTCTCGCCATCCACCAGCGGGGCGGCGTAGAGACCACTGCTATCGAGCTGCTGCATCGCCTTGATGGTACCGTCGGTACGATCAAGCCAATACAGGTATCCTTCCACATCACCCACCACCACATAGTCACCGAAGATGACGGGTGCAGTGACGGTACGATTTTCCAGCTGGGTGTTGGACCACAGCTCCAGACCGTTGCGACGGTCGATGGCAAACAGATGGCTGCGGCTGTCGGTCAGCACGATGGCATTACCGGTCATCGCCAGATCGCGATAGCCGGAATACTTGCGCTTCCACACTTCATCGCCGGTCATCAGTTTGCGCGCCATCAGCTGACCGTTGTAGGCGATGGCATAGAGCTCATCACCGGCAATCAGCGGGCTGGCATCGACGTCAACCATGCGGTCCAGCTCGGTGGCACCGCGCGGATCAGCCACCTTGGACTGGCGCACCGGCTGGCCGTTGCTCAGCAGGGCGATGCCCACCTTGCCATCGGCACGACCGTAAATCACGGCGCCGTTGGTGATCACCGGTGCACCGGCACTGCGCAGGGTCAGCGGCGGCTGCTCTTCGGAGAGCGACCACTGCATCTTGCCTTCATCAGTGTCGAGGGCGATCAGGCGACCGGAGGTGGTCAACACCACCACGCGGCCATCTTCCACTGCGGGGCTTGCCACCACTTCGCCGGGCACATTGGTCTGCCACAGCACTTCGCCATTCTCTTCGTTCAGGGCGTAGACCACCCCGTTCTCGGAGCCGAGGAACAGCTTGCCGTAACGGGAAACCAGGCCGCCGGAGAGGCGGGCGCTGCGCTTGTCGGCGTTGACCGGCAGGTCGGCCAGATCGACGGTCCAGAGGCGATCACCACTGGCACGGTCAAAGGCGCTGACATCGCCGTCGCGGGCCGCCGCGTAGATGCGATCCTCTTCCACCACCGGCTTGAGCTGGGAGTAGAAGTCACCGATGCCATCACCCACATTAGATGACCATGCGGTGTCGGCTGTGAAGGCAGATTCAACCTTGGGCAGCGGCGCCATCGGGTTGAGATCCTCTTCGGAACTGAACAGGGAGCACCCCTGCAGAGCGAAGGAGACCGCAGCCCCCAGCGCCACCATCTTGAATAGATTACGCATCCGGTGCCTCACCAGTCGCAACGGCCGGCAGGGCCAGATCGTCCATTTTTAGCTTGAGCTCGGCGCTACCCTGCAGGCCGCCGGCATCCGCCGCCGCCTGATAGGCATCACGAGCCTCTTCGGTCTTGCCCTGCTTCTGCAGCACATCACCACGGGCTTCGGCTACCTGCGCCTTGAAGGCCTCATTCTGGATGGTCGCCAGCTTGGCCAGTGCTTCATCTGCCTTGCCCTGATCATTCAGCACACGGGCCAGACGCAGCGCCGCGATGGGACGAATGCTCTCGTCACCCGTGGTCGCCACCAGCTCCAGCTGCTCGGCAGCCAGATCCAGCTTGCCCGCCTTGACGGCAGCGGCAGCCAGTTGCAACGCGGCCAGTTCACCGTAGGAGTCACCCTTGTTGGCGGTGACAAACTGCTGTGCCTGCTCGAAACCGGCGGCATCGCCCTTGGCCAGCTGCTCAATCACCTGGTTGTAAGAGTGGGAGGAGGCCTCCATGGTCTCTTGCTGGTGCTGGTTGTAATAGCGCCAGCCGAACAGACCGACCAGACCGATCACGGTACCGGCAATCACCGAGGTTCCGTTCTCTTTCCACCACTCCTTGATAACCTCAACCTGTTGTTCTTCGGTGGTATAGACTTCCACAGCTTACTCTCCTTTGGCTGCCAGCAGGGCAATGGCGGCGTCAACCTTGACGGTCTGTTGCTCGGCCTGACCACGCAGATATTTGATAGTGATCTCCCCGTTTTGCACCTCGGTTTCACCAAGGATCAGGGCGATTGCCGCGCCGCTCTTGTCGGCACGTTTGAGTTGTTTCTTGAAGTTGCCACCACCGCAGTGGCTCATGAGGCGCAGGTCCGGCAGAGCATCACGCAGACGCTCGGCCAGCTGGAAGCCAGCCTGCTCGGTCCCCTCGCCCACCATCGCCAGATAGACATCCACCGCCGGGCGGATATCGGCGTTGAGCTCGAGGGTTTCCAGCATCAGCACCAGACGCTCCATGCCCATGGCAAAGCCCACGGCCGGGGTCGGTTGACCGCCCAGCTGCTCCACCAGACCATCGTAGCGGCCACCGGCACAGACGGTACCCTGGGCACCCAGACTGCTGGTGACCCACTCGAACACGGTCAGGTTGTAGTAGTCAAGACCACGTACCAGACGCTCGTTCACTTCGTATTTGATACCGGCAGACTCGAGCAGGCGCTTGAGCCCCTCGAAGTGGGCCAGGCTCTCTTCGCCCAGATGGTCGAACAGACGCGGAGCCCCCGCCAGAATGGCCTGTACCTTTTCATCCTTGGAGTCGAGCACCCGCAGCGGGTTGCTGTACATGCGGCGCTGGCTCTCTTCGTCCAGCTGATCCTTGTACTGCTCCAGATAGGCCACCAGCGCATCGCGGTAAGCGGCACGCTCAGCGCTCTGGCCCAGGGTGTTGAGCTGCAGGGTGACATGCTCGCTGATGCCAAACAGACGCCACAGGCGGTGGGTCAGCATGATCAGCTCGGCGTCAATGTCCGGCCCGTTGATGCCAAACAGCTCGACACCGAACTGATGGAACTGGCGGTAACGGCCCTTCTGGGGACGCTCGTGACGGAACATGGGGCCCATGTACCACATCCGGCGTTCCTGGTTATAGAGCAGACCGTGCTCGATACCGGCACGGACGCAGCTGGCGGTCCCTTCCGGACGCAGGCTCAAGCTGTCGCCGTTACGGTCTTCAAAGGTGTACATCTCTTTTTCGACCACGTCGGTCACTTCACCGATGGCGCGCTTGAACAGATGAGTCTGCTCGACAATCGGCATGCGCACTTCGCTGTAGCCATAGCTGGCAACGACCTGGCGCAGGATCTGTTCAACCTTCTGCCATACCGGGCTCTGCTCCGGCAGGCAATCATTCATACCGCGAATAGCTTGGATCTGTTTTGCCACGTTGATACTCGAGAAAAAGAGGTAAAATTTGGCCGCATTATAGGGATTTTCCCCCCCAAGGTAAAATCAGGGAATCCGGATGCGGGATTTAAAATCAGTCACCTGGAAAAAGGGCCACCCAATGTGGCCCTGTTTCGCTTACTCCTTGTCCATCGGGATCCGGTTGGCGGGATCCAGCATGGCGGCGCGGGCGCGAATGCGGCGCTCCAGAGTTGGAATGAGATCCTTGTTGTCGAGCCGATCGACCCGCAGGCCCCCTTCATAGAAGGCACTCTTGTTGGCGGCACCCGCCAGACCAAGGTCGGAGACCAGTGCTTCGCCCGGGCCATTCACCACACAGCCGATGATGGAAACATCCATCGGGGTGATGATGTCTTCGAGCCGCTCTTCCAGCACATTGACGGTAGCGATCACATCGAACTCCTGCCGTGAGCAGGATGGGCAAGCGATAAAGTTGATGCCACGGGAGCGAATACGCAGAGATTTGAGGATATCGAAACCGACCTTTACCTCCTCCACCGGATCCGCCGCCAGCGAGATACGCAGGGTATCGCCGATGCCGTCGGTGAGCAGCATGCCCAGACCAATGGCAGACTTCACCGCGCCGGCACGGAAACCGCCCGCTTCGGTGATGCCAAGGTGCAGCGGCTGCTCGATCTGCTTGGCCAGCAGGCGATAGGCACCGACGGCCAGGAACACATCGGAGGCCTTGACACTCACCTTGAAGTCCTGAAAGTCGAGGCGATCGAGGTAGTCCACGTGACGCATGGCGGACTCTACCAGCGCTTCGGGGGTCGGCTCGCCGTACTTCTCCTGGATATCTTTCTCCAGCGACCCGCCATTGACCCCGATACGGATCGGGATATTGAGGTCGCGCGCGCAATCGACCACAGATCGCACCCGCTGCTCGTTGCCGATGTTGCCCGGGTTGATACGCAGGCAGTCGGCACCGTACTCGGCCACTTTCAGGGCGATGCGATAGTCGAAGTGGATATCGGCAACGATGGGGATGCGGGTCTGCTGTTTGATCAGCCGGAAGGCTTCCGCCGCTTCCATGGTGGGCACGGAGACACGGACGATATCGGCACCGACCCGCTCGATCCGCTGGATCTGCTCGATGGTGGCGGCGACATCTGTGGTCTTGGTGTTGGTCATGGTCTGCACGGTAATGGGGGCATCGCCCCCAACCGGTACATTACCAACCATGATCTGTCTGGATTTACGACGAATGATGGGTGATTCGTGAGAAGACATGGGAAACAGATTACTCCTGCGGCAGTGAGAAGCGGGCTGTACGACCGTTGTTGTAACGGCTCATATCAAACGACTGACCCTTGTAGTCAAGCTTGACGGCCATGGGCGCGCCAATGATGAACTTCAGGGGCTCGGCGCCTTCCAGCACCAGCTCGTCGTTGGCCTTCTTCAGACCACTGAACAGGGTCTTGCCGTTGGCATCCTTCACATCCAGCCAGCAATCGGCGGTGAAGCTCATCTTCAGTTGCGGCGCAGTCGCCGGATCAACGACAGCCTCTTCAGATTCGGTGCCATTGGCGCCGGATACCGCAGCATCGGTCGCAGTGCCGACAGCCGCGCTGACATCGGTCGGGGCAACAGCCGCAGAAGCAGGCGCCAGGGTAGCAGTCGCATCGGAGACCACCGCGGGGGCAGTCACGTCAGTGGCGGCAGGTGCGATGGCAGCGCCTTCCACCGGAGCTGTGTTGATCGCATCGGGCGGCGTGATTGCAGGTTCAGCCGGAGTCGAACTGGTCGCACTCATCTCGGTGGCTGCCAGCGCTTCATCACCGGCGGAGCGGCGTGAAGTACTCTGCCACCACCAGGCGACCGAGAGCGCAATCAGCACCAGAATAACCAGCCAGGTGACTACCTTGAGCCGACTGTCGTTGACTTGCTGGCGAGAGCGACGGGAGAAGCTCTGCATGTCGATATTGTCGGGAGGAGTCAGACCCAGCTTGTCGTAAGCGGCCAGAATGGTCTCTTCCGGGATCCCGACCAACTTGGCATAGGTACGCAGATAGCCCCGAATAAAGGTATGGGACGTATGTTTGTCGTAGGTATCCGATTCGATGGCGGCGATCAGGGTCAGACGAAGGTGAATGCGGGACGCAACCTGTTCTCGTGTCCAGCCAAGCTGTTCACGGGCATTGCGCAGCAGCTGGCCTGGACCTGCTGCCTGGGAGTCGTCTTGTTGGAAATCGTGTGGCTGTTCAATAGTCATTGGCTAAATAACGCTTGGCTTGTTGCGAAGTGGGATATTGCCTTACCAGCTCAGTCCCGAATTGGTGAAGTAATGCCGGCTTGTCCATTGCCTGTGCCAATCTGAGTCTCAACCAGAGACTCTCCTCATTCTCGTCTGACACATCGGCAAAACGGGCGAGGTAGGACTGCACATCAGGCAGCTTGCCATCTTTCATGGAAAGCTCAGCCAAGTCCAGCAATAACCTTGGATTGCCAGGATTATACCCCAAGGCCAGGAGATAGTACTCGGTTGCTTTATCATTTCTGCGATTTTGCAGGGCACAAAGTGCCGCATTTTCATAGGTATCGGCAATCTTCACATAGCCTGGTTGAATAACAGCCTGGTTGAATGCCTTGTCTGCCTCATCATAACGGCCACGATCACAGAGGAAGGCGCCATAGTTGTTCATTGCGTCAGCATTGGACGGATCCATGGTAAGGGCGTTCTTGTAATGCTCTTCAGCCGCCTTGAAATCCCCCACCCTCTGGTAGAAGTAGGCAAAACCGATCTGCACCTGAGGATTGGAGGGGTCATACTGGAGGGCGCGATCAAGATTGAACTTGGCCTGCTCGGCATTGCCCTGACGCAGGTACTGGATACCCAGGTCGAGGCGGGTTTGGGCAGCCGCCTTGAGGTCAGGACCCACTTCACGCTGGGTCGAGTTCTGGCCAGCGTAAGTGGTCTCGGTCACACAGCCTGGCAGCGCGCAGAGCGCTGCCACTACGATCAATGTACGTGTATCCATTCCCTGTCTATACAATGGCTTAGCATTTAAACCATTTTGACGGAAATCCCATCCTGTTGCATCCGATTTTTGATAGTTCGCTTGGTACGGTCAATCACGTCACCCACCAGCTGACCACAGGCGGCATCAATGTCATCACCACGGGTCTTGCGGACAATCACGGTGAAACCGTACTCCATCAGCACCTTGGAGAAGCGATCGATACGGCTATTGCTCGGCTTGCCATAAGGGTTGCCCGGGAAGGGGTTGAACGGGATCAGGTTGATCTTGCTTGGAGTATCCTTGAGCACCTTGGCCAGCTCGTGAGCATGCTGCATATCGTCATTGATATGATCGAGCAGCACATATTCGACGGTCACCCGACCACCGTTGGCATTGGATTTGGCCAGGTAACGACGGACACCGGCGAGGAACTCCTCGATGTTGTACTTGTCGTTGATCGGCATGATCTCTGAACGCAACTTGTCGTTCGGGGCGTGCAGGGAGATAGCCAGCGCCACGTCGATCTGGTCACCCAGCTTGTCCAGCGCAGGTACCACGCCAGAGGTGGAGATGGTCACCCGGCGCTTGGAGATGCCAAAGCCGTAGTCATCCATCATCAGACGCATGGCGGGCACCACGTTGGCGAGATTGAGCAGCGGCTCGCCCATCCCCATCATCACCACGTTGGTGATGGGACGCTTGCCACCGACCACGCGGGCCGCACGCCACACCTGACCGATGATCTCGGAGACTTTCAGATTGCGGTTGAAGCCTTGTTGAGCCGTGGAGCAGAACTTGCACTCCAGCGCACAGCCAACTTGAGAGGAGACGCAGAGGGTCGCGCGGTCATCTTCCGGGATGTAGACGGTCTCTACCTCCTGATCGCCCACCTGCAGAGCCCACTTGATGGTGCCATCGGCAGAGCGCTGCTCGCGGCTGATCTCGGGCGCCTTGATCTCGGCGATCGCCTTGAGGCGCTCTTTGAGCACCTTGTTGACGTTGGTCATCTGATCGAAATCATCACACCCAAAGTGATAGATCCACTTCATGACCTGATCTGCCCGGAATGGCTTCTCGCCCAGTTCGACGAAAAAGGCACGCATGGCATCCCGATCAAGATCCAGCAGGTTGATTTTTGTTTCGCTCATCAATGGCCTCAGTTCAAACACTTCATCAATTATTGGCTGACGACGTCAGGGGGCGGCATTGTACAAATAATGGGTCTGGCTTTCCACCTGGAGAATAGAGGGATATTGCGTAAACGGCGAAAACAACAAAGGGAGCCGAGGCTCCCTTGGGTCATCATCCACAAAAATCAGCCGCGCGGGCAGATCTCGTTGTCAGAGAAGAAGTAGGCAATTTCGCGGGCAGCGGATGCAGGTGCATCGGAGCCATGCACTGCGTTGCGATCGATGCTCTCGGCATAACAGGCACGCAAGGTACCAGCCAGCGCCTCTTTCGGGTTGGTAGCGCCCATGATCTCGCGATTGCGACGGATGGCGTCTTCCCCTTCCAGCACCTGCACCATGACAGGGCCAGAGGTCATGAAGCTGACCAGATTGTCATAAAAAGGCTTGCCCTGATGCTCGGCATAGAAACCGGCAGCCTGTTCACTGCTCATGTGAAGCATTTTGGATGCCACCACTTTCAAGCCTGCGCTTTCGAAACGGCTATAGATGGCACCGATCAGGTTCTTGCTGACAGCATCCGGTTTGACGATAGAGAAGGTACGTTCGATGGCCATTGATATCTTTCCTTAACTACAGAGTTTTATTGTTAGAATCCATGTTCGCTGGCGATTATACGTAAACAAAAACCGGAAAAACACACAAACAAGCAACTTTTTATTAAACATCACTCCCTTGCAATCAACATCCACACTCATCTTGACCGAGCAGAGCCGGAAAATATGTGCGCTTGCGCACGATAGTTACCTTAAGCCGCCAAAACCCCATCTTTTGTTCACAATTCGAACAGCATGAAAAAGGCACCCGAAGGTGCCTTGTCTCGCCTATTTGGCTTCCGCCAGCAAGGCCCGCGCTATGGTGCGCATCCCCAGGGTATTGGCCCCCGGCGCCCAGAGGGCATCGCCGTTGTCACTGAAGCAGGCGGCCAGATCGATATGCAACCAGCCCATCCCTTCGTTGGCAACGAAACGGGAGAGGAAACCCGCCGCGTTGGAGGCGCCACCCGGCCCGCCCCCCTTCACCGGACGGCTGTTGGCCGTGTCGGCGTAATGGGAAGGGCACTGCTGGCGGTGCCAGGGCTCCAGCGGCAGCGGCCAGGCTGGCTCATGCTCGGCATCGGCATAGGTCATGGCCCGGCTTACCAGCCCTTTATCGAGGCCAAACAGGGCATTGTAGCGCCCACCCAGCGCCATCACGGCTGCGCCGGTCAGGGTCGCGGCATCGATGATCAGCGGTGCACCGGACTCGCTCGCCAGTTGCAGGCCGTCGGCCAGCACCAGCCGTCCCTCGGCATCGGTATTCACAATCTCGACCGTGGTGCCGTTCTTGTAGGTGAGGATGTCGCCCAGCTTGTAGGCGTGGCCGGAGACCAGGTTCTCGGCGCAGCAGAGGATCAGCTTCACCCGCTTGTCGAGCCCGCGCAGCATAGCCAGCGCCAGCGCACCGGTGACAATCGCCGCACCACCCATGTCGCACTTCATGGTGAGCATCCCCTCGGAGCTCTTCATGGAGTAGCCGCCGGAGTCAAAGGTGATCCCCTTGCCCACCAGCGCTGCCGCTACCGGCGCCTTGGGGTCACGCCCCGGGTTGAAGTCGAGCTCCAGCAATACCGGTTCGCGCGCACTGCCGCGGCCCACCTGATAGAGGCCGACCCAGCCCGCCTGTTGCAGCGCTTCGCCTTTCAAAATGCGATGACTCACCTTGTCCGGCGCCAGCTCGGTAATAAAGGAGGCAGCTTCCACCGCCAGCTCCAGCGGGCCCAACTGCTCCGGGGTGGCATTGGTCATCTCGCGCACCCAGCGGCCGCAGAGCCAACGCGCTTCCAGCTCCTCTCTGTCCTCTTCCGAGGACATGGCCCACTGCAGTTGCACCTCCGCCTTGGGGGTTTGCAGCCCTTGGGCAAAAGCCCACTGCTGTTCACGCTCCCAGTGACCAGCCAGGGTCACTTTCTGGATCCCCTGCTGGCAGAGGCGACGGGCCGCCTGCTGGATATCGAGCAGCGGATTGGCCGTCACCAGATGGATCACCATGCCGTCGGCACGGTGAGAGAGCAGCGCCCCCTCCCCCCACTCGGCCGGTGCAAATTCACGACTTAACCAGACATTCATGCGGTCACCTCCTGCAGCCAGCGTGCGATGGTGCGCAGACCGTGCCCCTTGGCACCGGTCGCCCAGAGATCGTTGCCCGATTTCTGATAGGAGGCCGCCAGATCCAGGTGCACCCAACCCTTACCCTCATCACGTACGAAACGGGAAAGGAACGCAGCAGCCGTGGTGGCACCGGCCGTGCCTTCTGCCGAGGCGACGTTGCCCAGATCGGCAAAGGCCGAGGTGAGCTGGCTGGCATGCCAGGGCTCCAGCGGCAGCGCCCACGCCTGTTCATTTTCCACCTTGGCGGCGGCCAGCGCACGCTGCTGTTCGGTCTCATCGAGGGCAAACACCGCATTGTAGTCGCGCCCCAGCGCCATCTTGGCGGCGCCGGTCAGGGTGGCTGCGTCAAGGATATAAGGCGCACCGCTGTCGGAGGCCGCCATCAGGCCATCGGCCAGCACCAGACGACCTTCCGCATCGGTATTCTGGATCTCGACCGAGATGCCGTTCTTGTAGGTGAGGATGTCGCCTAGCTTGAAGGCGTGGCCGGAGACCAGGTTCTCGGCGCAGCAGAGAATGAGCTTCACCCGCTGGTTCAGACCGCGGCTGATAGCCAACGCCAGCGCGCCGGTCACCATGGCCGCGCCGCCCATATCGGACTTCATCGGCAGCATGTTGTCAGAGGACTTCATGGAGTAGCCACCGGAATCAAAAGTGATCCCCTTGCCCACCAGCGCCGCCACCACGGGTGCATTGCGATCACCGGTCGGGTTGTAGTCGAGCTCCAGCAGCACAGGCTCGCGCTCGCTGCCACGGCCAACCGACCAGATCCCGATATGGCCGGACTCGCGCAGCGCTTCACCGGCGGTGATGCGGGCAGTAACCTGATCCCCGGCCAGACCACGAATGAGCAACAGGGCCGATTCCGCCAGACTCATGGGGTAGATCTCTTCCGGACAGCCATTGGTGATGTCACGTACCCAGCGAGCCGCCTTGAGCAGCGCATCCAGTTCACGGGCTTCCGCGTCTCTCTGCTGGCCAAAATCCAGTTCACGCGATCCCTTGGCGGCGTAGAACCCCTGGGCGAACGCGTAGCGACGCTCCAGATCCCAGCCTTCACCGACCAGCGTCACCCGCTTGATCCCGCTCGATTCGAGGCGACGGGCGGCGCGCTGAACGGTGCGCAGAACATCCTTCTGCTGACCGGCGGCACCAAGATGGATCAGTGCCTCGTCGCCATTGAAACTGAGCTGGGCGCCCTCGCCCCAATAGGCGGCCGCAGCCTGGGTGGATAACGCTACCTTCATCATGTCAGCCATCGTGTTTGCTTCCTTTTTACTGGCACTATGTATAAGCACTCTTTATAGGAAAGAGCTTATTGGCAAAGAGAGAATAACGAATACAAAAAAGGCCGTGCCCCCGAGGGTCACGGCCTTCCACCATATCACTGAAGCACCACAGGATGCTGCACGTGCAATTCACTCATGTGTAATTAATGGCGTTCAGAGGCAAGGTTCAGGGTGTACTTGGGCAGTTCCACCACCAGATCCTCGTCCGCCAGTTTTGCCTGGCAACTGAGACGGGATTCCGGCTCCAGCCCCCACGCCTTGTCCAGCATGTCGTCTTCCAGCTCGTCGCTTGGCTCGAGCGAGTCAAAGCCCTCGCGCACCACGCAGTGGCAGGTGGTGCAGGCACAGGATTTCTCGCAAGCGTGCTCGATTTCGATACCGTTGCGCAGCGCCACATCCAGAATGGTCTCGCCGCTTTGCCCCTCGAGGGCGGCGCCATCCGGACAGAGTACGGGATGAGGAAGAATGATCAGTTTTGGCATATTACACCTTGTTGACGTTTTGTCCGGTCAGCACCTTGCGGATGGAGGCGTCCATCCGGCGGGCTGCAAACTCGCCACTGACAGCATCGGCTGCCTCAATGGCTTCTTTGATTTGATGGGTTGCGCCGCTGTTGCGCATGGTCAGCAGATGGGCGATGGCGGCATCAATCTCGGCACGCTCGGCAGCATTGAGCAGGGCATCGCCATCGGCGGCCAGCGCCGCATTGAGACTCTCGACCACCCGGTCGGCTTCAACCTGCTGCTCGGCCAGCATGCGGGCATCCATATCCTGCTGGGCATTCTCGATGGAGGCACTCAGCATGTTGAGGATATCCTGCTCCGCCAGCCCGTAAGAGGGCTTGACCTGGATCTCGGCCTGCACGCCGGAGGATTTCTCCATGGCGCTGACCGAGAGCAGACCATCCGCATCCACCTGGAAGGTGACGCGAATATGGGCGGCGCCGGCTGCCATCGGCGGAATACCGGTCAGGGTAAAGCGGGCCAGGGAGCGGCAATCGGCCACCAACTCGCGTTCCCCCTGTACCACGTGAATGGCCATGGCGCTCTGACCATCCTTGAAGGTGGTGAACTCCTGGGCGCGGGCAACCGGGATGGTAGTGTTGCGCGGGATCACCTTCTCGGCGAGGCCACCCATGGTCTCCAGACCCAGCGACAAGGGGATAACGTCCAGCAGCAGCATCTCGGCATCGGGCTTGTTGCCCACCAGAATATCGGCCTGGATGGCTGCGCCAATGGCGACCACCTTGTCCGGATCGATGCTGGTCAGCGGCGTACGCTGGAAGAACTCGCCCACCAGTTCACGCACCAGCGGCACCCGGGTGGAGCCACCGACCATCACCACTTCCAGCACTTCCACCTGCTCGAGACCGGCATCGCGCAGGGCGCGGCGACAAGCCAGCAAGGTCCGTTTCACCAGCGGGGTGATGAGTTCATCAAACTGGCTACGGCTCACTGAACCCTGCCAGCCAGCAAAGGTGCACGCCACCTGCTCGGCATCGGTCAGGCCGTGTTTGACGGCAGCGGCCACATCCAGCAGCTCGCGCTGCAGATGGGCATCCAGCTCACCGGAGAGGCCCGCTTGCTCCTTGATCCAGTCCGCCAGCAGGTGATCAAAATCATCACCGCCGAGGGCCGAATCGCCGCCGGTCGCCATCACTTCGAACACACCGCGGTGCAGACGCAGGATAGAGATATCGAAAGTACCGCCCCCCAGATCGTAAACCGCGATCACCCCTTCCTGACCGGAGTCAAGGCCATAGGCAATCGCGGCCGCGGTCGGCTCGTTGAGCAAACGCAGCACGTGCAGACCGGCCAGACGGGCCGCATCCTTGGTGCCCTGACGCTGGGCATCATCGAAATAGGCGGGCACGGTAATGACCACGCCATCGAGATCGCCCCCGAGTGTCTGGGCGCCACGCTCGGCCAGCTTTTTGAGAATTTCGGCCGAGACCTGTACCGGATTGACCAGCCCCTGACGGGTTTGCAGTTGCGGCATGCCATTGTCGGCAGCGATGAACTGGTAGGGCTGCTGGCGGGTATCGATATCGGCCAGCGCCTTGCCCATCATCCGTTTGACCGAGACGATGGTGTTGTGAGGATCGAGCGCCGCTTCGCGCTTGGCATCAATCCCCACTCGAATGGCCTCGCTTTGATAGTGCACCACTGACGGGAGCAGGTCGCGCCCTTGCTCATCGCAAAGGGTATCAGCGTGACCACTGCGAACCGCAGCGACGAGAGAGTTGGTGGTGCCGAGATCGATGCCGACGGCACGTTTGTGCTGATGAGGAACAGCGCTCTGGCCGGGTTCGGCGATTTGCAGTAATGCCATGGGTAATGAAACTTCCAGCGTTAAAGGATCAAGACTCGAGAAGCGAGTCTTCGAATCGTTCCAGCTCTTCAAGGAGCTTGTCGACAAACTTGAGTTTGCGAACGCAATCAGCGGCAACGAGATCTCTGCCGGCGGCAAGAGACTCGGTCAGCTGCTGCATCAACATCTGGTGATCATGCCTGATCTCGCAGCGAAAATCCTTGATGGTGCGCTCAGGGTCGGCGTCATCTTTCAGATCGGCCAGACGCTCGCGCCACTCCAGCTGCTGCATCAGAAACGCGGTATCTTGCAGAGTCTGCTGTTCACCACGGATATCGGTGCCACGCAGGGAGAGCAGATATTCGGCACGGCGCAGCGGCGCCTTGAGGGTGGTGAATGCTTCGTTGATCTGGGCGGCACGTTGCACCGCAGCCAGCTGCTCCCGTTCGGGGGCGGTGGCAAAACGATCAGGATGGAATTGGGTTTGCAGCTGGCGGTAGGTATCAGCCAACTGACGGGTATCGAGCTCGAAGCCTTCAACCAGCCCAAACAGCTCGAAATGATTCATGCAAACCTCTTGGAAACGTTCGCCACAACCTCACTCGCCCCTGGCAAATGAGATGTGGTTGAACGGGTCATGGGCAACCCGCTCAACCACAGACGAAGGATCATTGACGTCAAACAGCTCAGACACTGAAGCTTTCGCCGCAACTACACTCGCCTTTGGCGCATGAGAAGGTATTGTTGAACTACGCATATCTGACCCGTTCAACAACAGACGAAAGATCATTCACGTCAAACATCTCAGACACTGAAGCTTTCGCCACAACCACACTCGCCTTTGGCATTGGGATTGTTGAACTGGAAGCCCTCGTTGAGGCCCTCCTTGACGAAATCCAGCTCGGTGCCATCCAGATGGATCAGGCTCTTGGCATCGACAATAATCTTGACGCCCTGCTGCTCGAACACCTGATCCTCATCGGTCAGTTCGTCAACGAACTCAAGCACGTAGGCCAGACCGGAGCAGCCGGTGGTTTTGACGCCGAGGCGCAGGCCAATGCCCTTGCCCCGGTTAGCCAGAAAAGAGGAAACCCGTGCCGCGGCGGCATCTGTCATGGTAATAGCCATACTGCTCTCCGGCGCTTAGAGACCTTTCTTCTGCTTGTAATCGGCGATGGCGGCCTTGATGGCGTCCTCGGCCAGAATGGAGCAGTGGATCTTCACCGGTGGCAGGGCCAGCTCTTCGGCGATATCGGTGTTCTTGATGCCAGCCGCTTCATCCAGGGTCTTGCCCTTGACCCATTCGGTCACCAAGGAGCTGGAGGCGATGGCAGAACCGCAGCCGTAGGTCTTGAACTTGGCATCTTCGATGATGCCTTCGTCGCTGATCTTCAGTTGCAGCTTCATCACGTCGCCACAGGCGGGTGCACCGACCATGCCGGTTGCAACGCTGGGATCATTCTTGTCAAAACCACCGACGTTGCGAGGATTCTCGTAGTGGTCGATTACTTTTTCACTGTAAGCCATATCTCACTCCTGCTAATTCTGTTGCTCACTGACCAGATAGATCAGTGATGAGCCCATTCGACCGTGTTCAGATCGACGCCGTCTTTGTACATCTCCCACAGGGGGGACATCTCGCGCAGACGACCGATGGAGTCACGAATAAGCTTGACCGCGTAGTCAATCTCTTCCTCGGTGGTGAAGCGACCCATGCTGAAACGGATGGAGCTGTGTGCCAGCTCGTCGTTCAGACCCAGTGCGCGCAGCACATAGGAAGGTTCCAGGCTGGCGGAGGTACAGGCCGAACCGGAAGAGACCGCCAAATCTTTCAGCGCCATGATGAGGGATTCCCCTTCCACATAGGCAAAGCTGACGTTGAGGTTACCCGGAACACGTTGCTCCAGATCGCCATTGATGTAGACGGCTTCAATATCCTTGATGCCATTCCACAGACGCTGGCGCAGAGCCAAGATGCGCTCGCCTTCACTCACCATCTCTTCTTTGGCGATGCGGAAAGCTTCGCCCATCCCGACGATCTGGTGGGTCGGCAGAGTACCGGAACGCATGCCGCGCTCATGGCCGCCACCGTGCATCTGGGCTTCCAGACGAACGCGGGGTTTACGGCGAACAAACAGTGCACCGATCCCTTTCGGACCATACACCTTGTGCGCAGAGACGGAGAGCAGGTCCACTTTCAGTGCTTCCACATCTACCGGGATCTTGCCCACACTCTGAACGGCATCCACGTGCAGCAGGATCTTGCGGGAACGGCACAACTCGCCGATGGCAGCAATGTTCTGAACCACGCCGATTTCGTTGTTCACATGCATGATGCTGACCAGGATGGTGTCATCACGCATGGCATTCTCGATCATCTCGATAGTGAACAGGCCGTTGGGCATCGGCTCAAGATAGGTCACCTCGAACCCTTCACGCTCCAGCTGGCGACAGGTATCGAGCACCGCCTTGTGTTCGGTCTTGGAGGTGATGATGTGCTTGCCCTTGCTGGCATAGAAGTGGGCAACACCCTTGATGGCCAGGTTATTGGATTCGGTCGCACCGGAAGTGAAGACGATCTCGCGGGGATCGGCACCGATCAGATCTGCCACTTGATTACGGGCCAGATCCACCGCCTCTTCGGCTTGCCAGCCAAAGCGGTGAGAACGGGAAGCCGGATTGCCGAACAGGCCATCCATGGTGAGACACTGCATCATTTTTTCTGCGACACGCGGGTCCACCGGACAGGTTGCCGAATAATCAAGGTAAATAGGCAGTTTCATGTTTTTCTCCGTCACAGTCCGGGTCATACAGAGTCCCGCTGTGGAAAGCACGTTTATAGTTGGACTTTCAAGCTCACATCGCCGTGTTCTGCCCGATCAACCAGGGACAACACGGTCTTCATTTGTTCATCTTGCTTGCCGGCAATGCGGCGCACATCGGCCTGGCGTACCAGCTCGGCCAGCGTGATATCCCCGAGGAAACTGGAGATCCGCTCACTCAGATCACGCCACAGGGAGTGCGTCAGACACTGGGTACCGCCGTGGCAGCCGCCCTTGCCGAGACACTTGGTGGCATCGACCGACTCATCGACCGCGGTGATCACCTGACCAACCGAAATCTCGCCTGGGGCCAACCCGAGGCGATAACCACCACCCGGGCCACGCACGCTGCTCACCAGACCATGTTTGCGCAGGCGGGCAAAGAGCTGCTCGAGATAGGACAACGAGATGCCCTGGCGCTCGGAAATATCGGCAAGGGGGACGGGCCCCTGCTCTGCATGCAGCGCCACGTCGAGCATGGCGGTTACAGCGTAACGTCCTTTTGAAGTCAGTCTCATGTGCCTTACCGTCTTGCGAAGCAATTTAATGGGGCACATGGTCACATACCCGACCAAATCAGTCAAGTATATGGTTGAGTAAATCAGTCGGATTAATCCGGTACGCGCGCTTTCTGCACCGAGGTCAGAATACCGCGCAGAATGTTGAGCTCCGCCGCTTCCGGCCGAGCCCGATTGAACAGGCGACGCAGCTTGCTCATTACATGACCCGGATGGTCATCGGCAATAAAACCGGTCTTCATCAGGGTTTGTTCCAGGTGCTGATAGAACCCTTCCAGCTGGGCGGCACTCGGATAGGCCATCTCATCTTCAGGCTCGGCGGCCTGCCCCTGCAGCCAGCGCATCCGCACTTCGTAACAGAGGGTCTGCACCGCCATGGCCAGATTGAGAGAGCTGTAATCAGGATTGGCCGGAATGGCCACGTGGTAGTGGCACTTTTGCAATTCGTCGTTGGTGAGACCGGTGCGTTCACGGCCAAACACCAGCGCGACCGGGTGCTGCATCCCCTCAACCACCGACTTTTCGCCGGCCTCACGGGGATCGAGCATGGGCCAGCTCAGGGTTCGAGAACGGGCGCTGGTGCCAATCACCAGACCACAATCGGCGATCGCGTCATCCAGAGTCGGGACGATACGGGCATTGGCAAGCACATCGCTGGCACCAGCCGCTAGGGCGAAGGCATTGTCATCCGGCAAGGCTTGCGGATCAACCAATACCAGCTGGGCCAACCCCATGGTCTTCATGGCGCGTGCCGCAGACCCCATGTTGCCGGTATGAGAGGTGTTTACCAAAACGATACGAATCTGATCCAACATGCCCAGTCATTCTTCAGTCAAAAATGGCGCGCAATTGTAACATAAGAGAACACCATGTTGGCACCGTAAAAGCCGAGCCATTTCAGAACAAAACCACCTGTTTGTATAACAAACCAGCATGAGGGAAGCGAGAGGGGGGGACTAAACTTGATGGATATCCGATAAACGGCACAGGAGACACAACGCCATGCTTCCTCCCTTTATCTATGAGAGATTGCCCAGCCTCTACCTGCTGGCAGCCATTGCCATTATTACGTTGAGTGAACAGCCCCTGCTCTGGTTTGCTGGCGCCTTGCTGTTTATCGCCGGAGCGGTGACCTGGATGATGCGCTCCAGCTACCGACGTACCGATCTGATTATCTTTCCGAGCAAACGCTGGCTACAGCCGGAGTGGCTGTATGAAGCGCAACCCTTTATCTGGCTGGCTGCGGGGCTGGCCATGTCACAGCTGCCCGCCCCTGCGGCACTCATCGCCTTGGTGCCCTGTCTGTGGGCCTGTCGTTGCCTCTGGGCACGGCACCATTATCGTCGCCATGCCCATGGGGTGATTGTCCACTTAAGACGGGATCCCGCCCGGCGCCGTCCGCACCGGAGCCTGCGCTGACTCGGTACGGGCGCGTTCGATAAACGTCGCCAGATCCATCAGGGGATACTTCATCAGGCTTGGCAAGCCATCGAGATCCAGACTGTCCATCAAGTTTTTCACCTCAAGACCCAGTTCGGTATCCCCTTCTATCTTCAGCTTGCGCTGGAAAAAAAGCGAATCCGGATCCTCTTTGCGACCAGCGATGAGGATCAGGTCGTTGGCGGTACCGCTGAAGCAGACATCGGCCTTGTCACACTCGCGAGCTACCACCAGCTGGCCATTCTGCTCACTGATAAACCAGCACAGCTCCAGATCAGAGACTTCGACTTTCAGCCACTTGTCTGCCAGAAACTCGAAATCGCCATCTTCGATAGCCTCTTTGAATACCCGGGCCAGCAAACTCTCCATCAGCTGCTTTTGCAGATTGAAGGGAACCAGCTTGAGGGGATGGCGCAAGAAGCGCGGAGCCTGTTCGACCAGGCGGCGTTGCAGTTGTTGAAACACGATAGACTCCCTTTTTTTGCGCATTCAAACACAGGGAGAGTGGCAAGATCCTGTTGGAAATCAAACTTGTGCAGGGTTACCTCAAGAAGGGTAAAGCCACATAAAGCTGCCTCAGGTCAAAAAGCGGGAGTGCATGGCTGCATACAATCAGGGCTCGTTTGCCCTTCATATGCACTCTCGGAGCGTACCAATGGAATTACTCTGTCCGGCAGGCAGTTTGCCGGCACTGAAAACCGCCGTGGATAACGGGGCCGATGCCGTTTATATCGGTTTCAAGGATGACACCAATGCACGCCACTTTGCCGGTCTCAACTTTACCGACAGCAAACTGGAGAAGGCGGTAGATTATGTGCATCAACATGGTCGCAAGCTGCATATTGCCATCAATACCTTTGCCCATCCCGGGGCCGATACTCGATGGAAACAGGCGGTTGATCGCGGGGTGGCCCTCGGCGCCGATGCGTTAATCATCGCCGATCTCGCCGTGCTGGAATATGCCAGCCGCCACTACCCCAAGATGGAACTCCATGTCTCGGTGCAGGCCAGCGCCACCAATGCCGCCGCCATTCGCTTCTATCAGCAGCAATTCAATGTCACACGGGTGGTGCTGCCCCGGGTGCTCTCCATGCATCAGGTCAAGCAGCTGGCCCGCGAGACCGATGTTGGCCTTGAGGTATTCGCCTTTGGCAGCCTCTGCATCATGGCCGAGGGGCGCTGCTATCTCTCTTCCTACATGACTGGCGAGAGCCCCAACACCGTCGGCGCCTGCTCACCGGCCAAGTTCGTCCGTTGGGAAGAGACCCCGAATGGCCTCGAGTCGCGACTCAACGAAGTGCTGATCGACCGCTATGGCCCGGGCGAAAATGCTGGTTACCCGACCCTGTGCAAGGGGCGTTTCGACGTGGATGGCCAGACCTACCACGCGCTGGAAGAGCCCACCAGTCTCAACACTCTGGGTCTCTTGCCCGAGCTGTTCAAGGCCGGGATCCAGTCGGTCAAGATTGAAGGGCGCCAACGCAGCCCTGCTTATGTGGAGCAAGTGACCCGGGTCTGGCGTGCGGCCATCGATGCCTATCAGGCCAATCCCGAAGCCTATCAGGTCAAAGCCGAGTGGGATGCCCAGCTCGCACGCGTCTCCGAAGGTAGCCAGACTACCCTCGGCGCCTACCATCGTCAGTGGCAATAAGGAGTCCACCCATGCAATTTTCTCTCGGGCCCCTGCTCTTCTACTGGCCCAAGGCCGATACCGAAGCCTTTTACCATGCCGCCGCCGACAGTCAGGCCGACATCATCTATCTGGGGGAGACCGTTTGCAGCAAGCGGCGCGAACTCAAAGTCGATGACTGGATTGCACTGGCCCGTCAGGTGGCCAACTCCGGCAAGCAGGTGGTGCTCTCGACCCTCGCCCTTATCTCCGCCCCTTCCGAGCTCAAGGAGGTGAAGCGGCTGGTCGACAATGGCGATCTTATGGTCGAAGCCAACGATCTCGGTACGGTGCAACTCGCCAGGGAGGCAGGGATCCCCTTCGTCTGTGGTCCCGCCATCAACGCCTATAACGCCGATGTGCTGCGCATGTTGCTCAAACAGGGGATGAAACGCTGGGTCATGCCGGTGGAGCTCTCCCGTGACTGGCTGATCCAGCTCAATCAGGATCTGGGTCCCCTGCGCGACCAATTTGAGGTGGAGGTGTTTGCCTACGGCCATCTGCCGCTCGCCTATTCGGCGCGCTGCTTCACCGCCCGCTCCCTCGACAAGCCCAAGGACAACTGCGAGCTCGCCTGCATCAACTACCCCACCGGACGACTGGCCAACAGCCGCGAGGGGGAGCGGGTGTTCAATCTCAACGGGATCCAGACCCAGTCCGGCTACTGCTACAACCTGGGTAACGAGCTGGCTGGTATGGAAGGTCTGGTAGATGTGGTCAGGCTTTCGCCGCAAGGGATGGAGACGCTGGAGATGCTGGCCCGCTTCAAAGCCAACCGGCAGGGCCAGGCTCCCCTCTCCTTGCAGCAAGGAAGCGATTGCAACGGCTACTGGCGCCAGATCCCCGGTATGAGCCTGGTGGAATAAGCCCAAGGGCAAAACATAAGATAATAGCGATCAAAAGGGGGCCATTAGGCCCCCCTTTCTAATCACTCATGTCGATAGTGACTTACTTGGCGCCATGCTGCTCCGCCAGATAGAGCCAGGTATCGACCACTGTATCGGGGTTGAGCGACACCGAGTCAATCCCCTGCTCCACCAGCCAGGCGGCAAAGTCAGGGTGATCGGATGGCCCCTGACCGCAGATCCCCACGTACTTGCCCGCCTTGCGCGCGGCCTGAATCGCCATCGACAGCAGTGCCTTGACCGCCTCGTTGCGCTCGTCGAACAGGTGGGCAATCAGCCCCGAGTCCCGATCCAGCCCAAGGGTGAGCTGGGTCATGTCATTGGAGCCGATGGAGAAGCCATCCACGTGCTCGAGGAACTTGTTTGCCAAGAGGGCATTGCTCGGGATCTCGCACATCATGATCACCTTGAGCCCCCGCTCGCCGCGGCGCAGACCGTTCTCGGCCAGGATGTCGATCACCTGCTCCGCCTCGCCCACGGTGCGCACGAAGGGGATCATCACCTCGACGTTGGTCAACCCCATCACATCGCGCACCCGCTTGATCGCCTCGCACTCGAGGGCAAAGCAGGGGCGGAAGCTATCGGCGATGTAGCGGGATGCGCCACGAAAACCGATCATCGGGTTCTCCTCGTGGGGCTCGTAGCCACGACCGCCCACCAGATTGGCGTACTCGTTGGACTTGAAGTCCGACATCCGCACGATCACCCGCTCCGGCCAGAACGCAGCGCCCAGAGTGGCGATCCCCTCGGTCAACTTGGCCACGTAGAACTCACGCGGGCTGTCGTAACCGGCGATCATCTTGCCGATGGTGGCCTTGAGCTCTGGGGTTTGCTGGTCAAACTCCAGCAGTGCCTTGGGGTGCACCCCGATCATCCGGTTGATGATGAATTCAAGGCGTGCCAGCCCCACCCCGGCGTTGGGCAACTGGGCAAAGTCGAAAGCGCGGTCCGGGTTGCCGACGTTCATCATGATCTTGATGGGCAGGCGCGGCATATTGCCCACCTCGGTCACCGCCACATCGAAGTCCAGCTCGCCGTCATAGATAAAACCGGTATCCCCTTCCGCGCAGGAGACGGTGATAAGCTGGCCAGCCTCGATGCTATCGGTGGCATTGCCACAGCCCACTACCGCCGGAATGCCCAGCTCGCGGGCGATGATGGCGGCGTGACAGGTACGGCCGCCCCGGTTGGTGACGATGGCGGAGGCCCGCTTCATGATGGGCTCCCAGTCCGGGTCGGTCATGTCGGTGACCAGCACGTCGCCGGGCTGTACTTCGTCCATCTGACTGATGGAGGAGATGACCCGCGCCGGGCCCGCGCCAATCTTGTGACCGATGGCCCGCCCCTCGATCAGCACCTTGCCCGCTTGCTTGAGGGCAAAACGCTCGAGGGTGTTGGCCTCCTGGCGGCTGCGCACGGTTTCCGGGCGTGCCTGCACGATGTAGAGCTGGCCATCCTGCCCATCCTTGGCCCACTCGATGTCCATCGGGCGGCCATAGTGCTGCTCGATGATAAGGGCCTGTTTCGCCAGCGCCATCACCTCCTCATCGCTGATGCAGAAGCGGCTGCGCTCGGCCTCATTGGTGTCGACAATCTTCACCTGACGGCCGTGACCGGCATCGTCAGAGTAGGTCATCTTGATAAGCTTGGAGCCGAGGGTCTTGCGCACCACCGCCGGGCGGCCCCCCTTGAGAGTCGGCTTGTGCACATAGAATTCATCCGGGTTGACCGCCCCCTGCACCACCATCTCGCCAAGACCATGGGCGCCGGTGATAAAGACCACGTCGTTGAAGCCGGACTCGGTATCCAGAGTAAACATGACGCCGGAGGCGGCGAGATCCGAGCGCACCATCCGCTGCACCCCTGCCGAGAGGGCAACACCCTTGTGGTCGTAGCCCTGATGCACCCGATAGGAGATGGCGCGATCGTTGAACAGGGAAGCAAACACATGCTTGACCGCCGTCATGACGGCATCGATGCCACGTACGTTGAGGAAGGTCTCCTGCTGACCGGCAAAGGAGGCGTCCGGCATATCCTCGGCGGTGGCGGAGGAGCGCACCGCAAACGAGGCCTCGACACCGGCACTCAACTTTTCATAGGCAACCCGGATAGCCTGCTCCAGCTCGGGCTGGAACGGGGCTTCGATCACCCAATCGCGGATCTGCTGACCGGCCCGGTTGAGGGCGGCGATATCGTCCACGTCGAGATTGTCGAGCAGATGGTGGATCTTGCCGTTGAGGCCGCTTGACTCCAGAAACTCGTTAAACGCAAAGGCGGTGGTGGCAAAGCCCCCCGGCACGGATACACCGGCGCCAGAGAGGTTGCTGATCATCTCGCCAAGGGATGCGTTCTTGCCGCCAACTCGTTCTACGTCCTGCATTCCGAGTTGTTCGTACCAGAGCACGTACTGTTGCACTTGGATGTCTCCAGGTTGGTGGGCACCGGTGCCATAGCACCTCGTGCGCCCGATTTAATCGATGAGGTTATGGGTAAGTCAGGTGCGTTATTGTCTGTTTCTTTTGTTGCCAACGACCATGAAAACGTTTTCTACTGATTTTCAAAAAAATCCCCGAGCAAGAGTTGGGGATGGTCGAATGACCGGAACATTCTACAATGGCGACACAAAAAGATAACGATTCAGGTTTGCAAGCCACTTCACAACTTGGGCACAGCAGACCGGTTGACAAAACTGGTATGGTTTCGGGAGATACTTCTCACCCCTTACCCCATGCGACCCCACCCGCGGTATCACAGGAGCCCTACGTGCACACCGTATTTTATGTTTCAGACGGCACCGCCATCACCGCCGAAGTGTTCGGCCACGCGGTACTGAGCCAGTTTCCGCTGGCCTTCGAGCAGATCACTATCCCCTTTGTGGAGACACTGGAGAAAGCCCGTCAGGTACGGATGCGGATCGACGAGCAGTTTCGCCAGACCGGGGTACGCCCCATTCTGTTTCACACCATCGTCGACCCGCTGGTACGGGAAGAGGTACTGAAATCGGAGGCGTGCGGCCACGACTTTCTCAATACCTTCGTCAGCCCGCTGGAGCAGGAGCTGGGGGTCAAAGCCGAGCCCCGCCTCCACCGCACCCACGGCATGGAGAACCGCAAGCTCTATGACGATCGCATCGAGGCGGTCAACTTCGCACTTGCCAACGACGATGGCATCACCACCAGGGAGTACGATGAGGCGGACATCATCCTGATCGGGGTCTCCCGCTGCGGCAAGACCCCCACCAGCCTCTATCTGGCGCTGCAGTTCGGCATTCGTGCCGCCAACTACCCCTTTATCGAGCAGGACATGGGCATGCTGGAGCTGCCCGCCCCCCTCAAGGCCAACCGTCACAAGCTGTTTGGCCTCACTATAGCGCCGCAGCGGCTGCACGAGATCCGTAACCAGCGCCGTGCCAACAGCCGCTACTCCTCCATCGAACAGTGCGAGCAGGAGCTGGCCTGCGTGGAGCGACTGTTTCGCCAGGAGGCGATCCGCTTCCTCGATACCAGCTCCCACTCGGTGGAGGAGATCAGCGCCAAGGTCCTCGAGGCAACCGGTCTGCGCCGCCAGCTCTGTTAAGCCAGCTTGACAGCTATCGGCATCAACAAAAGATAAAAATTACAGTGTCGCGGCGAAAGTCAGCTGTGGCGAACTGCAATTCACATAGATGACAGTGAAAAGCGTGGATAAAAAAGGGATAAGCACCACAAATGCTTATCCCTCTTCTTGTCGACCTTGGCGTTGTGCCCTTGTCACCTGCTGCCAGTTAGCCGCTATTCGATTCCGTTCTGCTGCGCTCGGCAAACACCCAGCGTTAACTAACGATTGAGCTCAGGGTTGTTCATCAACCGGGCATAGAAGGCCAGCAAACCGTGGCGCAGGCGAACCCGCTCCGCCAGCCAGCCGCCAACGAGCGCCCCCGTTACCCCACCCACCAGCAACAGCGACTGCCAGTAGTGCAGCAACTCCTGATCACCGAGTAACAGCCAACCCAGCAACATAATCGCGGCCACCAGCAACAACAGCGGACTGGCGGCAATCCCTAACCAGAGCGCCACCAGTACACCCTGGGCAACCCCTTGTTGCAGCACGCTTTCGCGCTCTCTGTACTCCAACTCCCTGCACTCTTCCCTGTACTCTCGCTTGTTTGGCATCATTTGCATCCATTTATGGCCTGGCACCACAAAAGCACACCAACAATACAAAATGTCAATAAAACAGAATTCGATTGCGCAAACATCAACCAGAAACTGCCAAGAAGCCTCTTCAGATCATGAAAAAGCTGCCTTTGGTACAAAACACGGCCATTAGAGATGGAAAACAGGTGCATTCATGGCGGATTATCACTATTCTGCTTCGGTTGCCAGCCAACACTAAAAATTGAAAATGGCATGGCGTAACGAAATAAATACAGCTTTCGTCAGGTTTTGGCTACGCACTGCGGCCTGCTCAGGATGAGCCCAACACCGACCAGAGACAACAGAGACGTAAGGACAGACCCATGGATTTGAAACAAGACTGTGAGGAGCTGAAGCGCGGCCTTAAAAACCGCCACATTCAGTTGATTGCTTTGGGCGGCGCCATCGGCACCGGCCTCTTTCTGGGCATTGCCCAAACCATCAAGATGGCAGGCCCCTCAGTCCTGCTGGGGTATGCCATCGGCGGCTTTATCGCCTTCCTGATCATGCGCCAGCTCGGTGAAATGGTGGTGGAAGAGCCGGTAGCCGGCTCCTTCAGCCACTTTGCCTACAAATACTGGGGTGAGTTTGCCGGTTTTGCGTCCGGCTGGAACTACTGGGTGCTCTACGTGCTGGTGAGCATGGCCGAGCTGACCGCGGTGGGCATCTATGTCCAGTACTGGTGGCCCGAGATCCCGACCTGGATGTCGGCAGCCTTCTTCTTCGTGCTGATCAACGCCATCAACCTCTCCAACGTCAAAGCGTTTGGCGAAATGGAGTTCTGGTTCGCCATCATCAAGGTGGTCGCCATCATCGGCATGATTGGCTTTGGCGGCTATCTGCTCCTCTCCGGTGCCGGCGGCCCCGAGGCAAGCGTCACCAACCTGTGGGCCCAAGGCGGCTTCTTCCCCAACGGCATCAGCGGTCTGGTGATGGCGATGGCGGTGATCATGTTCTCCTTCGGCGGTCTGGAGCTGGTGGGCATTACCGCCGCCGAAGCGGACAACCCAGAAAAGAGCATTCCCAAGGCCACCAATCAGGTGATCTACCGCATCCTCATCTTCTACATCGGCGCTCTGGCTATCCTGATGTCCCTCTACCCCTGGGGTAAAGTGGTGGAAGGCGGTAGCCCGTTCGTAATGATTTTCCACGCTCTGGACAGCAATCTGGTCGCCACCGTGCTCAACATCGTGGTACTGACGGCGGCACTCTCGGTCTACAACAGTTGCGTCTACTGCAACAGCCGGATGCTGTTCGGGCTGGCCAAACAGGGCAACGGCCCGAAAGCCCTGCTCAAGACCAACAAGAGCGGCGTGCCGCTGGTGGCCCTCTCGGTCTCGGCCATCGCCACCCTGCTCTGCGTGCTGATCAACTACCTGATGCCGGGCAAGGCGTTCGGTCTGCTGATGGCGCTGGTGGTCTCCGCACTGGTGATCAACTGGGCGATGATTAGCCTCGCGCACCTCAAGTTCCGCAAGGCCAAGGTCGCAGAAGGCGTCCAGCCCAAGTTCAAGGCGTTCTGGTATCCCTTCGGCAACTATCTCTGCCTCGCGTTCATGGCTGGCATTCTGGTGATCATGTATATGACCCCCGATTTCCGCATCTCGGTCGAACTGATCCCCGCCTGGCTGGTGGTACTGGGTATTGGCTTTGTCATCAAGCGCAAAGGACAAGCTCAAAGCAAGGTCGCAGCCAATCTGGGTTAATGCCCGAATCTAGCGACATCAATGCAAAACGCCGATCACATGATCGGCGTTTTTTTATTGCGCGCAGCGCAACTGACCGCACTACTAGCAGCCATAGCCCTCAGGAAGACAGCTCTTGCCTTTGATCTTGCCGATGCTCCGGGCTGTTGACGCAACACTCATCGCGGAAAAAGGCGATGATCTCCTCCAACACCGCGTATTGAGAGACGCAAAGCAGGGTGCGACTCTCCCGGTTTTGCTTCACCAGCCCCACCGAGACCAGCGCCGCAATATGGTGGCTGAGGGTGGAAGCGGGGATCGCCAGCTGCTTTTGCAGCTCCCCCACCGGCAGCCCCTGCTCTCCCGCCTTGACCAGATGCTTGAAGATAAACAGCCGGGTCGGATGACCCAGCTCTTTCAATGCCTTGGCGACCTCTTCCAGTTGCATCTCTGCGCCCTCCACGAATTTGATATTTCGATAATACCAGAAATATCTTGACCGGCCATTCATTTCGATTATTTTGGAAATATAGAAACCAAGTGAGGATACGACAATGAATGAGTGGTTAACCATGCTGACCGATGCAGCCCAGATGTTCCTGTTTCTGGCTGTCGAGCTGTCGGTGCTGTTTCTGGTCATTAGCGCCGGGGTCAGTCTGATCCGTCAGAAGATCCCCGACGAGAAGATCCAGCGGATGCTGGGGGCGCGCCATGGCAAGGGCTATCTGCTCTCAGCCCTGCTCGGCGCCGTCACCCCCTTTTGCAGCTGCTCCACCATCCCGATGCTGAGAGGACTACTCTCGGCCAAGGCTGGCTTTGGCCCCACCCTCACCTTCCTGTTTATTTCGCCCCTGCTGAACCCCATCATCGTCGGCTTGATGTGGGCCACCTTCGGCTGGAAAGTGACCCTGCTCTACGCCGTGATCGCCGCCAGCGTCTCCGTCATGGCGAGCATGCTGCTCGACAGATTGGGGTTCGAGCGCCATGTCATCGACCCCAAAGAGGCCACCCCCTCTTGCGGTAGCGGCTGTGGCCCGGCGACCCGCACCACCACTCAAGCACATTGCAGTGACAACCAACGCGGCGTCATTCGCGCAATCAAACCCCTCAACGGGGCAGCGTGCTGCCCGGCACCTCAACCAGAGATGGCAGAACAGGCCACCCTCTCCTGCTGCGGCGATGGCACGGCAGTCCTGACCAGAGCACCACAGCTCCCCACCGCCTGGGGCAAAGCTCGCATTGATGCCTGGCAGCAGTTCAAAGCGGTATTGCCCTTCCTGCTGCTGGGGGTGCTCATCGGCTCGTTTATTTACGGTTTTATTCCGGCCGAGTGGATCGCCGCCCATGCAGGCGCCGACAACCCGCTGGCCATCCCCTTCAGCGCCATCGTCGGGATCCCGCTCTACATCCGTGCCGAGGCCGTGATCCCGCTGGCATCGGTACTGCTGGGCAAAGGGATGGGAATGGGCGCCGTCATGGCGCTGATCATCGGCAGTGCCGGTGCCAGCCTGACCGAGGTGATCCTGCTCAAATCGATGTTCAAAACCCCGATGATTGCGGCCTTCCTTACCGTGATCCTCGGCATGGCGATCCTGATGGGCTACCTGACGCAACTGCTGTTTTAAGTCGCCCATCATTAAACAGACAGGGTGTTAAGCCAGCTGAGTGTGAAACCATCAGGCTTCCCATAGACAAAACGCCGATCAACTGATCGGCGTTTGTCTATTCCGTACGGCAATCTGCAACCGGCGTTACAGATATTGCCCGACGATGGAGCAGATCCTCGACGTCACGGGCGATATGGTCGGGTTGGTGTTCCCAGCGCTCCGGGGTCGCGCGGCTATAGGCGACAGCCACCGAGATCACACGGCTCTGCTCGCCAAGCGCCCCTTGCAAATGACGAGCAAACTGCACATCCGCTTCATGATCACCGATATAGATGAGCGACGGACACCTGGCTGGGCCGAAGATAGACTCCAGACATTTGAGGCCGCCGAAAGGGTGTTTTTTGCTACTGTGCGGGCACGTCATCGTAGCCAGCCACGGCCTTGAACTGGCTGTTCACACCATGCAGTTCAAGCACACGGAGAAGGGTTTTTAGGCGTTTTTCGAACAAATGCCATGGGAAATGGCAGAGAAATGGTCAATCACCACCTCCAGCTCCTAAAAAATGCACCTAAGTCCCTGTCTCTCCTGATGTTTGGCTCACAGACTGCCAGCCTGCACCATCTCGTCCCGCGACAAACCGTAGTAATCCCTATAGAGATCCTGCCAGTTCTTGGCGGCGTGATTGGCATGGTGATACTCCGCTTCGCTGCGCAGATAACGAGGTACTGATCGCCGGTCAGATGGGGGGCGACCTCAGCCAGGATCTGCTTGGCGATATCGATATTCTGCGGCACCGAATTGACCAAGGTGCCGTCATAATTCCATAAAATCGCCCCCAACTTAATTGCCTTACCTGTATCGCTGCGTGGCTATAAGTCATGCGATGTTACTTGGCTTGCGTCCCCCGCCAAACCGTTGCGATGGAAGATGTGTAGATGCCCCTGCTAGGCGCAGAACAGTTAATGAGCAACAACACAATAAAATGAGCAGCCTCTGCCATACTCAGACGATGCATTCCGTTATGGTAAAACCGGAGCCTGATCATGGTAACCAACACACCTCACACTACAGATACCGAAGTTGAATTTACCGACAACGTCCAGTTGGTATCGACCACCGATCTCAAAGGGGACATCACCTACGCCAATCCGGCGTTTTGTCAGGTGGCAGGCTATCGCCTGGAAGAGATGCTGGGACAACATCACAACCTGGTACGCCACCCAGACATGCCCAAGGCGGCATTCGCCGATCTCTGGGCCCATCTAAAAGCGGGCAAGCCGTGGCGGGGCATAGTCAAAAACCGCTGCAAGGATGGTAGCTATTACTGGGTTGATGCCTATGTCACCCCGATCTATGAAGATGGCAAGATGGTGGGTTACCAATCCGTTCGTTGCCGACCCGCCGCAGAGCACAAAGCGCGTGCCAACAAGATGTACAAAACCCTTAAGGCACGCGAAACCGGCTCCGCCATTCACATGGGGCAGCGCCTGCTCACTCCGGCCATGATGACCATACCCCTGCTGCTGCTCAGCGTGATCAGCGCGCTCTGGCTGCTCACACCACTGCAGGCGCTCTGGATCATCATTCCCCTATTGGCCACCCTCTGGTTCAACCGTAATGCGCTCTTCCTCACACCGCGATTCTTGCAACAGCTTGAGCAGGACTACGACAGCATCAGCCGCCTGATCTTCTCGGGGGATGCCCCCCACAGCATTGCCGATTTCCATATCAAGCTCTGGCAAGCCAGAATCCGTACCGTGCTGGGAAGAGTCGATGACACCACACTCTCGCTCAATGCCATGGCCAACAATTTGAGTGGTTCGGCCGCACTGGCCAGCAGGGATATCTCCTCACAGGATATGCAAATTCAGCAAGTCGCCACCGCAGTTACCCAGATGGCATCAGCTGCCGAAGAGATCAGCCGCAATATTCAGGACAGCAACCAGCAGATAGAAGAGGCGCGCAACCATTGCATCACCACCAGCAATCAGCTTTCCGATGCGGGAGAAGAGATGTCGGCACTGGCTACCCAGGCAGAGCAGGCCTTCCAGTCGGCCGTCGAGCTGGCAAGCGAGTCCGAACGGATCGGCAGCATCATGAGTGAAATTCGCGGGATTGCGGATCAAACCAACCTGCTGGCACTCAATGCCTCCATTGAAGCAGCGCGGGCGGGCGATCAGGGACGCGGCTTTGCAGTGGTGGCTGACGAGGTACGCAGCCTGTCGACCAGAACCCATAGAGCAACAGAGCAGATCCAGAGCAGCATTGGTCATATCCAGCAAACCCTCGGGGGATGGAAAGAGATGATGCATCTCAATGTGACCAGAACCAATGATTGCCTCGCAACCACTCGGGCAAGCACCGGCAACCTGAATCAGGTCGTGATCGAAATAGACAAGGTCTCTGATTTTTCCAATCAAGTTTCCGCTGCAGCGACCCAGCAGCAAGCGGTGATCGAGGAGATCTGTCGTAATATCAATCAGATATCCTCACTTTCTCACGATAACAGCCTCAAAATCGATCAGGTCAGTAAAACCAGTGCCAACTTGCAGAGCAAAGCGAGCCAGCTCAAGGACCTAAGCCGGACATTCGGATAGCAGCATGCAGATAAAGTCCATGTAAACGAAGGGCCACCCGTCTGGGTGGCCCTGTTGTTTATACGGCTTAACTGTTGCTCCTGGACGCTACTTACTTGGCGTAATCCTCGGTCGGAATGCAGGAGCAGAACAGGTTGCGATCGCCGTAGACGTCGTCGATGCGGTTCACAGAGGGCCACAGTTTGGCGGCGCGCACAGCGTCGGACGGGAAGACCGCCTCGGCGCGGCTGTAGCCACGGGACCACTCTGCATCCATCACGTCATCCTGAGTGTGCGGCGCATGAACCAACGGGTTGTCGGCGAGGCTCCACTGCCCCTCCTGCACCTTGGCAATCTCGGCGCGGATGGACGTCATCGCCTCGACGAAGCGATCCAGTTCGCGCTTGGATTCCGACTCGGTCGGCTCGACCATCAGGGTGCCCGCCACCGGGAAGCTCATGGTCGGTGCGTGGAAGCCGTAGTCCATCAGCCGCTTGGCTACGTCCATCTCGCTGATGCCAGAAGCCTCCTTGAGCGGACGGATATCCAGAATGCACTCGTGCGCCACCCGACCGTTGCGGCCAGAGTAGAGCACCGGGAAGGATTCACCCAGCTTCTTGGCCAGATAGTTGGCGTTGAGGATCGCTACCTGAGTGGATCTCTTCAGCCCCTCGTCACCCAGCATGGCGATATACATCCAGCTGATGGGCAGGATGCTGGCCGAGCCGAACGGTGCCGCCGACACGGCGCCGTTGTCACGGCTCTCCTTGTCGGTCTTGACCACGGCGTGACCAGCCACGAACGGTGCCAGATGCTTCTTCACGCCGATGGGGCCCATGCCCGGGCCGCCACCGCCGTGAGGAATGGCGAAGGTCTTGTGCAGGTTGAGGTGAGAGACATCCGCCCCGATAAAGCCCGGCGCCGTCAATCCAACTTGCGCGTTCATATTGGCACCGTCCAGATAGACCTGACCACCGTGCTGGTGAACGATGTCGCACACCTCCTTGATGGTCTCCTCATACACCCCGTGGGTGGATGGGTAGGTCACCATCAGGCAGGAGAGTTGATCCCCCGCCTCGGCGGCCTTGGCGCGCAGGTCGTCGAGATCCACGTTGCCGGATTTGTCACAGGCGGTGACGATCACCTTGAGCCCCGCCATCTGGGCAGAGGCCGGGTTGGTCCCGTGGGCAGAAGCCGGAATGAGGCAGATATCGCGATGCCCCTCGCCACGGGACTCGTGGTACTTCTTGATGGCGAGCAGACCTGCGTATTCGCCCTGCGCACCTGAGTTGGGCTGCATGCAGACCGCATCGTAACCGGTCACCTTCACCAGCCAGTTTTCGAGGTCGGCCAGCAGCAGCTGGTAACCCTTGGCCTGGGCCAGCGGAGCGAACGGGTGCAGCTTGCCGAACTCGGGCCAGGTCACCGGGATCATCTCGGCGGTGGCGTTGAGCTTCATGGTGCAAGAACCCAGGGAAATCATGGCGTAGTTGAGCGCTAGATCCTTGGCTTCGAGACGGTGGATATAACGCAGCATCTCGGTTTCGGAGTGGTACTTGTTGAACACCTCGTGGGTCAGCACGGCGTCGGTGCGCAGCAGATCCTGCGGGATGGCGTGATGAGCCTGAGCCGCCTTGTCGAGGGCCTCAATATCCAGTCCATGGCCTTGACCGAGGAAGAGATCAAACAGCTCGGCCACATCGCCACGGGTAGTGGTTTCAGAGAGCGACACCCCTACCGCACCGTCGAGGTCTGCACGCAAGTTGATGCCATTGGCTTCAGCCTTGGCAATGAGTGCTGCTTTATCTGCCGTCAGCACGGTCAGGGTATCGAACCAGCTGGCATGCTTGAGGGCCACCCCCTTGGCCTTGAGGCCAAGCGCCAGAATGGTGGTGAGACGGTGCACGCGGGAGGCGATGGTCTTCAGCCCCACCGGACCGTGGTAGACGGCGTAGAAGCTCGCCATATTGGCCAGCAGCACCTGAGCGGTACAGATGTTGGAGTTGGCCTTCTCGCGGCGGATGTGCTGCTCGCGGGTCTGCATCGCCATACGCAGGGCACTCTTGCCACGGGCATCCTTGGAGACACCGATGATGCGGCCCGGCATGGAACGTTTGTAGGCATCGCGGGTGGCGAAGAAGGCGGCGTGGGGGCCACCATAACCCATGGGCACACCAAAGCGCTGGGCGGAGCCCAACACCACGTCGGCACCCAGCTCGCCCGGGGATTTGAGCAACATCAGGGAGAGCAGATCGGCGCTGACGCAGGCCAGCCCTTTCTGGGCCTGTACCGCGGCAATCAGGGCACGCAGATCTTTCACCTCACCTGTGGTGGTGGGGTACTGGAACAGGGCCCCGAACACCTCTTCGCTCACTGCATCGCTCGCAGCGCCAACCGCCACGTCGAAACCGAAGTGAACCGCGCGCTCCTTGACCACGTCGATCACCTGCGGGTGCACGTCATCGGCAACAAAGAAGAGGTTGGATTTGGACTTGGCCATCCGTTTGGCCAGCGCCATCGCCTCGGCGGCGGCGGTCGCTTCATCCAGCAGGGAGGCGCTTGCCAGATCCATGCCGGTCAGATCCAGCGTCAGCTGCTGGAAGTTGAGCAGGGCTTCGAGACGGCCCTGTGCCAGCTCGGGCTGGTAGGGGGTGTAGGCGGTATACCAACCCGGATTTTCCAGCACATTGCGCAAAATGACGTGGGGCACATGGGTATCGTGATAACCCATGCCGATGTAGCTCTTGGCAATCTTGTTCTGAGCGGCATAGCCCCTGAGCTTGGCCAGCGCCTCCACTTCGGTCATGCCGGCACCGATCCCCAGCGGGCCCGGCAGGCGAATGGCGGCGGGCACGGTCTGTTCAATCAAATCGTCCAGGCTTTCGGCCCCGACGGTCGCCAGCAGCTGGCGCAGCTCTTCCTCGCCCGGGCCGATATGGCGGCGGACAAAATCGGTTTTTTGCTCGAGTTCAAACAGTGACTGGGTCATTTCCCTATTTCCTGATAAATAAGTCCTGGCATGACATCCTGATAACCAAGACCTGATGTTCCTGATCGTCGGCTGATACCGACTCCACTCATGTTCTGGGTCCCGCAGACAGGATGCGGCACCGGATGCTGCGGCAGCATCAAGAGGGGATCGCCTTGTTGCGAACCGGCCCGTTTGCCCTGGCAAAAGCAGGCAAGCAAACGGCAGGCGCGGGCGACTTCACCCTTCCACCGGCCGGTGCTTGCCCGGCTGGCGGTCATACAAAGGGGCCCTGCGGTGTTGGCAGGGCCCGGGGGCATTACTCTTCGTCCACCACGTTCTGGTAGCCTTCGGCATCCAGCAGGTTGGCCAGCTCGCTCTCGTCATCGAGCTTGATGCGGAACAGCCAGCCAGCGCTGTAGGGGTCGGAGTTGACCAGCTCGGGGCTCCCTTCCAGCTCTTCGTTGACGGCGATGATCTCGCCGCTCACCGGGCTGTAGATGTCGGAGGCCGCCTTGACCGACTCGGCCACGGCGCAGTCGTCACCGGCACTGACCTGCTTGCCCACTTCCGGCAGCTCGACAAACACCATGTCACCCAGCAGCTCCTGGGCGTGCTCGGTGATACCGACCACGGCCTCGCCGTTGGCTTCAACACGGATCCACTCGTGGGAAGTGGCATATTTCAGTTCGCTCGGGATATGGCTCATTTGTGCTTCCTTTGATCTTTGAGTCGCGTTTAAAAACGAATATGAAAAGGGATGGGGGAGGCACTGCCCTCCCCCAAGACGATGTTAAACCAGCTTCTGGCCGTTACGGACGAAAGCGGGCTTGGTGACCTTCACGGTGACCAGCTTCTTGCGGATCTCCACCTCGGCCAGCTCACCGATATCGCGGGGCACCCGCGCCAGGGCAATACTGTAGCCCAGGGTGGGGGAGAAAGAGCCGGAGGTGATCACACCTTCCCGCTTCTCACCGTTTGCCGCGGTGAAGGTAACGGGCATACCGGCACGCAGCACCCCTTTCTCTTCCATCACCAGCCCCACCAGCTTGGGCTGATTGCCCGCCGCTTTCTGTGCTTCCAGCACGTCGCGGCCGATGAAGTTGCGATCGCTCGGCTCCCAGGCGATGGTCCAGGCCATGTTGGCGGCGAGCGGAGAGACCGACTCGTCCATATCCTGACCATAGAGGTTCATCCCTGCTTCGAGGCGCAGGGTATCGCGGGCTCCGAGGCCGCACGGGGCGACGCCGTTATCCAGCAGCGCTTGCCACAGCTCGCAGGCTTTCTCTTGCGGCACCACGATTTCATAACCATCTTCGCCGGTGTAGCCGGTAGTGGCGATAAAGAGATCGCCAGCCTGCACGCCGAAGAAGGGTTTCATCCCCACTACGGCAGTGCGCTGGGCGGCGCTCAGCACGGCTGCAGCCTTGACCTTGGCGTTGGGGCCCTGCACCGCAATCATCGCAAGCTCCGGACGCTCGGTCACTGTGATGTCAAAATCGATGGCGTGATGGCGGATCCAGGCCAGATCCTTCTCGCGGGTAGCGGAGTTGACCACCAGCCGGTAGAAGGTATCGGTTAGGTAATAGGTGATGAGATCATCGATCACGCCGCCTTCCGGATTGAGCATGCCGCTGTAGAGGGCCTTGCCGGGGGCAGTGAGTTTGGCCACGTCATTGGCCAGCAGGTGTTGCAGAAAGGCTTTAACCCGTTCGCCGGTCAAATCGACGATGGTCATGTGGGAAACATCGAACATACCGGCATCGCTGCGCACCGCGTGGTGCTCTTCCAGCTGGGAGCCGTAGTTGATGGGCATTTCCCAACCGTGGAAGTCCACCATCTTGGCGCCGGCTTCCAGGTGTTTGGGATGCAGTACAGTAGTCTGGATCATCGCATTCTTTCCTTAGCAAAAAGCCTTTTCGCTTTGGCGACCACCCTTGCGATCCGTGCCACCGCTCTGACTGCACTACGTACAGCAAAAAGCGACCGGATCCAAAAGTGTGTGCTCGCTCCTGCCCTTGCCAGGCAAGAGGGATTCCTTGAACGGAGCGGATTATATGACAAGCAGGCGAGCGTGCCGCTCAAAAAAAACTAATCCCCTCTCGTAAAACTGACCCCAGACACTAAGATAAATGCAGTGATAAAAACAGCCATAAGCCGACTCAGGCGAGATTAAATTTTGATTTTTACCGTTTCGTCACAATTTGCAGAAAAACGTTTCGCTCCAGAGCAAAATTAAAGGCTGACACCCAAAATGGGTCATCAGCCTTGTCGGATTACTTTTGTTGTCAAAAACGGCGAGTAATATTAGTTTTTTTCACCCTTGGCCTGCATGGCACTGCCCTTGGTCGCCGCAACGACCCAGTCAGGACGGGCCAATGCGGGCAACTCGCCCTCCAATCCCATGGCGGCGCGGATCACCCCCTCCTTGAAGGGCGTCAGCAGATTGGCCGCGCGCAATCCCACGCCCCGCACCAGCTTCTTGAGCGGGTTGGCCCCGCTGAACAGCCGCTTGAGCCCTTCCATCGCTGCCAGCATGCGAGCCGCCTCGCTCTTGCGCCAGCGCTCGTAACTGCGCAGGTTGGCGAGCAGGCCGATATCCTCGCCCGCGGCATGATTTTGCAAGATCTGCTCCGCCAGCGCGGCAGCATCCAGCAGGCCGAGGTTGACCCCCTGCCCCGCCAGCGGGTGGATGGTGTGGGCAGCATCCCCAACCAGCACCAGCCGCTCGCGAGCAAAGTCGCGGGCATAGCGGGCAGTAAGCGGAATCGCGCTGCGCGGCCCTTCCACCTTGCACAGACCGAGCCGGGCATCGAAGGCGGCAGTAAGCTGGCGATTGAACTGCTCGTCATCGCAGGCGCAGAGCGCCTCGGCGCGGGCCGCAGGCAGCGACCAGACGATGGAACAGAGGTTCTCCTGCCACAGCGGCAGGAAGGCGAGCGGGCCATCCGGGGTGAAGATCTGGCGAGCAACCGCTTCATGGGGTTCGGTGCAGCGCACCGTCGCCACCAGGGCGTGGTGGCCATAATCCCAGCTGGTGAGCGGGATATCGGCCTGACGGCGCACCCAGGAGTGGGCGCCATCGGCAGCCACCACCAGTTTGGCCGAGATGGCCTGACCATCTTCAAGGAGCAACAGGGCGCCCGCCGGGCCGCTCTGCAGGCTCTTGGCTCTGGCGGGGGTCAGCAGCTGGATATTGCTGGCACCTTCAATCGCCTCAAGCAGCGCCAGCTGGATCACCCGATTCTCGACGATGTGGCCGAGGTTGGCTTGACGCAGGCTGGCGGCATCGAAGTCGATATGGCCAAAACTGTCCTGCTCCCACACCGCCATCTTGTCGTAGGCCTGCAGGCGGCGCGCTTCAATGCCGTCCCAGGCGCCAACATGGCGCAGGATCTGCTGGCTGGCCAGACTCAGGGCGCTGACCCGGTTATCGGCCACCTCCCCCAACTGCGGGTCGGGCAGTTGTCCCTCCACCACCAGCAACTTGAGGGCGCTATGTTTCAAGGCCGCAGCGAGCCCCAGCCCCACCATGCCGCCACCGACAATCACCACATCCACATTTTGCATCTGCATCATCTCATCCTTTCAGGGCTGACCGGCTGGCCAGCGAGGGGACGCCCGCAGGCATCACCTCTTTATTCAATAGGTTTTGATCAACGAATGGTGGTCAACAGGTTCCACTCAACAAGTGCTGGCTAGTTGCCGCACACATCAGCGACAAAGCCCAGGGTGCGCGAGGCAAGCGGCGCCTTGAGGCACGGGAATCGCCCCATCAGGGTGAGCGCCAGATTGCGCCCCGCCACCAGCGGATCGTGACCATTGGAGAAGAGCTGGGCCAGCGAGGAGGTGAGCCAGACAGTCTGCGCCTGATCGCGCTGACGCTGCTGCCAGTAGCCGCTCAGCACCTTGAAGCTACCGATATCCTCCCCCTCTGCCAACGCCTTTGCTACGGCGCCGGTAAGCAGGTCCAGATCCCGCATCCCGAGGTTGAAGCCCTGTCCGGCAATCGGGTGCAGCGCGTGGGCGGCATTACCGACCAGCACGGTGCGCTGGGCCAGCGGGTAGTCGCAGGCGGTCAGAATGAGCGGATAGACATTACGCACGCCACATCGCTCGAAGCGACCGAGCCGCCAGCCAAAGGCCTGCTGCAGACGGGCAAGAAACGCCTCCTCATCGAGGGCCATCAGCTCATCCACCTCATGCTGCCCGACGCTCCATACCAGCGAGGAGAGCCCATCCTGCATCGGCAACAGGGCCAGCGGCCCCCCTTCGGTAAAACGCTCGAAGGCGCGTCCCTCAGGGTCTTGCGCCGTTTTGACCGTGGCGATGATGGCGTGCTGCTCAAAGTCGTGGCGGGTCACCGGCAACTTGAAGTGCTGACGCACAAAGGAGTTGCCGCCGTCTGCCGCCACCAGCAGGCGGGTCTCAATCTGTTCACCGCTCTCGAGAGTGAGGGTCACCTTCTCCTCATCGGGCACAATCTCGCTCACCCGTGCCGGACAACAGACCCGGATATTGGGAGAGGCCGCCATCGCCCGTTGCAACTCATGACCGGCAGCTGCAAGCTCGATCACTTGGCCCAGCGCGGGCAGACCGTATTCGGCAGCCGACAGGCGAGCCTGACCGAAGTGGCCCCGATCCGAGACATGAATCTGGGTAATGGGGGCGCAATGGGGGGCAAACAGCGGCCAGAGTCCGCGTCGCAACAGCGCATCACAGGTACCGGCCGAGAGCGCAATGGCGCGGGCGTCGAACCCTGAATGGGTGTGCTGTTCGGGGACGCTTGCCTCCAGCAGCAGGATCTCGAGGGGGGAGCCATCGGATCGAAGCAGGGCTGCCAGCGAGAGGGCCAGCACGGCGCCGCTCATTCCACCGCCGACCAGGGTGACATCGACCTGTCGCACATCAGATTGAGACATAAGCAGAGAGGAAGAAGTGAAAAAGGTTGCCTCATGCTATCACAAAGCCGCTGGCCGAATGCGAGGTCACCGGCAAAAAACCGGTTGCGCCTCACAGGGTTAGCCACCACAAGGGAATAAAAAAGAGCGCCATCAGGCGCTCTTGCAGATTCAGTAAGGGTCGCGTTGACCCGCACCTCAATGCAGGGTCGGCGGCGCGCTCGGGGTATCGGGGCGCTTGCCAAACTCTTCGAAGGCCATCATGACCCCCAGTTTGACGTGTTCGTAGAGCACCAGGAAGGAGGCTTCGTTCTCGTCATCTTCCTGATCGAACTCGGCAGAGACCTGAGTGATGCTGGCGATATCCTGGATCATCTCCTGCAACTCTTCCGACGCGCGCGACAACTCCTGCTGCACCACGCCGAAACCGGCCAGAAACGCCTGTGACCAGTCCACCAGCGAATCGATGCGCTCGTCGAGGGGAGCATCATCACTTGGCAGCAGCAGCTCGACGCCCTTCTGGGCCATCAAGCTCTCGACCACATTGTGATAAAGATCGGTCATCACCTGGCGCACCGGGGCCGGCAGGCCGAAACCGTCGTTCACCAGATCGTTGAAATGGGGCACCCAACTCTTGTCGTCCAGTGCCACACCGCCGCACACCAGACCGCAGATCACACCATGGGCCTCTACTGCGCTGGCCATCAGCTCATGTTGTTCCATGATGTCGGCCACTGCCGCATATTTAAGGGGGTTCGTTTTGCTCATCGAGGATCCGCTCAAAGTTCAGTCAAATTTGCAGAATTAATGGTCAGGATCCTAGCATTCTCCCTCTTGCAGAGCCAGCAAGGCCTTGAAACTTATGCATCTGCGCTATATAGTCCCGCCCAGTTGTCCACGTGGATAAAGGCGGAAATCAGCTCCGCCGTATTGAGGAAGGCATGAGCACAGAGGCCGTAGAAATCGTCATTTTGGGACGTCCCTACAAGGTATCCTGTCCCTTGGGACAGCAGGATGCCCTGCGCCAGGCCGCCGAGCAGCTGACCGACAAGTTGATCGACCTGCGTCAACGCTCCAAAGTCTCCAGCAACGAGCAATTGGCTATCATGGCGGCGCTCAATTTCTGTCATGAGCTCTGCCTTGAAAAAGAGAAGAACCACCAATACTCTGAGACCATGGACAAGCGGATCAAGATGCTGCAGCGCACCATCGAAGCGGCCCTGATCGAGCACGGACAATATGGTGATGCCAGCGAAGAGGGGCAACAGCCCTAATCGCAAACCGTTTTAAAATTCCCTGGGATGTTTGTCAGCCGGTTCAAGTCCCCGAGCCGATATTCATACCAAACAGGGGATCTGCCTTCTGGCTATTGCGCATGCTCGGCACGACCGAGAAGCCTGCGGTCAGATCCGATCCCCGCCTTGAACCGACGGTTCAAGGGCCCAAACCGGCAACGGCATCTCGGGGTACCAACAGTAAAAGCCCGTCACCAACGTGACGGGCTTTTTCTTGGCTATGTCCCAATTACGTGTTGCATGGGGCGCCCCAGGGCCTCATACAAACACACTTTGATATTTACGCCTTTTCCGTAACGCTCCAACATCCTGCGCCAACCCAGGTAGTTCTTCAGGTAGTGCGTCGCCACTCCATGAAATCGCTCCATCCACTCTTTCAACCGATGGTGATATCCGTTCACATGCTGGATGTGATACGCACCGACTACCCGTTCGCCTTGACGATTGCGCACCACCTGATGGGTTATACCCTGTTCCTTGCTGAAACAGGCATACACACCCGCCCCATCGCTACACAGCACCGCATCCGGTGACACCAACGGCTTCAACACCGCGATGACCGTCTCGGCATCTATTTTCTCCAACTGGAAATCCGCATGGTGGCCTGCACG